>NZ_CP182350.1:1993549-2325807 GCF_048571185.1 Arcobacter denitrificans (SeqCode) | reverse complement strand
TTTTATGAAAGTTGGAAATAAAGACAAGCTTGTATGAGTAATATCAAAATTCTCACTTGCTCTTAAAGTCTGTATTCCATAATAACAATCTTTTTCTATTTTTTTCTCACCTAAAAAGTCTTTTTCTATTCTATATGAAGTTTCCATTTGCTCTCTTTTATCTGAATTATACTAATGTAATACTATACTAAATAAGTATGCAAAAAGTGTGTTTTTATTTTCTAATATTTAATTATAAGGAAATTCTACTATTAATAAGTCATAAAATCAACCAAAACTAATAAAAAAACTAAGAACATCTCAATATAATAATTAATATTATAAAAACTACTCTTTAGATAAAAGAATAACAGTAGCTATAGAAGATATAACAATACCTATAAAGACATTTAAGCCAATAGTTTGTCCATCAATTATAAACATCAATAAGGCAATACAAGCTGGACTTATATAAACATAGGCCATGACTTTTTTAGGACCCAAGTTTATTGATGCTTGTTGGTATAAATATACAGTGGCTAATGTTGCTCCTACTATTAAGTAAAGCATATAATAAAGCAAGTCACCTGATATTTTATCCCATTGTAAAGATATATCCATAAATAATAATGATATGGACATCCAAATAATTCCACTAAACAAAGTTACAAAGACTAAAACAATAAGCTCATCCCCTTCTTTGTGCAATAATTTTGTACAAATAGAGTATAAAGCCATAGAAATAATGGCAAATAGAAATATAATATCCCCTTGATTTAATTGAAACTTTATAAATAGTTCTAAATCACCTTTAAATACAACTATACATGTTCCAACAATACCTAAAACATAAGTTATCAAGTTAATAAAGGCTATTCTTTGTTTTAATAAAAAGATTGCAAATATTGCTGTAAGTAGTGGTACGAGAGTAAAAAGTGTCCCTGTATTTAAGGCAGTTGTACTCTCTAAAGCTTTGAATAATCCTATAAAATAAAGGGAATAAAAAAAACCTATAATCATACCCCTAGGAAGAGTAGATAATACCTTACTACGATATTTTTTATTTATTATAATCAATGGAGATAAAAATAGTGTAGCAAAAACAAATCGACAAAGAGTCAAAGATATGGGATCAATTACACCAGATAGTTCTTGTGATGCTATGAACGAACCAGCTACTAAAAATGTAGCAAGCAAGAGTAAAAGATGAGCTTTTATTTTATTTATCAAAATAATCCTTTAGAAAATATATCCTAAAATAATAATCAAAAAAAAATCCTTTGTCCTTTACATATGTTGATTTTATAGAATTTATAAAATTTCTAATTCTCTTTTAACTTTTTTCGAATACGACTTAACTGTGTAGGGCTTATGCCAAGATGATTTGCTATATGCTGTAGGGAAATTCTGTTTTCAATATTAGGATTGTTTTTAATGAAGTTTTTATATCGAATACTTGCATCATCTAGTATGAGGGAGATTTCATTTTTCTCTTTTACGATTACCCAGTTTTTTTCTAAATAAGCAATATAAAAAGATTTGAATTCGTCATTTGTTTTTATTAAATCTTTGTACTCTTCAAAATCAATATAAATAATAGTGCAATCTTCCAGTGCATCAATACAAAGGTAAGAATCCTCTTGAGTTAGCAGTGAAACTTTTGAAGCAGAAAAATAGTTTTCACTAAATAGATTTTTAGTATAAATTGCACCCTCTTCATTTAAAAAGTATGTTCTTAAAACCCCTTTACAAATAAAATAGATATATTTAGCAGGGGAGTAAACATCTTGTAAAACCTCAGCTTTTTTCACCTCTTTTATAAAACATATTTGTTTAAATGCTTCAAATGCATCATCTGAAAAATCGTGGTACTGTTTACATACTTCTCTTAATTGAGTCAAGAAAATAAGCTCTTCTTTTGAAGTTAGCATTGAGTTTTTTATCCTATTTATAATATTCATGAAATTATAGCATTTTAAAATACTTATAATTAACCGTTTGCTTTAAACCGTTTATTCAGATAGAGTGTAAGCATAAACGCGTATTACAATACTCAAAACTCGCTTCTTAGGTTTGATACCCCGATATTTGTATAGAGTGAAAACTCTTTTGCATTTTAAACAGAGCAATATATAAATAAACAGACCTATTTTCGAAACTACTTCTTCGTCCATAACGTCATACTTATTGAATTTTTTTAAAGGAAATAAAAAGATGAACAGATTAAAAATGGGAGTTATTGGAACTTCAAAAAAAATAGATGAAAGAAGGTTACCTATCCATCCCAAACACCTTTCTCGTATTCCAGAAGCTTTGCGTAAGCAATTGATATTTGAAGAGGGCTATGGAAAACCTTTTGGTATATCAGATAAAGAGATTGCAGCCTTAAGCGGTGGCATTGACACGCGACATAATCTTTTGGCAAATATTGGTGCAGTTATTATCAATAAACCCGTATTGGAAGATTTAGAAGAGCTCAAAGAGGGAGGAACTCTTTGGGGATATGTCCATTGTGTACAACAAGAAGATATAACACAGGCAGCTATCAGACGAAAACAGACCCTTATCGCTTTTGAAGATATGTTTGTTTGGTCTCCAGAGGGACAAATAGGACGACACACCTTTTATAAAAACAATGAGATGGCAGGATATTGTGCAGTTATACATGCCCTGCAACTTAAAGGTATCGATGGACATTATGGCAATCAGCGTAAAATCGTCATCTTTGGTTTTGGTGCAGTTAGTCGTGGCGCTATTTATGCCTTAAAAGCTCATGGATTTAGAGATATTACTATCTGTATTCAACGACCAGATCATGAAGTAAGAGAAGAGGTTCTTGATTGTCACTATGTGAGAGTTCAAGAAGGCAAAGATGATGAAGCGCGTATGGTAGTTATTGAACATGATGGAAGAGTTCACCCACTTTCAGAATTCATTTCAGAAGCAGATATCATAGTAAATGGTGTTTTCCAAGATACAGCCAGTCCTACCAATTTTGTTATAGAAGAAGAGAAAGCTTCTCTTAAACCCAATAGTCTAATCATTGATGTGAGTTGTGATGAAGGCATGGGATTCTTTTTTGCAAAACCTACTACCTTTAAAGAACCTATGTTTAAACACGGTACCATAGATTATTATGCTGTTGACCATACTCCTAGTTATCTTTGGGAGAGTGCTACTCGCTCTATTTCTGCTGCTTTAATTGTATATTTAAAAACAGTACTAGCAGGACATAAAGCTTGGCAAGAAGATGAAACCATTCGACAAGCAATCAATATTGACTCTGGAATTATTTTAAACAAATCCATACTCGCCTTTCAGAATAGAAAAGTGGAGTATCCTCATCCTTATGTTACTATTGAAGAAAAAGCAGTATTAAATAAAATTGCCTAGTTATTGGATATAATCTTATTTACTATAAAGGATTTAATAAATGATTGAAATGAGTACAGAAAAACTAGCAGTCCTAATTGATGCAGATAACGCACAAGCTTCTGTTATCTCTGAGTTATTAGAAGAGATAGCAAAATTTGGAATAACAAATATAAAAAGAGCATATGGAGACTGGACTACGACTCAACTTAAAAGTTGGAAAGAACATCTACATACCCATGCAATACAACCTATTCAACAGTTTAGTTATACAAATGGGAAAAATGCAACGGACTCTTCACTTATAATAGATGCTATGGATATTTTACATGAAAATAGTCTTGATGGATTTTGTATAGTCTCTTCTGATAGTGACTTTACAAGATTGGCTACAAGAATTAGAGAATCAGGACTTAAAGTATATGGTTTTGGTGAACAAAAAACACCAGAAGCTTTTATATCTGCTTGTGACAAGTTTGTATATACTGAAAACTTACGAGAGATAAAAGAGATAACCCAAACAAATAATGAACAAAATAGATTAAAAGATATAATCACAAAAGCAGTAATTGCTGTATCAGATGATGATGACTGGGCAAATTTATCAGCAGTAGTTAAACATATAAATAAAAACTACCCTTCTTTTGATCCAAGAACATATGGCTATGATAAATATGGAAAGCTAATGAAATCATTAGATTATCTTGAGTTAAATGAGATACCATTTAACAAAAATAGAAACGTACATATTTTTATAAGAGTAATTGACTAATAGTTAAACTGTTTTTATATGAGTCAAATAATTTATTAAAATTATTCAACCCTATAGCCTATCCCAAATATATTTTTTATTGTATCTTTGGGGAGCTTTTTTCTAAGGTTTTTAATTGTAGTTTTTAAATTACTTTCAAAATCCTTATTAAAACTATCCTCCCAGACATAGAAAATAATATCATCAAAAGTCATTGTTCTATTGATATTATTAAATAATATTTCTGATATTTTTGTCTCATTTTGAGTTAAAGGTACTAATTGATTTTCAGCATTATATAATTCATTGTTTTCTAAATTCCAATAATAATTTTCTTTAAGATAAATAGTTTTTTTTTCAATAATATCAAACTTATCAAGTTCCTTAATAACTAAAGTTAAGGCATCTTTTAGTTCTATTCTTGTTATTGGTTTTACTAAATATTTTGTAAGCATCAATTCAGTTGCACTTAATAAATACTCTTTACTTGAATAAGCAGTTAGCATTATAGCTTTTGTTGTATAATCTTTTTTTCTAATTTTTTGTAAGAGTTCTATCCCATTTAGTTTTGGTAAGTTAATATCTATAATCATAATATTAGGCTTTTTATCAAGATATATTTTATATGCTTCTTCTCCATCTTTTGCTTCATAAACAGTTTCAAATAGTTTTTCAATATGTTTTAAATATTTTAATCTAATCTCATCTTCATCTTCTACAAAAAGTACACTATAATTTCTTTTTTCATTACTACTCATCTTCTGCCCTATTTAAACTTATAGTAAAGCAAGCACCAGTTTTATTATTTTCAACTTCTAGTTTTCCATTCATCCCTTGCTCTATAATTACTTTTGATATATATAATCCCAAACCTGTCCCTTGTGTTTTGTATTTTGTAGTAAAATATGGCTCAAATATTTTTTGTAAATTTTCCTGAACCACTCCACCACCATTATCCGATATTTTAATATTCATTAACTCATTTTTAGAATAAATACTAATCATTATTTTAGGAAGTTTTACTTTATTTTCAATCAAAATATCTTTTGCATTATTTAATATTACCAATAATACTTGCATCAATTCACTTTTATACCCTGAAATTTTAAAGTTATCTCGTACATTTTCTTCAATAGCAATGTTATGGTATTTAAGTGAAGATTCAATTATCATAAATGTTTTTTCTAGAATATCATTTAATGTAAATATTTCAATATTTTTTTCTTGTGATAACAAATTCCTAAAATCATCGATTGTGTGAGACATATATTTTGTCATATTCTCAATATCATTAAGCTCTTTTTCTATACCCTTAGAATCAATCCTTTTTTCAGCTATTTTATCATCGATAACTAATACTGAAGCATTGATTTGTGAAAGTGGTTGTCTCCATTGATGGGCAATATTTTCAATCATCTCTCCCATAGATATAAGTTTATTTTGATGAAATATCATATTGTCTTTTTGTCTTGATTTTTCAAGTTCCTCTCTTACTTTTTCTCTTAGCGCTTTATTAAGTTTCTCTTTTTGTATTATATGGTAAAAAATAAATAAAAATACAAATAAAATAATCCCTGAAATTTTATAAAAAAATGTATAATCAAACCCTTTTTCATATCGTACATTTACATAATGATTTACAATAGCATCTTTTTCATTTTGAGTTATGGTATCAACTGCTTTTTGTACTATACTATAAAGTTCTGGATAATCCTTTTTTACACCAAAACCAAGCTTTAAAGGGATACCAGTATCCCCTGAAATTTTAAGTTGGATAAGTCCCATATTTTTAATATGCCACGCAACTGTTGGCACAGTGTCTATAAAACCAAAAATCTTCTTTTCATCAACTTGTTGTAAACCATCTTCTACGGAGTCAACCTCTAAAAGTTTGATTTTTGGATATTTTTGTTTTATTAACTCTGTTATAGCATAGTCTTTAACTACACCAAAAATTTCATTTTCTAATTTTGAGATATCCTCTATATAGGAAACATCTTCTCGAGTTACGATAACATTTTTAGAAGAAAAATGTGGTGTAGTAAAATTTAGATATTTTTCACGACTTGGTGTTTTAGCAATCATGGGCAGGATATCACATCTACCCTCTTGTGCAGCATCTAATGCCTCCTGCCAATTTTTTGTAGGATAAAGAACTGCCTTTTGTCCAATCTTTTGCGTCAGTATCTTCATAAACTCAGAACTTATACCTGCATGTATCCCATTTTCATCAATATACTCAAGTGGCTCCCAATTTGGATCGATACACAGTTTTAAAGCTCCATATTTTTTCAACCATTCTTGCTCTTTCAATGAAAGAAACTCAGGTTTATCATTGCCTATATGCCATTTTTTATTTACTCTATGTATCTCTTCTAAGGAAATTGAATCCATAGTCTTTTTTATAATACTATTCAATTCTGGCCAATCTTTACGTACTGCAATATGTAAACCTGTTTCAGATTCTTCATGATAGATTCCAGCAATCTTAAGGTTATAAAGCCTGTTTTTTTGTATCATATAATATGCTGCTGGACGTTGATCAATCAAAAAGTCTGCTTTTCCAAGTGCGAGAGCATGATAACCTTCCAAGGTTGTATCAACTTCATAAAATTTTAGTTGAGGATGTTTTTTCTTCAATGCTTGACTTGTCTGCCATCCTTTAAAATAAACAGCAGTTTTTCCATACATATCTTTTATAGTTTGAGGTTCAGAAGCACCATCTCTTATCACAAAATGCACAGGCAACTTTAAAAAAGGGATATACCATCCAAGCTTTTCTCTTTCAGGTGTACTAGCAAGAGAATGAATAATATCAATTTGGCGAGTATTAAATTTCTCTACAAGAGTACTCCACTTATCAGAAACAAACTCTATTTTTATACCAAGCTTTTTTGCAATTAATGTAAGATAATCTATACTATATCCTGCTGGTCTATCATCTTCATCGTGATAGTCTAGTGGCGGCCAGTCGTACTCACTACTCACTTTTATAATTGGATGATTATCTAAAAATTCTTTTTCTTTTGATGTAAGATTAACGCTCCTATTCATATTTGAATCTTTAATTAAGAGCCATTTATTTTTTAAAGCAATTTTTTCTTCTTCTGGAATAGCTTTAATAGCTTTATCAAGTATTGATTTTAGTTCCAACCAATCTTTACGAATAGAATAACGTAACTCAATTTTATCAGGTAAGGTAAATGCAGGAAGAACATTACGATAATCATTTTTACTAATCCAATACCAAATATCCTCAGAAGCAATAGTTGCCTGAACTTCATCTCTAGCCACCATATCAAAAGCTTCTGGGCGACTATTTGAAAAAGTTAAATCTTTCCCACTTAAATTACGTGCTATCTTAATTATGACAAGATTACCTTTTTCTACAGCTATGTCCATCCCTTTAAGTTCCTTAGGCTGTTTAAAATTATAAGGATTTCCAGGTGCTGTTACAATCATATATCGTACTAAATTATAAGGATTACTAAAAATAAAATCTTTCTCTCGTTCTTTATGATAAACAGAGGTAGTCACACCAGCAATCTTGTGGGATTTTGCTTCTTCTAACATATCACTCCATTGTCCTGTCTTAAGGTGAATATTTAGTCCTGTTAATTCATTGATTTTTTTTAGCATCTCTATTTCATAACCACTTTGCCTACCATTTTTATCTATAATAATATATGGTGGCCATTTAGAATCAATACCAAACGTTATACTAGGATGTTTTTTTATAAATTCTTTTTCTTTTTGCGTTAATAATACTTTTTTATAAAAATCTTTTGGTTCCCATACAAACTCTTCTGGTTCTATATACTTTTTTGCATCTCCAAGCTTAATATAAAGCTCTTCAATTTTCTTTATCCTATTAAAATCAATACTCCCAATCGCATAAGCATCTGGTTCCATCAACTTTTCTATTTCATCTGCTTCAAAAAGAAGATGCTCTTTACTTTTTTTCTGTGTGTTGTATTTTTCTAAGATAAGATTTACAATCTCTTCTTTATTTTGTAGAGCATATTGCCAACCTTTATTTGTAGCATTTACAAATTTTCTAACAATATCAGGATGCTTTTTTGCATATTCTTTTGAAGTTAATAAGTTTTCATCATAAAGTAAGTCACCTCCATAATGGGAAGGATCCATTATCACAAAAGGTGTTTTATGTTTTCGTAGGAAATAAGGCTCATTGGTAAGATATATGGATATTGCATCTGCCCTGCCTAATCTAAACTCCTCTAAGTCCAAAGAATTTGCTACAAGCTTATAGTCATCTTTTTTTATACCATTTTCTAAAAACATTTTCCTAAAATTGGCACTTTGCATCTCCTCTTTTGTTGCCATAATAGTTTTATTTTTAAGATCCTTTGGAACTAAAATATCTTTTTTTACAGCCAATGCCAAAGGGGATCTTTTAAGATAGTTTGCTACAAGTTGATACTGTTTTCCATTTTGAATATCCCGTATCACACTATTATAAGAGGTAAAAAACTGTACCTCTCCTTTAAGACATTTTTCTCCAAGAGATTGGGAGATATCTTTTTGAAAAAGCTCCACATCTAAACCTACATCCTTATAGTAGCCTTTTTCTATTGCCGCATAAAATCCAGCAAATTCAAACTGGTGTTTCCAGTGAAGATTTACTTTTATAGAATCAGAAAAAAGATAATTAGATAAAATTAAAACTACTAATAAAAATCTAATCAATAACAACCCTTCTTTATAAATAATTTTAAAAATATAAATTTAATTCTGTATTAAAATCATCAATACCAAGATTAAAAAGATAATCAATAACTTTTTCAAGAACATTTTTTTCTTCTGCAAATTGAAGATGTTCAAAAAATCTTTTTCGCTTCTCTTTATCAGTTGTATAATGCCAAGAAGTAGATACATAAGCTATAGGTAAACATTCTTTATCTAAAGAATGTTTTCTCAAATCTTCCCACATATTAAACCAATGATTTTCATTTGGACAAATTATATCTAATCTAATAAAAATATTTACAAGATCAATATAGTCTAAATTAGATTTTAAATTAAATTTATCATCGTTATTTATAATATCAATTATTCTTTTAACATTCAAACTTAACTCCTTTTTCCTAATTATTTTTTTAAAAATTGAATAAATTGAGATAATAATTTTAAATTTAATTCATTTCTCATAAGTTCATACATAATTTTAATTGCATCAAAAGATGACATAGGCTCTTTATATGACCTTTTTGTTGTAAGTGCATTGAAAATATCACAAATAGCTACAATTTGAGAGAAGGGATGTATCTCATTTCCTTTTAAGCCTTTTGGGTATCCACTTCCATCAAATTTTTCATGATGTTCCTCTACAATCGCCAATAAGTTATTATCATTTTCACCTAAACTCTCAAGAATATCAACACCATAAGATGGGTGTTTTTTCATAATAGAAAACTCTTCTTTTGTTAATTTTCCATTTTTATTTATAATTTCTAAAGGAACTTTTTTCTTGCCAATGTCATGTAACATAGCTCCTTTACCTAAAAATCTCAATTGATTCTCATTTAATCCTAAATAAGCACCAAATGCTAGTGCATATGTTGATACATCAACAGAATGAGTATAAGTATAATAATCATGTGTTGTAACTTCAATCATTGATTGCATAGCATTTGGATCATTTAATATAAATTCAACACTGCTATTAACAATTTCAGATACATGATTTATCTTATTTTTTGTAATTTCACCAGTCAATAGTTCATACATAGTATCGTTTGCTAGTTCGTGTATAGACTCAGATTTTATTAAAAGAGAATTATCTTTATTATTAAGAATATTTGAGATGTATTTACTTATATCTTTTGAATATTTATCAAAGTCTTCATGTTTAATATAAAGATCTTGAATATTATTTTTTTCTACACTATTTATTTTTGTTCTATCACATTCATTTTTAAAATCTAAAAATTTTTTGAAAAGTCCATCTGTATCTTCTTCATAAATTAAATAATCAAAATCTTTATTTTCTAAAAAAATCTTTGGTGATATTTTTATCAACTTAGCTTTTTCATAATTATGATATTTATCTTCATTTACTAAATAATTTGAATTATCCAAAATTACCTCTTTCTTTTATTTAAAAATTCTATTTAAAAATAATAAAAAAGTAGTGAATAAATAGTGATATTGTGGAAATAAATTAATTTTTTTGAGAGATTTTTAAGTGACTAAGTATAAAGAGAGTAAATATTCATTTCTCTCTTTATAAGAAGGATTTAATTATTGTTTTTTTACAAACTCTTGTTTAAGTTTAATAGCACCAACACCTGGCACTTTACAGTCGATGTTATGACCATCATTTCCTTCAACAAGTCTAATACCCTTGATTTTAGTACCAACTTTGATACCAGATGAGCTTCCTTTTACTTTTAAGTCTTTTATAACTGTTACATCATCTCCATCACTTAAAATTGTACCATTAGCATCTTTTACTACTAATACATCTTCTTCTGACTCTACATCATTTGCTGACCATTCATGTGCACACTCTGGACATACTAATAAACTTCCATCTTCATAAGTATACTCACTTCCACATTTTGGGCAATTTGGTAATTGGCTCATCTATTTCCTTTTAAATTTTTTTGGAATTGTAAGATATTAACTTAACAATGTCAAATATTATATTTTTAGTCCCAGTTTTTCATCAAGACCTAACATGATATTCATGTTTTGAACAGCAGCTCCAGAGGCTCCTTTTCCAAGATTATCAAGTCTTGAAATAACAAGCATATAATCTTCACTTTCATAAACAGATATTTCGATTCTATTTGTGTTGTTACAATTCATTGCATCTAAGAAGCCATCATCAAGATATGCAATATCATCTTCGATGATTTTAACAAACTGTTCATCTTTGTAGTAATCTTTATATATTGATAATACTTCTTTTCTTGTAATCTTTTTATTTAAAAATTCACTCTTTACTAAGTATGACATTACAAGCATACCCTGCTTGAAGTTTCCAACACTTGGCGTGAAAAATGGGGCATGTTTCAATCCTAAAACATGTTTTATCTCAGGCAAGTGCTTATGGCTTAGACCTAAAGCATAAGGTCTTTGACTTATAAATTTTCCTTCATTTTCAGAATCTTCATAGGCATCAATTAAACCTTTTCCTCCTCCACTATATCCTGTAATAGAGTGACATACAATCTTATCTTTTGGTGAAACAATACTATTTTCTATCAAAGGTTTCATAGCCATAATAAATCCACTCGCATGACAACCAGGCACACAAACTCTCTTAGAGTTTTTTATATTTTCTCTTTGTGTTATAGTTAATTCAGCTATTCCATAAGTCCACTCTGGGTTTGTTCTGTGAGCTGTACTTGCATCTATAACTTTTGTATTTTCATTTGTTATAAGTGCCACTGACTCTTTTGAAGCAGCATCTGGCAGACATAAAAAGACTAAATCAGCTTCATTTAAAAACTTTTTCTTTATCTCAATATCTTTTTTATCTTCTTCACTTATAGTTAAAAGTTCTAACTCACTTCTATTCTTTAACATTTCATTGATTTTTAATCCAGTTGTTCCAAACTGACCGTCTACAAAAATTTTATATTTCATCTTAACTCTTTAAATTATTATATTTTGAACATTTTATCTTGATTTAGATTAACATTTTATATGTTTGTTTTAAATCAATAAAAATTGTACAATTTAGATATATAAAGGTATAGAATGAACTATTACAAAAAAGACAAAAATAGATTAGTGTGTTTATTGTGCCAATATTATTGTAAATTAAAGAACAGCCAAACTGGAGTTTGCGGGGTCAATCAAAATATTGGTTCTCAAATTAAAAACTTAGTTTATGGTTATCCATCAGCAATTAATATAGACCCTATTGAGAAAAAACCTCTATATCACTTTTTACCTTCATCTAAATCTTTTTCATTAGGAACAGTGGGATGTAACTTTCATTGTAGTTTCTGTCAAAATTGGCAAATATCACAAGAACATAATATAGATAAAAGTAAATACTTCGAGCCAAGACTAATTGCTTCCTTGGCACAAGAAAATGCTTGTCAGTCTATCTCATATACATATAATGAACCAACTATATTTTACCCTTACGCAAAAGATATTGCACTAGAAGCTAAAAAGCTTAGTCTTAAAAATATATTTGTAAGTAATGGATATGAATCAAAAGAAGTTATAGATGATATGGTTGGTGTAATAGATGCTATAAATATTGATTTAAAATCATTTGATGAAAAATATTATAAACATAACTTGGGTGGAAATTTAAAGAAAAATCTTGAAAACCTAAAACATTTTAGAAAAAACAATCTCTGGATAGAAATTACAACTTTGATTGTTCCCACCCAAAATGATAGTGAGGAAGAGCTTTTAAAAATAGCTTCATTTATTGCCAATGAATTAGGTACTTTTACTCCTTGGCATATATCTGCTTTTCATGCTGATTATAAAGAATTAAATCTTCCTTCAACATCCTTACAAAGCCTTAGCCGTGCTTATGAGATTGGCAAAAGTGTAGGTTTAGAATATGTATATGTGGGAAATGTACAATATGAAAACAATACAAAGTGCACTTCATGTGGAACTTCATTGATTGAAAGAAAATATTTTCAAGTTACAAAAAATAATCTTATAAATGAATCTTGTCCAAAATGCAATAAAAAACTAGAGGGAGTCTTTGATAAAAAGTAATTATCCTTTGTAAATCATCGGCTGATATTTCAATCCTTTAAATTCTTTTTGTTTACCCTCTTTTATAAAACCAAAAGACTCATATACTTTTATAGCGTATAAAGATGCATTTACTTTCATATTTTTAATTTCATAATTTGCTTTGGTAAACTCCCAAAGCTTTTTTGCAATACCACCTTTGTGATATTTTGAATCAACAAAAAGATGAAAAATCTGATTTTTGTCTTTTATAGTAAGTAGTCCTACTATTTTTTCATCTTTTATATATACAAAATCTTCATATACTTCACCTAAAACTCTCTTTTCAAAAGCTTTAGTTGATAATTCATCTACAAACCACTTTGGAGGAGTTTGTTCAAAGAGAAAAGCTAATAAACTATTTGATAATTTACTTAAATCATCTATATCATTTATATTTGCTTCTCTTATATTCTTATGAATTAATCTTTTTTTATTCATCTACTTCTTTATAAATACAAACTCTATTTCGTCCACTTTTTTTAGCTTCATATAAAGCCAAATCTGCTTGACTTAACAACTTATCCATATTTGCACAATCTTGGGCATCAGATACTCCAAAAGAGGCTGTAAATTCAGATAAGATTTCACTACCAAAAGATATTTTTCCCTTTGAGATTTCTATACGTAAACGTTCAGCAACATTTATTGCTTCATTAATATTTGTTTGGGGTAATAAAATAGCGAACTCTTCCCCACCTATACGTCCAATAATATCAATATCACGTAAAATACCACGACTTATATCAGAAATTTTTTGTAATACCAAATCACCAATACTATGACCATATGTGTCATTAAGATTTTTGAAAAAATCTATATCAAACATCACAATAGAAAGCTCACCACCATATCTGTGATATCGAGATAATTCTAGTTCTGAATGCTCTATAAAGTATCTTCTATTTGGTAGGTTTGTAAGATAATCAGAGTATGCACGATGTTCTAACTCCATCCTTGCATTTCTATTTTCTATAGCAATACCAGCTAAGTTTGCTGCAAAACTTATTCTCTCTATATCACTTATACTTGGTTTAGTTGGTTTTTCATGATATATTGCAAAAGTACCCAATACCTTTCCACTAGAACAAATTATGGGTTCAGACCAACATGCTCCTAATCCTGCTTTTTTAGCTAAAGAGGTATAAGGTTTCCAATATTTATGAGTCATTATATCTTCAACAATTACACGTTTACCAAGATATGCAGCTGTTCCACAAGAACCTACACCCATACCTATTTCCAAACCATTAATTGCTTCATTATAAAACTCAGGCAGTTTTATTGAAGCACCAATTAGTAAATGCTTTTTTTCTTCATCTAACAATAAAATACTGCAAATTGATTTACTATCTTCTGATTCTATTGTTTGCACAATATTATAAAGAATATCAGACAATTGTGAACCCTTTGCTACCATATCCAACATATTATCATGGGCAATATTTCGAAGTTCACTTTTCCAATGTTCTGTAATATCACTAAAATTAGCTAGACGTTTTTCTCCAACCCAAGATATACTAATCAGTACTCTACGTTCACTTCCATCTTTACATCTTACTGTAGTCTCTAATTCAGGAACTGGGGTTCCTTCTTTTTTGGAGAGAACAACCTTTTTACCCCAAGGCAAGATAACTTCATCTCGATACTCTTTATCTGGAAAAGCTTTTTGATACCACTCATTTATATTATCTAAGTCATTGAGTTCATATCCAAATAAATTTGAAAATTGTTTATTGACATACTCTATTTTGCCACTAACATCAGACCATACTATGCCAATAGGAGAAAACTCCAAAATATCTTTTAATTCTATTTTTTGTTTAGTACTTTTATCTAAACTATCCTGCAAATTTTTCTCACGTAATTTTGACAAACCACTTTTTGACAACATTTTTGCAATTCTTACTATACAATCCATAAGATATTTCATCTGTTTTTTTGAAACAATTGGCACATGGCTTATGGCTTCCAAATATTTTTCTTCATCATAATTGTATTTTTTAGCTTGCTTTTTAAAAAACTCCATGTTAGGTTTTTTTTCTAAAACTTGACCTAAAAATATTGTTGCAATGATTTTATTTTCAATAATAAGAGGTGTTACATAATCAAGTAAACCATTTTTACATAAATTATGATTTACCTTTCCTTCATTCATATTTTCCATAAGTTTTAGATTACTCTCTATGCAACATAGATTTGACTCTGGATTTATTCTATGAAATAAAGAACAAGCACTAACCCACCCTTTTTGAGATATTATTTCACCATCATTGTTAACAATACCATTAGGAATACCTGTTGCCTTATAAAAACTCTCTAAAAGTTCTTCAAACTCAGCAACATCAATCAAATCAGAAAACTTATAATCACTTTCTTTGCTTGTTATTTTGTAATTTTGCATTAAAATCCTAATAAATCTATTTTTAGATTTCTATACATTATTTTATAATCTATATCTATCTTTATTCTAGCCTTTTAATACTTTCGTTCTATTAAAAATAACTTTTTTACTAAGGAAATAACTTTTATAATTGTATATCTATTTACCCAGATTAAAAATGCCACGTACAAAATGATAAAGAATAAAAAGAAAAATCAAAGGTAAAAGTATAGTTTGAAAAACAAAAGCTATAATAAGTGCCACTATATACTCACTCGAACTATCAACTGCTTTTTTATATTCATCTACTTTTTTTGAATAATAATCTGAATCAAATTTTTCTGCAACTTTATTAAAAAATGAACTATTTTCTTTTTGTTCAATTGTATTTTTTGTAACTTTATTAACATCTTCTTTTACTTTTACAATACTTTCATTTAGTTGAGAGATATTATAATCTTGTTTTACAAAACTGTTATAAGCAAACTCATTAACTAAACCTATAAGAGGAACTGCAAAACGTAGAAAAATCAATATGACAGAGATTTTAAAAAATAGTGTTCTAAACCTCTCATCTTTTGAAAACCTATAAAACATCCATAAGTTCAAAATTATCACAGTAAAAAAGAGAATATAGTTATATATATCATTTGTAACAAAATTCATCATGATTTTTTGGATACCAAGGGAAACCATACTAGCTAACATCACAAGAGAAAACTGCTCTACCAAATCATTTACAGGATCTAGTACTTCTCCAATAGCAACTGTAAAAAAAGGAAGATCTAGTTCAGTTCCCTGAGCCAAAGATATCACTGCATTTAAAGCCTTTGCACTACCAAATACAATAACAGCCTCTTTAAAACTGTTATCAACCAACTCTTTACCTTTTACATCAAGGGTGTATGAAAAAGCAAAAAATATTATGATTATAGATAAAAATAGAATTAAAAGTTTATTCCAATGAGTTCTTAAAAATTGCATACTATATCTTTTATATTAAATTTTTATATTATAACAAGAACTCATATATTTTATTCTTACTCTTTTTCTAATATATAACCTGCTTGTGAAATATTTTTTATAATATTTATTGGTATTTTATGTCTAATCTCTTTTATAAATGATTTTAAAGCATGGCTTGTCATAAATTTATCTTGCCACAACTCTACTTCTATTTGTTCATAACTTGTGATTGAGTTCTTATTTTTATGTAAAAGGTATAAAAAGTCTTGTTCTCTTTTTCTCAAAGGTATAATTTCATTATCTTTATAAATCAATTCTCTTTTTGATAAGTTAAGTTTTAAATCAGCATGTAAGAGTATCTGTTCTGAGAAGTTTCTTTCTATATATTTATTTAATGCTTCATTTAGTTTTTTTGAATTTAGAGGTTTTAAAATAAAATGGTCAACATTTAAATTTATCAAATTCATAAGGTATTCTTCGTTTGAGTATGCTGTTAACATAATAACCATTGTATCAAGGTCAATTTTACGTATTTTCTTTATAAGTTCAATCCCATCCACCTTTGGCATCTCTATATCTGTTAGAACTATTTTAGGTTTGTACTCTTCATATATTTCATATGCTTCTAAGCCATTCTTAGCCTCATAGACTTCTTTGAAATAGTACTTTAAAGTATTTACAATAAACTCTCTAATACCATCTTCATCTTCAACACACAATATTGTTACATCTTTTAACTCTTCGATTAAATTATTATTCATATTTATCCTAACACTACTATTTTAAAAATTGCCCCATCTTTATCATTTTCAACACTAAGTTCTCCACCCATATTTCTCTCAATTATAAGCTTTGATATATAAAGTCCAAGCCCTGTTCCTTTTGATGAGTCTTTGGTACTATAATAAGGGTCAAAAAGCAAATCAAAATTTTCTTCTTTTATTCCACCTGCATTATCTTTTATTGTCACTATACTTTGCATGCCTTTTGATTCTATAGTTATAAGGATTTTAGGTTCAACTATCTCTTTTTCAACTAATATATCTTTTGCATTGCTTATAAGGTTTAATATAACTTGAGAATATTCTGTGGGATATCCAAATATCTCTTTATCTTCTTTTATATCAAATATCAACTCTATGCATAGATTATGCAGTGTCGCATCTACTAGATTAATAGCTTTTTTACAAGCATCACTTATGAAAAAATACTCTTTTTTCTTGTCTGGCTTATAAAAGTTTCTAAAATCATCTATAGTATTTGACATAAAATCAATCATATCATTACTTCTATTTACAGAGTTTAAAATATGATTTTCATCAACTTTTTTAAACTTTGTAGCAGTTTCTAACTCCATCAAAATACCAGAGAGCTCACTTAAAGGTTGTCTCCATTGATGGGCAATCATAGAGATCATAGAACCTACTTTTGCTAGTCTTGACTGTTCTAGGATTGCTTTGTCTTTTCTTTTTCCATCTTCTATTCCTCTAGCTACTTTTGAATATAGAGTTTTGTTAAGATTTTGAAGTTTATCTTCTTTGTATTGGACTTGTTTTTTATACTTTTTTATAATATCACTAATAATTGATGTCATAAGAAAACTAAAAAGTGCCATAAAAAATATAATTGAAATACTTAAAATAAAAATGAAGTTTATAAATTCCTCATTCTTTTTTTCTAAGTTATCTTTTTTCTCTTTTATCATTAAAGAGTAATTTTTCAAAGTTGTATTACTATTTTGTATATTATGTTTTTCAAATAGTATTAAGTCAGACTCAAAGCTCTCTTGTGTAGTTTTTAAGTAATATGAAGTTGAAAAGAAAGCCAGAAAAACAATACATAAAAAAGGAATAGTTATTGTAAAAAAAGGTATACCTTCTTTATTGAACATCTTTATCCTTTGTATATAATTTATATAAAATAATGTCTAAGTTTACTTAAAGAGTAGCTGTTATAGCTCTTTTAGAAGATATATATTAGTTAAATATTAACTAATATATATCAAAGAGTAAGTATATACTTACTCTTTTGCTTTTGCTCTTTCGTCATTGATATTATCGACAATCTCTTTCCAAGTCTCTTTATCAATTTTAAACTCACTATAATCGTTATATCTTAAAACTGGTTTTTTACCCTCTTTAAGTTGTCTTTCATACCCTTTGATTAATCTCAATACAGGTTTATATAAAATGGCAATAACTATCATATTGATAACAGCTAATAATCCCATAGATAAATCAGCAAATGTAAAAATAGACCCTAAATCTTGAAAGGCTCCCCAAGCAATTAAAGCAATACAAACTACTCTAAAAGTATTAAATAGTGTTACATTCCCTTTACTAAAAAAGTTTAAACTATTTTCTGCCAAGTAGTAGTTATATAACATTGAAGAGAAACCAAATAGTAATAAAGCAACTGTTACAAAATATCCACCCAAAGGACCAATATGCTCAATCAAAGCATTTTGAGTCAATAATACACCTTGAACACCATCTGCACCTGGAGTATAAACACCAGATAGCAAAATAATAAATGCTGTACAAGAACATAAAATAATTGTATCAATAAATACAGAAAATGATTGAACAATACCTTGCTGAACTGGATGTGCAACATAAGCAACAGCTGCAACGTTTGGAGCAGAACCTAGACCTGCTTCGTTTGAGAACATACCCCTTTTTGCACCTTGTAAAATAACAGCACCAATACCACCACTAATTGCAGTACTTGGAGTAAAGGCTTCAGATACAATCATGCTTATCAATGAAGGAATTTGATCATAATTTAAAGCAATAACAACAATAGCAATCAATAAATAACCCACTGCCATAATAGGAACAACAACTTCTGAAAACCTTGTAATTCTTTTAATACCACCAAAAATAGCCAAACCAAAAATAACAGTTAAAATAGAACCTGTAATCCAAAGTGGAGTATTAAAAGAGGCTTCAAATGAACTTGCAATAATAAATGATTGAGTTGCATTAAAGGCAAATCCAAAAGTAATAAGAAGTAAAACAGAGATAATAATACCTACCCATCTTAATCCTAAAGCTTTAGTTACATAATAAGCAGGTCCTCCTCTATAAACACAAGAGTCTTTGCTATCTTTTTCTTTATAAAGTTGAGCCAATGAACATTCAAAGAAACTAGTACTCATACCAATTAGTCCAATAATCCACATCCAAAAAACAGCACCTGGTCCACCTAAGGTAATGGCTACTGCTACACCTGCGATGTTTCCACCACCAACTCTACCTGCTACACTTAACATAAGTGCTTGAAAAGAACTAATATGTCCTTCTTTATCATGTACTGTATCCCTTAAGATGTTAAACATCTTAAAGAAGTATCTAAATTGTACAAATCTTGAACTAACTGTAAAAAATAGACCCAGTGCTGGAAGTAAATATATTAGAATATTTCCCCAAATAAGGCTATTTAAAAAGTCATTTATTTCTGCTAACATGATGTTCTCCTTTATGCAAAAAAAAATTCTAACATGCCTAAGAGTCTTAAAAGTGGGTTTCCTTATAATTTATATGTAATATGATAATATTCTACTTATATTTAACAAAAAGAATCTTTTATGATACATATTTTTTCAGCACTAATTCCTGTTTTCTCACTTATTCTTATTGGTTATTTTTTTAAAAGAATAAAGTTTCCCTCATATGAGTTTTGGCCACAAGCTGATAAGTTAACGTATTATGTACTTATGCCATCACTTCTAGTTTATAAACTATCAACTGCTTCTCTTGATTCTCAAAATAGCTTTGGTTTTGTCTTCTCTGCTATTTTAGCGATATTTTTCACTATGATTATACTTATAATTATAAATAAGATAAAACCCTCAGAGCCAAGCTCATTTACCTCTATGGTTCAAGGAGCTATTAGGTTTAATACCTATGTATTTTTAGCTCTATCTGGTTCTATTTATGGGAATGAAGGTTTAGTTTTAGCAGCAATAATCCTTACATTTGCAATACCATTTATAAATATATTGTGTATTACAATTTTTGCACTATATATGTCAAATGACAAATTAGATTTTATTTACCTACTAAAATCAATTGTTACAAACCCACTAATTGTAGCTTGTATTATCGGAGGGAGTCTCAACTTTCTAGGTCTTCATCTTCCAATTGTTTTAAATAATACTTTAGAAATACTAAGTCATGCAGCACTTCCAATGGGACTTTTGTCAGTTGGCTTTGGTCTTGTAATAAAAGAGATTAAATCCGCAAAAAGTGAAGTTATTATTTCTAGCATTGGTAAACACCTTATTTTTCCTGTTTTGATTTATATTTTTGGAAGAGTTTTTGAAATAGAGGGCATGATGTTATCTATCTTAGTACTATTTGCTGTACTTCCTACTGCACCCTCATCTTTCATACTTGCAAGGCAATTAGGTGGAAATGTTAATTTGATGTCATCAATTATTACAGTTCAAACTTTGATATCAATTGTTTGTATACTTTTTGTTTTGAACTATTTTATTTAAAGGATAAATTATGAAAATATTACTAATACTCACTTTACTTTTAATAAACTCTTTATTTGCAAACTATAACTACGCAAATAAAACTTCAGGGAAAATAGATATGCATGGAGGAAAGAATGATGGCTTACTAAAAAATAAAAGCCCTTTTTCAAATATGAATCAAAATAGCTTAATAGATAAAGTAAAAGAAAAAAAAGAGCCCACTATAAAAATACAAGAAGAAAAAGACCTTCAAGATTTGAAAGACTTGGAGGATTTGAAAGACTTGGACTTATAGATTTAAATAAATATACTAACAATAACTTTTATAGCTAATATAGATAATAAAACTTTTAAAACCATAATAAACTTTTTGCCATCTATTTTATCTCTTAGTTTTGTTCCTGTCCAACTACCAATAACAGCGCCTAAAATCATAGCAACTAAAACCCCAATATAATCAAAAAACACAAATCCAAAAAACATAAAAGCAAAGACTTTAAGTGTATGAGTAATACTCATCAAAGCTGCACCCGTTGCTACTACTATATTTTTGTCATTGTAATCTTTTAGTAAAAGTGTCATGGTAAGAGGTCCCGTTGCTCCAACTACAATAGAAAGTCCTGTTTGAAAAAATCCAGCTAAAAAATAGCTCTCATATCTTTTGATTTTTTCATTAAATTTCTTTGACCAAAGAGAGAGTAAAATATAAACTCCAATAAAAAGTGGAACATAATCTAAAGATATAAAATACAAAATAGAAGCAAAAAGAGCAATTCCAAGTAAAGAACCAAATAAAAACTTTGGTATGACTTCTAATTTCACATCTTTATAACCAAATACTGCCCTACTAAAATTACTAGACATTTGAGTCAAACCATGCACAGGTATAAGTGCATTTAGTGGTAAAAAGGATGGAAGTATAGCAATAAGCATCATACCACCACCTATACCAACTACTCCAGCTACTGTTGAAGTTAAAAAAGTTATCAAACCTAATATTATTTCTTGATTCATAAAGTTTCCATAATGTTATAAGTTGTAATATAATACAAATTATTTAAAGTTAGCTTTTTTTATAATGCTTAAATAATATTTTATAGTATGTTGTGAAGAAAAGAGATATTCTCTTCACATAAGGAGTTTAAATGCCTACGTTAGAAGAAAACATAGAAAACTATTTATTAGATTTTCAAAAAAATGTCCCTAAAGAGACACAAGATGTATTAATTAATGCAATTGAAGAATTAAAAGAATCAAAAAAACTATCAAAAGCACTAAAAGTTGGAGATAAAATTCCAGAATTTTCACTCTCAAATCATGATAGAAAAATAGTACACATAAAAGATATAGTTGAAAAAAACAAATATACAGTTCTGAACTTTTTTGATGGTTCGTGGTCTCCTTATAGTAATTTGCAATTAATAGCATTACAAAAAGTTGCTTCTCAACTAAAAATCTTAAATGCAGCCCTAATTACACTATCTCCCCAAACACAAGATAAGTCCCTGTATTTACATGAAAAGCATGTATTGGATTTTGATATTTTGTATGATAAAAATAACACCATAGCAAAAGAGTTTGGCATAGCTTATACCTTAAGTGATGAAGTAATAGCTACATATGAAAAGCTTAAAGTAGATATATTAGAAGCAAATAGAAATGGTACCTTTGAGATACCCTCTCCTGCAACATATATCGTAAATAAAAGTTATGAAATAATCTATGCCTTTGTTGATGAAAACTATAGAAAAAGATGTGAACCCAAAACAATCATTGATGTTATAAAAAAAGATATGATAAATAACCATTAAATACTCTCTTAGACAAATATACATTTACAAATGTATATTTGTCCTATCCTTATAAAGCTTTTACAAATAAAACTACTTGACAATAAGTGTTAGTTTTGTTAATATTTCACTACAGACCAACTGGTTGGTTTCAAACAAAGGATAAAAAATCTCAAGACTAATAGATGAAATACAAAAATATCAAGAAAGCTTTAGAAAAAAAGTTCCAAAAGATATTCAAGAGCTTATGTTAGGTGCTACAAAAAAGCTTGAAAATGAGCAAATAAGTAAAAATGCCCTAAGATTATCAGATAAAGCAAAGGATTTCACACTTAAAAATGCTATGAATAAGGATATCTCACTTGATACCTTATTACTAGAAAATGATTTTGTTGTAATCAGTTTTTATAGAGGAGCATGGTGTCCTTATTGTAATTTAGAGTTAAAAGCCTTAGAAAAAATAAACGATAAACTAATAAATTTAAATACAAAACTTATAGCAATATCACCCCAAACTCCAGATACAAGTTTAAGTACAAAAGAGAAAAATGAACTTACATTTGAAGTATTAAGTGATGTAAACTCTAAAGTTATTAAAGAGTATGGTTTAGTATTTAATTTAGCAGATGAATTAAGACCAATATATGAAAGTTTTGGAATCAATATCCCACAATCAAATGGGAATGAAACATATGAATTACCAATGCCAGCAACATTTGTAGTAAATAAAAACAAAGAGATAATATTTAGATTTATAGATGAAGACTATACTAAGAGATGTGAACCTAAAACAATATTAGATACAATAAGAAAAAATTCTTAAGAGAGTAATATGCAAGATATTCGGACAAGACTTATTGAAGCCACATTTCAAGAGGTCTTTTCAAATGGTTTTAAAGGTGCTTCACAAGCGAATATTTTAAAAAAAGCTGACACTAAAAAAGGCTCTATGTACCACTATTTTCCATCTAAAAAAGATATGGTAATATGTATGATTGAAGAAAAAATAGGAAAAAGAATAGAGAAAAAGTGGGAAGACCTACTATCTTGTGAAGATAATATTATAGATAATTTTATCTTTATTTTAATTGACCCAAACTCATGGGACTTAAAAGATGGTTGTCCTTTAGGTAATTTGCTACAGGAGAGTCTTGATTATGATGAAGACTTTGCAAAAACACTAAATACTATATTAGAAAACTGGAAAAAGCAGTTTTCTAATATCTTAAATAAAGCCATTGAAAACAAAGAGCTTAATCCAGATATAGAAATAGAAAAAGTAGCAACATTTTTAATAGCTTCTATTGAAGGTGCACTTCTCATAGCCAAAAAAAGCGAAGATATAAAAGACTTTGAAAATACTATAAACCAACTTGTCTTTTATATAAACTCACTTAGAAAATAAATATTATAAGGTTTTAAATGAATAAATATAAATTTGTATCATGGAATGTAAATGGTATCCGAGCAGTTGATAAAAAAGAGGCACTTAAATGGGTAGATGAAGATGATATCCATCTTTTAGGTGTACAAGAAACAAAGTCAATGAAAGAACAAATCCCAGAATCTATCTTCCAAAAAGAGTTCAAAAATATGACAGCTAGTCAATCAGCAATAAAGGGACGTTCAGGAACTGCACTTTTTACAGATATAGATATAACTTTTGAGTGTACTTGCCCAAGTGTTGATGTATTAGATGAGGGAAGAATCAATGAAGTTCACTTTACTTTAGGAGATAAAGATATAGCATTTTTCAATGTATATTTTCCAAATGGTCAAAGCAAAGAAGAGAGACTTGTATATAAAATGGAGTTTTATGATAGGTTTTTAAATCATTGTGAGTCTTTAAAAAAAGAAGGTAAATCAATAATAATATGTGGAGATGTAAACACAGCCCACAGACCAATAGACCTAGCACGCCCAAAAGCCAATGAAAAAACATCTGGTTTCTTACCTATGGAGAGAGAATGGATAGATAAGTTCTTATCTCATGGATATATAGATACTCTAAGACATGTTATAGGTGATGAGCCAGATAACTACAGCTGGTGGTCTTACAGAGCAAATGCAAGAGCCAATAACGTTGGCTGGAGAATTGATTATTTTTATGTAAGTGAGGACTTAAAAGAACATATTTCAAATGCTTATATTATGAGTGATATTATGGGAAGTGACCATTGTCCTGTTGCTTTGGAGATGGAGATATAGGTTTTTTCTGAATTGTATTGATTAACGACTAACTTCAGTGACGCTATGCGTTCACTGCTAGGTTTTGTTATGTTTCCTTCCACGATTTAATCTACGACTTGATAGTTTTTTCCAAATTTGATCAGCTAATTTTATTTCACTATCTGAAAAACCAAAGTTTTCTTTTAGTATTTTTTGATTTGTAATTTTTAATATTTCAGATATATCTTTTTTATTTCTAATCATTTTATCAATAAAAGGAAGTAGTTCAGCATTACTTTCATTATAAGGTAAAAGAATTTCTTCAACTTCATTTGGCATAAGTTCTAAAACTCCTCCACCATGACTTCTTCCACAAATTTCTGAAAATGCTAAAGAGATAGAATTATAATAACTTGCAGTGAGTGCTTTTATATTAATATTTTCTTTTATGGTAACTCTATGCATTGTATCCGTTGTATATGCATTAGCTTCATTAATTATAAATTTAGGGTATAGATTATTTCTTCTAATAAATAAAGCATCCGAAATTCTTAATGATGGTACTATTTGCCATTCATTCCTAATTCTACATTTATATCCTTTATGGATATGTTCGCTTTCTCCAAATTTAATATATTCCAGTGCACCTTTTTCATTTTTTAATTTAGAATTTTCTGGAAAAACTAATAGATGTGTTCTAGCCTCTAGTTCTCTATTTTTTTCCCAATCTTCTTTTGTAAAAATAGCACTAGGTACTTGCACACTTCTACCAACTAACGGTTTTGCATATTTTTCTAAATTATATTTTTTTACAGTGGATAAAGGAACTGTAAAAAATGGATTTGAACCTGTTGTTATACCAACTTCTACTTTTGCATAATTATCTAGTTTCGGGATAATTCTATCTTCTTGAAGTTTTTCTAAAAAATCTATCTCTTCTTGGTCTAAGAAATAGAATGTCCATTTATTAGATTTAAAATCTATTTTCTTTTTAGGACTTTTTAGTTTAGATACATCAAGTTTCTTTAGTTCCTCTGCATCTTTTAACTCTAAATGTTCTATCAAATGTGTATCTGAATTATTTTTTTCGCAAAGTAGTAAAACAACTTCTTGCTGAATTTTTGGAAAGACTAATTTTTCAAAAGATACTATATTTACTTTATTGTAATAGTGTGCCAAAAACTCTCTTAAGGGTTTCGCATATCCAACTTGAAGTATTTCTGCAGGAAGAACAAAGCCTATTTTTCCAGTTTCTTTTAAAAGTAATGAAGAACCTATTACAAACGAAACCCAAGCATTTGTTAATTTTGAGTATTTTATATCTGCTTTATTAAATATATCAGAAGCATATTCTTGTTGCTCTTTATCAAAATATTGATATCTTATATAAGGAGGATTACCTATAACTAAATCAAATCTTTTATTTGTATTAATGCAATATTTATGAAAATCTGTATTTATAATAGTCGATTTATCTAATTTAATACTTTTAGACTTATTGGCTTCAATCTCATCAAATTCTATTGCAATTACTGAATTATACTTATAAGCACCTTTTTGAATCTCTTCTAAAAATACTCCATCACCACAGCTTGGTTCAAGAATATCTAATTTTTTATTCCCGTTAAATGCCCATTTTAAAATAAATGACGCTATAGGGGAAGGAGTATAAAAGCCACCTCTTAACTTTTCTTCTGATGCATCATTAATCAATCGCATAAATATCCGATACATTTGGTATTAAGTTATCTTTGTCTTTTAAGTCATATAACTCTTTTAATAAATTTTCTAGTTCTTGTTTTTTAGTTCTAAATTGTCTTTGTAGTGGTGTTTGTTTTCTTTTATTACCATTATTTTTATCTATTCTAGTTTGCAAATTATTTAAATCTTTTTGAGTATTTGATATATTATCATGTAGTTTTTTTGACGTAGCATTTGAAAAGTCTATTTTAATTATTGGTAGTTTATTTAATACTTTTGTACCTCTTGCAACAAAACTACCTCTAAAGATTTCACCATACCAATAAGCAAACCATTCTAAATATTTTGAAGATAATAGTGCTTGAATATAGTATATTGAATAATTAGAATCATTTGGAATCTTTATCATTGCATAACCTGCTGTACCTCCTGATGATACAAAAGTACTATTATAATCAATAGAGTATTTATAGCCATTTGATAATACACCAACTATGATTTTGGATTCGCAGATTGCAGATGTCAAATGTTGGCTTCTGCCAAATTTATACCAATCAAAGTCATTTGCTTCTGGTGAAATATCTCTACTGACAAGTTTGTCTTTATAGTGAGTAAAATATCTATACAGTCCATTATAGTTTGCTTGTAAATCATTTAATGATACCTGCTTTAGATTACCTTTAGAGTCAAATTTATATGGATATATGACAAAAGAGTTTGGCTGAACATCTCTAAATGTATTAAATTTGGTATCATTTTTTGTTGTTTGATAATATGGTTGTGTAAGTTCTTTTTCAATTTTCCAAATTTTTTTATCTTTTTCTATGTAGTAATAAGTTGAGTCTTCTTTTTTTAACTTTGAATATAGATGAATGTATAAAGAATTTGAACTAGTTTGAATACCATTGATAATATTTTTTTCTAATACTAAATCTTTTAATAAAATACTATTACTTATAATCTTATCGTATACATTTTTTAAGTGTGGTGGAATCAGTACCCAATTATCATCTTTAATTACTTCATTTGAAACTATAGTAGAGGTAATGTTCTTTTGTACTTTCCATTCATTTAGTTTATCAACACTTACATAATTAAACTTTTCATTCTTTTTTTTACTTAAAATTAAAATATTTGTGTATGTTGTTTTATTATTAAAAACTTGATTTGAACCAAAAGAGATTAATGAATCTAATAGGTTATCATCACTTATTAATTTTCGTAATTTTTTTCCAGATGTAACCTTGAGAAATTTACTTGGAACAATATAACCAAAGTATCCATTTCCTTTTAAAAGGTTTATCCCTTGTTCTATAAAAAGAAAATATTTATCATACTGCTTATATGCAGATTGATAAATTTCTTCAAAAATTGGTTTTTCTAATGGTGTAAACTCTTTAATGTCCTCTGTTGACATATAAGGAGGATTTCCTACAATTACATCGAATTTAGTATCAACAAAATCAAATGGGTTTATTGCATCAATATTTGCATCATCAGCTTCATTTGAACTAATTAAGCTATTTCCAAAGTGTATGTTTTCATCTAAGCTTGGTAAAGCGGGTATTGTTATAGAAAAGTTGTCTTCATTTTCCAAAAGTTTAAGAAGTAATCCAAATTTTGCAGCTTCAACTGCATTGAAATCTTTATCTACTCCAAAAATACAGTTTTTTAATATTTGTTTTTTTATATCAAAAGGTAACTTATATGTATTTATAGATATTTGTATTAGTTTATCTACATCATTTTTTATATAATAGTCAACTAAAATATCATGTAGTAACTGATAAACTTCCAATAGAAATGCACCAGAACCACATGCAATATCAGCAAAAGTAGAATTTAATATTTCCTCATCTGATTTATCTTCACAGTGTTTAACAACAGTTTTGCGAAGGATATCTTGAATAATAAATGTTGGAGTAGTTACAATATCTCTATCTATATGTTCTGCTTTTTTTATTAGTAATACTTCATTGTCAATAATATTTAACTGCTCTGCTAAAAATATTTCATAAATACTTCCCAGTATATCAGAAGCAAATACAGAAAAAGAATAAGTACTTTCAGGAAAATAAAGCTGTTTTATTATTGCCCAAAAAGATGAGCTATTATTAGAAATGATTTCATCTACAAAATCAAGATTAAATAAACCTGCATTATATTTTTTATCTGACTCTTTGAATTTATTTATTAATGAATTAAAATCATTTTTATCTGCATAGTTTAAAAGAGTTTTATAAGTCTCTAAATCTCTATCTTCACAAACTCTTAAAAAAACTATACTATTAATGTAGGATTGAACAATATCATTCAGCTCTTCAATAGTTAAATTTCGTTTATGTGAATAAATTTCTTTACCTAATAATATTCTCCAGTCATTAATCTGTTTTAAAAATAGTTTATCGACGCTGAATCGTTCTAATTGTGCTTCAATATCTTTCCATATTTCATCAAATCCACCATTGTAAACAATTTCGTAACTTAATTGTTGTTTTATCTCTTCAAATTTTTCTTCATATTCAGAGTAATGATATAGTTTAATTCTTGAGTTATTAGCCAAATCAGTGGCTTCAACTTTTTGTGAACAATCATAAATTGCTAAATATTCAAAGTTTGATAAAACTGAAATCTTTAGTTTTGCAGTAAATCCATATCTTCTAACTTGCTTAGCTGATTTTTCATCAGATTCAATCTTCACACTAGGTTTTTTAGCTTCTAGAAAAAATTTTCTTTCAGAAAAAAGTCTAAATGTATAATCAGGTTTTTTTGTAGTAGAATAAGTGTCTTCTTTTAGTCCCTCTTCCAATAAAACTTCTCGTTCATTAGTAGGTTTACCTTTAATATTTCGAATATCCCATCCAAGTAATTCAAAAAAAGGATCTAAAAAGTCTGTCCTTAACTGGGTTTCATTGTATTTGGATGTTTGATAATAATCTTTATTTTCATCATATTTTTTGATTAAGTCGTTAATATTCATTAAAAGTAAATCCCATATTTATAATTTAGTGATTTTATCTAAACATATCAATCAAATTGATTAAATATCATAAGAAAGATTCTATCAAGAAAATCTATATACACAGTAAAATATGTCATTTTGCAATATTTTTACAAAGGCAGTCCGTATTTTATATGAAACATAACGTTTAAAATGAGCTAATAAATTGCCCGCAGGGTAATTTATTAGCTCCACTGATTTGTTATGTTCAATTTAATGCTTGACGAGAGAAAATTCATTTTTTTCGTCTTCAATCTTTGCATATACTTTTTCTGTAGCAATATCTTCCATCAATGCTTTTTCTAATTTTAATAAAATTGTTTCAAAAAACTTATAATTTACAATAAGCACACGCTCTGTACTTTGACCGAAGCTACGTCTTATAGTATCTACATCTGGAGCATGTCGCTTTTCCCATTCTTCTCCAACAAGCACTTCATCCAATGCAGCCAGTCTACTTTCAAGTTCTGGACTATTACTAATAAACTCTTCTGCTAAAAAGTCAGCAAAACTCTGTAGTTGTGGACCTGCTCGTTCATTTAGTATTATTGCTTCCTTAAGTTCTGAAACTTCATCTAATTCCGATGCATCTAAGAAGTTTTCAAGTTGCAAATTAGGCTTTATTATCCGTATATCAGCTGTTGTTACTAGTATTGGGCATAAAAAATCAATGTAACGCCCACTTGAAAATGAATGATTTATTGTACTCTCATACAAATTTTTTAGAAGAACTGGCATGCCATAGCGTAATTGAAATACACCATGCCTTGTTCCATCAGTATTTCCACCGCCATTGTTCATTAACTCAACACCGCTAACGCAATATCCAAGGCTTTCTTCAAATTTCCATAATGAGTTACCATGAAGTCTAACTGGAACGAGATCTTCGGTAGAATGAATTAAGCCAATAGGCACAAAATCCTTAGTGGGATATGGAGAAAAAATCCATGTTGTACCAGGTTGACGATATTTGCATTCCACAAGTGTATCTAGAACAAAAAGGCGTTCATTTGAATCAAGACATTTATGAGCTCGAATATCTATGGAAAATTCTTTTAAGTCTTCATTTTCATTTGGTCGATTGTATGGATATTCACCGAAAATAGTATGTCCCATTTTATTTAATGTATTGGCTGTTACATATTCAAGTGGCAACCCTGTTTTTAAAAAACCAGTTTTCCATTTTGTATTTGACAATCTTTTTCTCCCTTCACCTGTGCTGGTTTACTCAAAACATAACTACTTATTAACAATACATTTTATATAAAATAGCCTTAAATAAGTGATATTTATAACATAAATAATGTTGGTTTATTGTATGAAAGAAAAGCCTGAATAAAGGCTTTTCTTTTAATTATTGATTAAAACTTGTCTTTATTGATATATTTTCAAAGCATATTTCTGAAATTTTATGTATGGTTTACCCCTGTATTTACCTAACAAAACAACATAATGTACAACTATTTGTTAAAAATCGTGATAAAACTACATTTTGTTGTTTTTAATTCTCTCTTGAAGAGGTAAACCTCTCCGCCTCTCTTACTTTGTATGGACAAAGTAAGCAAAACCACCAACGGCTGCGAAGCCCTTTGGGTTCCTTCGCTTATTGTTTTATCTTTTCTGTCTTGCAAAACTCACATAAAAATATGCTCTATAGCATATTTGTTCTGTTCAAACAGTTGCAAGCCTTTTCCGAAAAGCTAAAACAAACGCTCAGCTTCTGTAGATGTTGGAGATAAAAGGTGGGATAAGGACATTGCATTTTTGATTTAATTAGACTTGTAACTTCTACTTTGTAAATTCACAAATGATAGTTTGAACCATAGGAATTTCTTTCTGCCTTTGATGAAGCTAAAATTTTAGGCTTTTTTTTCGGGGAACAGTGAGGACTGTTTGAGTAAATAATGACCTAAATGATGATGATTTAGGAGTTCCGCAACGCAGAAAAAAAAGACTGAAATTTTAGGAAGCTTTGCCTTCATCAACTCGGCAGTCTTTTTTGCTTACTTTTTCGAGACCAAAAAGTAAGAGAAGCGGAGAGGTTTACCTCTTCAAGAGAACACAAAATTATTTCACAAACCCAATCTTATTTATCCCCTCCTTCGCCTCATCTTGAATATCTTGCATATTTGAAATCACTTGTACAACCTTACTTAAAAATTCTCTTGTCTCTTTATCATTAGTTTCTAAATTCTCTAATCTTTTTATAATATCAAAATATGGCACAGCTTGATTTTTCAATCTCACAAATATTCTCATAATAGATAAACTAACATCTGTAGCAACTTTACTTTTTAATACGGTAGCTTTCAGCCTACGATGATACCTTTGGTATATCATCTACAGTTTCAACTCTAATAAAGTGAAGCAGTTCACTTTATCTTAACGAGTTTCACATATATACCCCATGTTCAGTAAATACAAATGGATTTGAACTTGAATGTTTCAATTTTTCTAACCGGTCACATTTTGCGACTAGTTCATTTTTTTCTTCATCCATTAGTTGAAACATAAAATCATTTGGAAACTTTTTTATATTTCTTTTTACTTGCTCATTTAATCTCTTTGTTTCAACTTGGTATAACTCAGCCAAATCTCTATCTATGATAACTTGAATACCTCTGATGATAAATATTTTATCATCAACTATTATATTTGAAAGCTCTTTTTCCACAACTATACCCCTATGATTTATGAAAGTATTTTAATATATTATTCTTCTAAGATATAAAAATATTACAATTTGATATTTTATTGTTCATTTTTCAAAATTTTATTGACATTATTAATATAAAGTAGTACTATTCTCTATATTTTATAAAGGAGTCATAAAATGGCAAAGAAAAAAGAAGAAGAGAAAAAATTAAAAGCTAAAAAAGCTGCAAAGAAAAAAACACTTAAAAAAGAGAAAAAGAAAGTTATCAAAAAGAAAAAACTTGATAAAAAGAAAAAAGCTAAAAAATGTTCTAAAAAGAAATGTTCAGATAAGAAAAAAGACGCAAAAAAGAAGTCTAAGAAAAAATCTAAAAAATAACTAGATTTAAAAGCTCATAAAACGTTGGACTGACCTCGAATCAAGTCCATATTTAATTTCTTACAGAAGTAGAAGTGAAGGTAAACAAGAAGATACAATACCTTTGCTTCTATCAAAGTAAGAGATGAATTAATTTAATAAAAAGATAATCCTCAAAAAATTGCTAATCTACTATAAAATACAAATACCCTATATTTTTACATTTTTTTTATATAATATATACTTTCGAAAGGTTTATTTGTGGATAGTCTTAAAAATGTAAAGATATTATATATTGACGATGAAGAATTTATTAGAGAAGATGCGGTTGAGTATCTTAGTTTTTATTGTAATAATGTATATGAGGCAAGTGATGGTTTAGATGGATTAGAAAAATATAAAGAGTTAAAGCCTGATATAATTATTACAGATATAAAGATGCCAAGGCTAAATGGCATTGAAATGATAAAAGAGATACGAAAAAATGATAAAAGCACAAAAATTATTATAGCAACTGCTTTTTTGGAAACTTCCTACTTAATTGAAGCTATTGAACTTGGACTTATAAAATATCTTGTAAAACCAATAATGGAAGATACACTATTACCCGTACTTGAAAAATGTACCGAAGATGTTGTTCAAGAATTCTCTATATTTAATATTTATGATGGATATAAGTTTGATATCTTAAATCAAACACTATTTTTAAAAAAAGAACAAATTGCACTTACAAAAAAAGAATTACTTTTTTTAGAACTATTAATAAGAAACTCTAAACGGGCAGTAAAATATGATGAATTTAGTAACTATGTGTGGGATGGATATATGAGTGAAGACGCTTTGCGCTCTATAGTAAGAGAGCTTAGAAAAAAGATGTCAAAAAAAAGTATAAAAAACATATCTGGTATTGGATACCAAATTAATTTGATAGGCTAAAAAATGTATAGATATTTACTTGTTTTATTAATGTTTTTTTCAACTCTTTATGCAAATGATCCTATACAACCATTGCCAAAGACAATAGCGTATGATAAAGAAAAGGCCTTACTTGGTAAAAAATTATATTTTGATCCGATTTTATCAAAAGACAATACAGTTTCATGTGCAAGTTGTCATAATCTTGAATTAGGAGGAGTGGATAACCTTCAATTTTCTTTTGGAATAAAAGGACAAAAAGGAATTGTAAATACACCTACAGTACTAAATTCAATATTCAACTTTAGACAGATGTGGGATGGAAGGGTAAAAACATTAACTCATCAAGTAAAGTTCCCTATCACCAATCCAAAAGAGATGGGAAATAGTTTTAAAAACCTTATTAAAACTTTAAATAAAAATAGTTATTATAATAAAACATTTAATGCACTTTATCAAAATGGAATTACAAAAGAAAATATTGGTGATGCTCTTGAGGAGTTTCAAAAAACGCTTATAACACCTAGTGCTTTTGATGATTATCTTAGAGGTGATAAAAATGCAATCACTGAAAATCAAAAAAAAGGATATGAACTTTTTAATAAAAAAGGGTGTGTTTCTTGTCATAATGGGATAAATATAGGAGGTGGGCTTTATGCACAGTTTGGATTAACTGATGAGAGTATTGCTAATAACTTAATAAATCATAGTACAAAAGATGGCTATAACCCAGACTTTGGACTTTATAATATAACAAAAAATGATTTTGATAAATTCTACTTTAAAGTACCAACACTAAGAAATGTAGCATTAACTTATCCATATTTACATAATGGTCAAATAAAGACTTTAAATGAAGCTATAAGTTCAATTGCAAAAGCTCAATTAGGACTAAACCTAACAGATGAGGAAACTTTTTTAATTGAAGAGTTTTTGAAATCTTTAAGTGGCAAAGTAAACATTATAAAATGAAACAATATTTAATAAAAAACAATATTTATATTGTTTTGATAACTTTGCTTGTACTTTTTTTTCTAATGATTTATACTATTGTTATTCATAAAAAAAATACGCAAATATTTTTTGATCATAATGACCAAATAAATACAATTATGGCCCTAAACAATAAACTTAATAGTTATATTTTAGGAAATAGTGCTGTTAATAATTTTGATATTTTAAATAGAGATATAAACAGAAGTTTAGACTCTATTGAAAAATTAAAAAATGATGCTCTTTTAGCTAATTTTCAAACCTTATATATAAAGGCATTAGATAATTTATATATTTTATTTAACAAAAAGATTGTGTGGTTAGAGAGATTTAAGGCTAGAAGAGCAACAAACAATCAGACAATATTATTGATTTTAGATAGGTCACATCATGAACTCTTAAACTTTGATCTTGAGACAAAAAATAAACTTCATAATATAAGAATAGATATATTAGAAAAAATTGAACAAAATAGGTCTTATGATATCGATATTATTAAACATTATGATTTAGAACTAAACAATACTTTTATAATAAATTTTTTAAAAAAAGTAAAAACAATTCAAAAAAGTATAAACTTTCAATTAAAATATCAAGATATTGCTATAAACAAAGATATCGATAATCTTCTAAATTATACTAAACAATTACTTCTTAAACAAAGAGAAACAGCACAAAATAGTGTATATATAACTTTGAATATACTTTATGTACTAGTGACTATATTCTTAATACTATTTACACTTTTTTATAGGAAACTAAAACAGTCTCAAAAACAATTACAAAACCTGACATATCAAAGTAAACTAGCATCTATGGGGGAAATGATAGGAAACATTGCTCATCAATGGAGACAACCTTTAACACATATTTCATATATATTAATGAATATAAAAACTGCATATGAAAAAGATAAATTAACAACAGAGTATTTTGAAAAGAAAAGTAAACTTGCAAATGCCCAAATAAAATATCTATCAGATACTATTGATGATTTCAGAGATTTTTTCAAAAACACAAATCAAAAAGAGCTTTTTAATTTAAGTACTTCTATAAAAGAGGTAACAAATCTTTTAAAAGATAGTTTTAAAGCTTATAATATAAGTATAGAGTATGATTTAGATGATAATATTTCTATAAAAGCCTACAGAGGTGAATTCTTACAAGTACTTTTTAATATTTTCAATAACGCAAAAGATGAGTTTATAAAAAGAGAAATATCAAATGCAAAACTAACAATAAAAACTTATACAAAAAAAGATAGCATAAAAGTTGAAATAAAAGATAATGCAGGTGGTATAAAAAATGAGTTACTAGAAAAAATATTTGAACCCTATTTTACTACAAAAGATAAAGGCTTGGGAATTGGGCTTTATATGTCAAAAATTATTGTTGAAAAGAGTGATGCTAGATTAGAAGTTCAAAATATTAAAGGTGGTGCTTCATTTATTATTACATTTAAATAGTAATCTTTTAGTTTTATAAAAAATTTAGTTTCACATAATTTCCACATTTTTTTTCCTTATACTTCTTTATGAATACATTTTAAGGAGAGAAAAATGATGAAAAGAGATGAAATCCTGCTAGCAGGTAAAAAAACTTTGGCTTTAACAACAATTTTATTTGCAGGAGTAAGTGCTTTTGCAATGTCAGATATGGATTTAGTAAAAAAAGTTACTAAGGCAGGAATTAAACCTATTCCCTCAAGCAAAATGCAGATACTTAAATTAGTTGATGATCCAAAAAATCCAATTACTGATAAAAAAGTTGAGTTAGGTAAAAAATTATACTTTGAACCAAGACTTTCAAAAAGTGGATTAATATCATGTAACACCTGTCATAATTTAGCAGCAGGAGGAGTTGATGGAGTTGCGGCAGCAATTGGTCACAAATGGACTGCAAACCCTCATCACTTAAATTCACCAACTGTTTATAACTCTGTATTAAACAAAGCACAATTTTGGGATGGAAGAAGTCCTCATTTAGAAGACCAAGCACAAGGTCCAATTCAAGCTGGTCCAGAAATGGCTGCTCCCGCAAAATTGGTAGTTGAAAGAGTAACTTCTATGCCTGGTTATGTAAATGAATTTAAAAATACTTATGGTTCTTCTGTAAAGATTGATTTTAAACTTATTGCAGATACAATTGCAGTATTTGAAAGAACTTTAGTAACCCCATCGAGTTTTGATGACTTTTTAAATGGTAATTTAGATGCATTAACAAGTGAACAAAAAGAGGGGCTAAACTTATTTATTGATAAAGGTTGTGCATCTTGTCATAATGATATTGGTTTAGGTGGAACTATGCAACCTTTCCAAGTAGCAAAAAAATACAAATTTGCTTCTTTAGGTGACTTTAAAGGAGATAAAAATGGCATGGTTAAAACTCCAACACTAAGAAATATTGAAGAGACTGCACCATATTTTCACAACGGTGGAATCTGGTCACTAACTGAAGCAGTAAAAGAGATGGGTTCTGTTCAATTAGGACTTAGTATTTCTGATAAAGATGCAGATAAAATCACAACTTTCTTAAAAACTTTGACAGGGGAAAAGCCTACTATAATTTACCCAACACTTCCAGTAAGTACAAGTAAAACTCCAAAACCAGAGTTTAACTAAGATATAAAAAAGATTCTAAAATCCTCGTAAAAACTTTGGGCGAAGCATAGAGTTATCTTCTATAGCTTCTCCTAAAATCTCTAATAACTGTTCCCTATCTTTTGGAAGTGTTCCTTTTAGTGGTAAAGCATTTGAAGCATGATTTGACCTGAAGATTATTGGCTTTTTTGGATTTAATAGACTTATAAATCTCTTTTGTTCCTCTAACATATCTTCATCACTACAGAAAATAAATTCTTGATTTTTATCTTCAAACCTTTTGAAAAAAGCATCCTCTTTTGTACTACTAACTCCTAGTTGTAAGGTAGATAGATAGTTTATGTGTTCACACTCATTTACTAGTTTTGTACTATCATTTATATGTTGTATAGATAGATTCTTTCCACCAAGTCCTAATATTACTGTTGCTGATATCTTCATATTGGCTTTTGTGGCTTTGTTTAGGCCCTCAACCATAGAACTTGGTTTCATAGGTTTATTTATATATTTTAATAACTCATGATTTCCACTCTCTATTCCATAATAAACTAGGCTTAATCCATATTCTCTTAATAAGTTTAGTTCCTCTTGAGTTTTTTCTAAAAGATTATATGGGCTTGCGTATGAGGCTACTCTTTGAAGTTTTGGAAAAGTTTTTTTTAGATACTTTAAAACCTCTAATAAAAATGATGTATCACAAGCTAAAGCATCACCATCAGCTAAAAAAACTCTTCTTGTATCTTGATAAATACTTAGACTATCTATCTCTTCAAATACCTTATTTATATCTTTGATTTTAAAATCTTTTGTTTCATACATAGAACAAAAGCTACATTTGTTGTAACTACAGCCTAAAGTGATTTGTAAAATTAAAGAGTTGGCTTCAGCTGGTGGTCTATATAAAGGCTCATGATACATATTCATCTTCTGGTATGCTTTTTAGTTTTTTTCGTTCAAACATATATCTTTGAGAAGTTTTTACTGATAAATATCTAACAAGCAATAAAAACAATATAACCCCTGAGATAATCAATACATTCCAGTTTAAGCTACTTGCAAAAAGAGCTTCGATTGAGTCTAGATTTTCATTATTTATTTTCACTACATTAACAATCAATTCCCTAAGTGCTAATATTATAAAAGCATCAACCAATATGCTTAATACAACTCTTTGTTCTCTTATATAGTTTATAACAGCTCTTGTAATTTCTAAAAATATTATGAAATATAGCATATAAATTATAAATTCAATTAGCATATCGGCAATTAGTGCAGTAAAAAATAAAGCAGCAGCAACCACAATCTCTATATAAAATTTATCTCTATAAAATCTACCTATAAATGTTTTCATAACATCTCCTTCATATATAGCATTATATGAATATTTTATTTTATTTTACTTAATTTTATAATTTCACTTATTTAAAGATATTTAGTAGTAGAATAAAGGCATGAAAAACAGACTATATTATATACATGACCCAATGTGTTCTTGGTGTTATGCTTTTAAAAAAGATTATGACAAATTAAAAAAGAAGTTGCCTTCCAATATCGAACTAATAAATATAGTAGGAGGATTGGCAAAAGATACACAAGAGCCTATGCCTAAAGATATGCAAGAAAAAATAGCCTCAATTTGGCACGAAATAGAAAAAATGACAGGTGCAAAGTTCAATCATGACTTTTGGAAAAATTGCAAACCTAGACGATCTACTTATTTAGCATGTAAAGCAGTTATAAGTGCCAAAGAACAAAACAGAGAAGATGAGATGATTGATGCAATTCAAGAAGCCTATTATCAAAAAGCACAAAATCCAAGTGATCAAGAGACTCTAATAGCATTAGCAAAGAGTATAAATCTAGATGTTGATATGTTTCAAAGGGATTTGAAAAGTGAAAAAATAGAAGAGTTATTTCAAAATGATTTACAAAAAAGAAGAGAATTAAAAGTTTTTAGTTTTCCATCACTTGTATTACAGTATAAAAAAGAGCTCTACCCTATCAACATAAAATATAATGACGTTGATAAGATACTAAAACAAATTGAAAACTTAAGTTCAAATGTTTATTTCTAGGTTTTAAGAAATATCTATTTGAACTTTTATTTTTGTAAGATTTTTTGGGATTACTTTTAATCCATATCTAGCTATAAAAAACATAGCTACTATCATAGCCCGAGCAGAGTTATCTCCACCTGCTTGTGCATTTTTTATCAAAGCTTCTTTGAAGTTTGTATACTTACCTAAAAGATGTATAACTCCACCAAAAGCTTCATCAATCCCACACGCTGGACCAAATTTTCTTATGGCATCAAAGGTTTCATCTTCTATTGAATATAAGCCTTCATTTACGTACTTTTGAATAGTTGTAGAAAACTCATCTTTTCTCTCTTTTATTGCTTCCATCATCTCAATATTATCTAAAACATCAACTAAAACTTTTGCAAAAAACTTAGCACCTTCTACTACAATTGAAGAGTTGTGTGTTGCTCTTACAAATTTTTCTACATTTTGAAAAAATTGATTTTTTGTTTTACTTATAAGTAATAGTGGAGCAATTCTACCAATAACAGAGATATCAGTAGATAATGAACCACAAGGAATATCTTTATTTGCATTTAGATTTTCTAAAGTAGTTTTTGTAGCACCATCAATATAACCATCATAGTTTTCCATTTTTTCTTTCCAAAAATGGATATATTGTTCTAGATTAAAATTATCATTTTCTATAATGTATTGATATAAAAAATATAATTGGTCTCCATAGTGAGTAAACTCACCAGCTTTTTTGCCCTTATGCCAAAGAGAACAGGCATTATTTAACTCTTCCCAATTAGTAGGTAAACTCTTCAGTTCTTTTTCGTCGTATATCCAATGAGACCCTAAACAATATGAATCAGCAATTAAAGAGCCTAAAACAAGCTCTTTTGCCTTTCTTTTATCAAACATCTTAGTTTCCTTTTACCTATTCCAATTTTTATAATTAGTAAATGATGGATATTGGTCTAAAAACTCTTCTTTTTCAAAAGAAAATTTATAGTTCTCAACATAAGTTTTCAAAAGATTATATGCTTCATTTATCTCTTTAAACTTTTCATCACTTCCATCTACAGCGTCAGGATGATACTTTTTTGATAGTTTTAAATAGTTTTTTCTCAAACTCTTTTGATCAAGTTTAGTTAATATCCCTAAGCTGTCAACTGCATTTTGAAACTCTTCATAGTCCATTATATTATCCTAAATATGATAATAATACCAAAAAAATTTAAATACTTGTATAAATAATATTACTATCTTATAATTTAATTGCTTATTAAGACAAAAATTCCACATTTGAAAAATAATTAATTTTTTTAAGCACAGAGACATCTCTCCTGCTTTTCAAATTATAATAAGAAAAATATAATTTTATTTTTTATTTGATACACTTATTCTTAATAAGACAAACAAATAAAAAAAGATATACTTCAAAATAAATTTACAAGGATTAATATTTTTTATGGGCAATATAGACTATTTTTTTTCTAGACTAATACGATTTTCAATACTATTTTTTATACTTTATCTTATATTTACTAACTTTGGTACTTTTTTAATAGTTATCTCTGTTTTTGCAGTATTGATATTCTTTTTCATTTATACAAAAGTAAAAAAGATAAAAGAACAAGCAAAAACACAAGGCTTTGAGTTCCATTTTGATGGAAGAAACTTCAAACAAGGCAATAGTCAAGGCTTTAAGTTTAATTATGAAGATTTTCAAAAAGGTAATTTTCAAGCACAACCATCACATAATGAAGTTCAAAAAGCAAAAGACTTTTTTGGATTTTCAAGTGAACCAACACGTGAAGAGATAAAAAAAAGATATAAAGAACTAGCTAAAAAATATCATCCAGATATAAATGACCATGGAGATGATTTAATGCAGGAATTAAATCATCATAAAGATGTTCTTTTAAATATTTATAAATAGTTTAAAGAACAGGTAGCTTGTGTTTTTTTAAAACTAAACTATCACAATATTTTTGAAAAGTTATATGGGCTTCACTTGAAAGTGAACTTGTGTATAACTCTTCGCTATCCCACTCTTCATAAATCAAAAATTCATCATCACAATCATCAGATTTGTAAACTTCAAAATAAATACAACCCTTCATGTCTAATAATAAGTTTTTCAAAGTGTATAGTTTTTTTTCTAAATCTTTCTCTTTAGTTTTTCTTGCTAAATAGATTGTCTGTTTTATAATACTCAATATTTCTCCTAAATTAAAAAAGAAATGTATCAAATATATGATTAAGATAACTTAAGCTAATGGATCTTCACCACTCTCCCATGAAGATAGATACTTTTCAATCAGATGAAAATCCTCACCCCCATGTTGGGTAAACGTGATGTATTGATTACTACTTGGTATGTTGAACTCCTCACTTACAATACTCATATAAACTAAAGCTAACTCTCGCCTTTGCTCTATATTTCGACCTTCTCTAATATCTAAATCCATTAAACAAACCTCTTCTCCCATCTCAACTCTTCCAATAGATAAATTAAAAGGTTCATATTCTCTTATAGATATAGCTATATGGTAAGTTTGGGTATCCATTATTTTTGCAAAAGAATCTCTTATTTTTTTACAAAAACTTTTTTTTGTTTGATTACTTATTTTTTTGTTGATTTCAAATTGTAAGTGTGGCATATCAATCTCCTAAGTTTATAAAATTCTTACCAAATTATCTTTATATACAACTTTTATATAATTGGAATATGATACAATTTTACAAAGGAAATATATGTCAGAAATAAGCCAAAATATTAAAAACTTGAAAATCCTTTATGTTGAAGATGAACCAGAAGTTAGACAAAGACTTGAAAATCTACTTAAAAAAATTTCAGATTTTGTAGAAGTAGCCAAAGATGGGGAAGAAGCTTTTTTAAAAATTCAAGAAAACTTTGATAATGACACTCCTTATGAACTTATTATTACTGATCTTAATATGCCAAAATTAAATGGTATAGACATGGTAAAAAAAATCAAACTTCTTGATGATGATATTCCTATTATTTTAACAACTGCAGATAATGAAAAAGAGACTTTTTTAGAGTCTATTGAGTTGGGAGTTTCCGCATATATGGCAAAGCCTATAAATGTTGCAAAACTTTTTGAAAATATAAAAAAGATTGCACAAAAAATATATTATAAAAACCAGTTTTATAAAAAACAAAAAGAGTTAGAGACCTATACTAATATTATAGAAAGTGTTGCCGTAATATCAAAAACTGATTTAAATGGTATCATAACATATGTTGATGATGCTTTTTGTGATGTCACGGGATATACAAAAGAAGAGCTTATAGGACAAAACCACAATATAGTAAGACATCCAGAAAACCCAAAAGAGGTCTACAAAAATCTCTGGGATACTATTCAAAGTGGTAAAAACTGGGAAGGTAAAGTTAGGAATATAGATAAGAAAGGAAATTCTTGGTATGCTAAGTCTACTATTTTTCCAATATATGATGATAAAAATGAAAATATAATTGAATATATGGCTGTTAGGTTTATCGTAACAGATGAATATGAAGAGAAAAGAGAGCTAGCCTCAAAACTTATAAAAAATACAGTAACTCAAAAAAGTACTTTAAAAGAGAATGAAACTTTAAAAAGTCATATTCATTCACAAAATGACTCAATAAACTCATTAAAACAAAGAATTGAAAAACTATCTCTTCAAAAACAAAAACTTTTATCCCAGTTAAATGAATATGAAGAAAATAGTATCTACAAGAGTAGTGATAAAATGGGAGTTTTAAAGAAAAAAAGTGAAGAAATATCTTTAAAAAATAAAACTATTGAAAAACAAAAAAATGAAAAAAACAAACTCTTAGGCAAAATAGAAGAACTAGAACATATCCTTGAAGTAAAAGAAAATGCAGTAGAAACTTGCCATGAAAACATCACAAAATATAAAATCGAGCTTGGGAAACTAAAAAGAACTAAACAAACTGAAGATGATAAAGACGATAAAAAAGGCTTTTTTGGATAAAAGTCACTTCAATACATAGAGAATACACAAAAGAACTTTATAATTAGCCAAAGGAACAATATGAAATATTTTATACTTATTGGATTGGCAGTTATTACACTGTTATACACAGCATCATTTTCAAAAGATGATTCAATCAAACATAAAGTCTATCCTGAAAATAGCAAAAGTGCTTATTTTGCAGGAGGATGTTTTTGGGGAGTTGAGTATCATTTTGAAAAACAAACAGGAGTTTTAGATGCCATCAGTGGTTATATGGGCGGTACAGTTGAAAACCCTGATTATTATGGTGTAGTTCGTGGAAATACAGGACATTTAGAGAGTGTTCGAGTTGTCTATGACCCTAGTAAAACAAGCTTTGAAAAACTTGCCAAACTCTTTTTTGAAATTCATGATATGGAACAAACCAATGGACAAGGTCCAGATATAGGAAGTCAATATCTCTCAGCAATTTTTTACAATGATGAAAAAGAGAAACAAACATCACAAAAACTCATAGAACTGCTCACAAAAAAAGGCTACAAAGTAGCAACTTCTCTTAAAAAAGCAGATACATTTTACAGTGCAGAAGGTTATCACCAAGACTATTATCAAAGAAAAGGTTCATTACCCTATTGTCATGTTTATAAAAAGATTTTTGATTAAAGTTTTCAAAACATTGATTTCAAAATAGTTCAAGGTAAAAATATCAAAATATGAGAAGCATACTAAAGTATGTGACGAATATTTTTATATTTTTAACGTAGAAATATGAAGAAAGATGATGATTAAAAAAGGTTTTGAAAAGGTTTTTTGGTATAATCCCAATATGAATTTAGAAGAAAAACTTAAACAACTCCCCTCTGATGCAGGTGTATACCAATACTTTGATAAAGATGGACATCTTTTATATGTGGGAAAAGCAAAAGTTCTAAAAAATAGAGTAAAATCTTACTTTAAATTTACTCCCCACCTTAGACCTGCTGAAAAACTAGGTCCTAGAATTTATAAAATGATTAGTGAAGTAAAATCCTGTGAATGGATTGTAGTACCAAATGAACATGATGCACTAATCTTAGAAAATTCTCTTATAAAACAGTTAAAACCAAAATATAACATTCTTCTTCGTGATGATAAAACCTACCCTTATATTTATGTGGACTTAAATGAAGATTTTCCTAGACTTGAGATTACAAGAAAAGTTTTAAAAGGTGCCAATATAAAATATTTTGGTCCATATTCAACTGGAGCAAGAGATATCTTAGACTCTATTTATGAAACTTTTCCACTTGTGCAAAAAAAAGCTTGTATAAAAGGCAAAGAGGCTTGTCTTTTTTTTCAAATCAAAAAGTGCTTAGCTCCGTGTGAAAATAGAATAACAAAAGAAGAGTATGCCAAGATTTTAAACAACTCTATGGAATATATCTATAACAAATCAAAACTACTAACAAAACTAAAACAAAAAATGCAAGAGTATTCTGATGATTTTCGATTTGAAGAGGCTATGAAAATAAGAGATAGAATAAAAACCATAGAAAAATCAGAAATAAAAACAGGAATGGATTTAGCAACAAATGAAAATCTTGATATTTTTGCTATCAAAAATTCAAACACAAAAGCTGTAATTGTAAGAATGTTTATACGTGATGGGAAACTAGCTTCTTCCTCCCATGACTTTTTAAAAGTAAACCTTGAAGATAATGAAGAGTTTGATTTTAATGAAGCGTATAAAAGAACTTTAATAAACTACTACTCAAATGAGATGCCAATAATCCCAAAAGAGATCTTACTAGCTAATGAAATAGATGAATTAGAGGATATGGAAGAGTTTCTAAAAACAAAATTTTCTAAAAAAATAAATATAATAAGTCCAAAAGTTGGAAAGAAAAAAGACCTTATGGATATAGCTTTAAATAATTGTGATGAACTTTTAAGAATAGATAGTGCGAAAAGTTCCAATACACTTTATGAAGAGATACAAAAACTATTTAACTTAAATCAAACTCCTTTAAGAGTTGAAAGCTTTGATAACTCACATATGATGGGACAAGCTACAGTTGGAGCAATGGTTGTTTGGGATAATGATAAGTTTATAAAAGCTGATTTTAGACACTATAACTTAGAATCCCATGATGAATACTCACAAATGAGAGAGATGCTTATGCGAAGGGTTGAAAGCTTTGATAAAAACCCAGCACCTGATTTGTGGATAATTGATGGAGGAGCAACTTTACTTAAGCTTGCATACAACATTGTCCAATCAGTTGGAGTAAATCTTGATATTATTGCAATTGCAAAAGAAAAGATTGATTTTAAAGCTCATAGGGCAAAAGGAGCTGCAAAAGATATTGTACATTTTAAAGAAGCTGGAGAGTTTACATCCATAAAACTTCTAACATCAGATAAAAGACTACATTTTGTACAAAGACAAAGAGATGAAGCACATAGATTTGTTATAAACTATCACAAAAAACAAAAAAGAACAGAAGATAAACAAATTTCACTTTTAAACATAAAAGGTATAGGAGAAGCTAAAGTCAAAAAGTTACTTCTTTACTTTGGAACTTTTGAAAATATAAAAAATGCTACTATTGAAAATCTCAAAGAGGTTTTAAATGAAAAAGATAGTATTCTAATATCAAATCATTTTAATCAAAACTAAAATAACAAGGTTACGTTATTGTCTAAAATTATAATAAACAAAAAAAATTATTTTCATAATTTGGATATTATTTCAAAAAAAGCTGGCTCAAAAGATAAAGTTGCTGTTGTATTAAAAGATAATGCATACGGACATGGGATTTTAGAAATTTCTACTTTAGCAAAAGAATTTGGTATAAAAAAAGCCGTCGTAAAAAACCTTAAAGAAGCATTAAAAATCAAAGATTTTTTTGAAAACATTCTAATTTTGTCTGATAATAATATTACTACTTATTCACATACTTTTCACGTTGTTATTAATGATATTGAAAAAATATATCAACTCCCCAAAAATACGAACGTTCACCTAAAAGTTGACACAGGAATGCACAGAAATGGCATATCTAAAAATCAACTTAAAGAGGCTATTTTAGGGCTTTGTGGTCAAAACTTAAACTTAACTGGAATCATGACTCATCACAGAAGTGCGGATAAACTTTCTTGCGAATATTATTGGCAAAAAAGTGAATTTGAGCTTTTAAAAGAGGAAGTAATAAAAATATGTGAACAACTTTTCTTACCCCTTCCAATGTTCCATTCGTGTAACTCTGCAGCACTATTTAGAACTGCCAATTTTGATGAAGATTTTGCAAGAGTTGGAATAGCTAGTTATGGATACACAGAGAATGATTTGGCCTTTGATAAAATTGATTTAAAACCAGTTTTATCACTTTGGGGTGAAAAAATTTCCACAAGATCTATAAAGAAAAATCAAGCTGTTGGATATGGAGGAACATATATAACAAATGAAGATATTAAAATTTCCACATATGATATAGGCTATGGAGATGGTTTTTTAAGAATCAATGAAAATCAACACTATAAAACTCCAAAAGGATACAAAGTACTAGGAAGGGTTTCGATGGATAGTTTATCACTTAATAGTGAAGATAAAGAAGTTTGTATTTTTGATGATGCAAAACCATTAGCAAAAATACATAATACAATTTCTTATGAAATAACTACAACCTTAAGTACTGAATTAGAAAGGAAGGTAAAATGATTAAATACATCATATTGATTTTTTTAACTATTAATTTAGTTGCGCAAGAAGATATTTCACTTGAGAATGAAAACAATAAAATGACGCAAGAAATAAAAGATTATCAGGAAGCTGCACTAAATGACGATCCAGAAGCTTACTTTCAACTAGGAAAGATTTATTTTGAAGGTAAACATGTTTTTAAAGACTATCTAAAAGCCTTAGAATATTTTAGTGCTGCTTCGTATTTAGGGCATACACAAGGGACATATAATCTAGCACTTCTTTATCTAAGTCAAAAAACACCATTTCATGATGCCAAAAGAGCTTTATCTTACTTTCTAGAACTTGCAAGACAAGGTCATGCCCCATCACAAAATAGAGTTGGTATGTATTTAACTGCTGGGATAATTTTAGAAAAAGATTTCAAAGAAGCTGTAAAATGGTATGAAGCCTCTTCAAAACAAGGCTATATAAATGCCCAATGTAATTTAGCTTTTATGTATGCATCAGGAAAAGGTGTTTGGCAAAATATGGGTAGAGCCCATGCCTTTGCTAAACCTGGATATAAAAAAGGATATAAACTGTGTGTAAAAGTGTGGGAAGATTTTGATTTAGATAAATATCCTGAAGATAAAGGTTTTAAATTTAAATTTTATAATGAGCCTTAATCTAAATCTTTAAGCTCATACTCTATTTTTTCTTTGTCTAAATAGCTAGTAAACATAAAAAAGCTCTCTTCTAGTTTTTTCTCATCTTCTGAGGACAAAGATAATACAACTCTTCTCTGATTATTAACAAACTTTGGTAAAGAGGATAAATCTACACCTTCAGGTATTTTTTTCATAATATTAATAAGCTCACCCTCTCCACAAACAGCAGTCAAGGTTAATCTAAATTTTTTTATCTTATTTTGAACATAATGTTTATCAAGTGCTTCTATAATCATACTTTGACTCATAGAAGGGAAACCTGGAGTAAAAAAGAATCTATTCTCTAAATAAAACCCAGGGACATTATTTACTACATTTTTAAGTAATTTTGCATTTATAGGTAAATGTGACATTTCAATCCTATGAGGATATGCTTCATCGCCAAATTGATTGATAATTAGATCTTTTGCCTTTTCGTGATATTGTGTTTGTCCATCAGTAAAAACTTCAGCTGCTATTTGCCTTGTATAATCATCAGGGGTAGCTCCAATGCCACCAAAACAAAACATTACAGAGTTTTCATCAGCTTTGATTAATCTAAAGATGTTTTTCATCAAATCTGTATCATCTTCAATTACAAATGATGCCTTATGAGTCCATCCTCTTTTAAGAAGTTCTTTATTTAAAAAAGAGAAATGAGCATCACTACGACGCCCATTTAATAACTCTGTTCCAATAATAACTGAGTAAAAATTAAAATCTTTTTGCATTATATTCTTGATTGTATAAAGTCATCTATTTCATTTACTATCTCTTCAATAGTTCGTTCACCATTGATTTTTTGCAAAAGATTTTTTCTGCAATAAAATTCTTGTATCTCAGATAAAGGTTCAGTATAAACTTTCATTCTATTGTTAAATACTTCCACGTTATCATCAGCACCTCTTGCCCGTCCTAAAACTCTGTCACAAGCTACTTCTTGTGAAACTTCAATTTCAATAACATTTACTAATTCAACTTCAGTTTCATTTACTAAATACTTGTTAAGCTCATTCATTTGTTCAAAACTTCTTGGGTAACCATCTATAATTACGACGTTTGTTGAAGCTTTTTTGATTGCGTACAAAATTGTCTCAATAGCTATATCAATAGGTACTATATCACCTACACTAATATATTTATCAATTATTTTTCCTCTTTCGCTTCCGCTTGTTACTTCTGCTCTAAACATGTCTCCAGTTGAATAGTGAGTGATATTATCATGTTTTGTTGCTATTAATTCTGCATCTGTAGTTTTACCACTTCCAGGTGCTCCAATAATTAAAAATAGTTTTTTCATTTATACCCTTAGTTCAATTTAAGTGAGGTGATTATATCCAAATTGATTTAAAATTTTTATTTGTTATTAAAAGCTTTTTATATACAATACACAAAAACTAAGGAAAGTAAACTATGAATTTAATGCTATTTGGTGCACCAGGAGCTGGTAAAGGAACACAAGCAAAATTTTTAATTGAAAAATATGGTATTCCACAAATCTCAACAGGAGATATTTTAAGAGCAGCTATTGCTGATAAAACAGATATGGGAATGGAAGCAAAAAAATTCATGGACGAAGGAAAATTAGTTCCTGATTCAACTATTATTGGTATTATAAAAGATAGATTGGCTGAAGATGACTGTAAAAAAGGTTTTATTCTTGATGGTTTCCCAAGAACATTAGCTCAAGCACAAGCTTTAGATGGACTAATAGCAACTATGGAAATATCACTTGATAAAGTAATCTCATTAAATGTTCCAGATGAACTAATTGTTGGAAGAATTACAGGAAGAAGAGTATGTTCTAAATGTGGAGCTTCATTTCATGTAGAGTTTAATCCATCAAAAGAAGAAAATATATGTGATTATTGTGAGGGTGAATTGATTATTAGAAAAGATGACAATGCAGAGACTGTAAAAAGTAGACTTGAGGCATATCATGCACAAACAGCACCTCTAATTGATTTTTATACTGATATGGGTGTATTTGTTGAACTTGATGGAACAAAAGATGTTTCAGAAGTAACTAAAGATATGCTTCAAGCACTTTAATAAATCATTTTATAAAACAAAAAAAGGGCAAAGTTTAAAATTTTGCCCTTTTTTTACTACAACTATCAAAAACTTTTAACTTTGAAAACTTGCACCACTTTGTTTTCTTCTTTGATAATAAGGCTTATCAATTACTATCTCTTTTTGTTTCTCTTTTCTCCTTGTATCTTTTTCTACAAATATTTTCTTTCTAGTAACTGGATCTAGTTCAGTATAATACATAACACTTGAATATGTTCCTGGAGTTGGAGTAAATACTTGGGCTTGCTCTGGATTCATCTTTAATTCGTGTTTTGTAAAATGTTTAAGTTCATGCATATCTTTTTCTTCACATCCTGGATGTGCTGCTATTAAATAGTATGTTAAAAACTGCTGTTTTCCAGCCTCTTTATTTAGTCTGTCATACATTTTTTTGAACTCAATTAAAGGTTGTTTCCCTGGTTTTCCCATGAGTTTTAAAACCCTATCAGAAGTATGTTCAGGTGCTACTTTCATCTGTCCTGATATGTGATGGTTTACAAGTTCTTTTAAATACTCGTATCCATGTTTTTTATCAGCACTTATAAAATCATATCTAAGTCCAGAAGCCACAAAGGCCTTTTTTATACCAGGAACTTTTCTAATATTTTGTAAAAGTTTCAAGTGTCTTGAGTGATCTACTTTCATAACTTTACATAGACGGTCAAAATCTACACATCTTATATCGTCACAAGTACCTTTTTTGAGCTTTTTTCCACACTCATAACCATACATATTTGCGGTTGGTCCCCCAACATCAGAAATTACTCCTTTAAAATCTTTATAGCTAGTAAACTCTTTTGCTTCTTTTAAAATATTGGCTTCACTTCTTGTTCGTATTGTTCGTCCTTGGTGAACTCCAATAGCACAAAAGTTACACTCTCCCCAACATCCATGATGTGTTTGTATAGAAAACTTTACAGTCTCTAAACATTTTACTTTACCTTCTGGTACATGATATGGATGTAATTCCCGAATATACTTAAAGTCTGCAATATAATCCATCTCTTTTTCATCTAAGTAATCACAAGGTGGATTTTGGATTAAATATCTATTATCTATTTGTTGGCAAAGTCCATTTGCATTGATGGGGTCATTATTTTGATAAAAATGGTCAAACAAATCTATATATTTATTTTTGTCTTTTAAACACTCATCATGACTAGGAAGTTCAATATAATCTTCATTTGGCTCTTTAGAGATATAACAAATTCCCCTAACCTCTCTTGGATCCTCATTATTTGCTAAAGCATTTGTAAAATCTCTAATTGCTATTTCACCCATGCCATATATAAGATAATCAGCTTTTGCATCAAATAAAATTGGCTTTTTTAATTTATTTGCCCAATAATCATAATGGCTTACTCTTCTAAGACTTGCTTCTATCCCACCAAGTACAATTGGAACTGTATTTTTAAAGTGTCTTCTGATTAGATTTGTATAAACTAAAGTTGCTCTATCTGGTCTTTTATTGTTTTTTCCACCAGGTGTATAATCATCACTATTTCTAAACTTTTTTGTTGCTGTGTAGTTTGAAACCATAGAGTCAATACTTCCACCACTAACGCCCCAGTAAAGTTTAGGCTCTCCAAGTCTTGTAATATCATCATTATCTAAATTTGGTTGTCCTATTATTCCTACTTTAAAACCTAAATCTTCAAGTATTCTTCCAACAACTGCAACACCAATAAATGGAGAATCAATATATGCATCTCCTGAGATTAGGATTACATCTAGTTGTTCCCAACCTAGTTTTTCCATCTCTTCTTTTGTAGTAGGTAAAAACATCTTATTCCTCTTTTTTAGAGGCTATCTTATCGGAAAGAACAAATAAATCAGAAAACCAATTGTATGAGTAAATATCTGAATGTATAACTTCCATATTATTTGCATTTGACCATGTATTATATACTTCATAATTTATACTACTATCAACTATAATATATTTTATATTTTTATCTTTACTTAATCTAAAAACTTCAGTAAATTTTGGACCACTTAATACACTATTTTCAGCCCTGTAATATCTAACATCAAATCTTCTTAAAAAGTAATCTAGTTTATTGTTAAATACCATAACGGCATTTGTTGAATAAAAAAGTGTATCTTTAAGTCTTAAGAAGATTCTATCTAATTCTCTCATCAAGGTTTCATGATTTGATTCAAAATACTCTTTATTGTCAGGGTCATTTTTAATTAATGTTTGAAGCATGACTTTTGTAACTTCTCTTACTCTTAAAGGGTCTAGCCAAAAGTAAGGATTTTCTTTGCCATCAGTATAAAGCATCTCTACATTTTTACTAGTATCTACTACTTTAATTTCATCATTAAATCCAAGCAGTTTTTTGGCATATGCTTTTTCTGAAGGAAGTCCTATTGTAAAATAGACTGCTGAATAAGCAAATTTTCTAAAATGTACATGGGGTAGTTCTTTTGTAAAGTTAACATTTTCATAAATAGTTTTAACTTTTATTTTACTTTGCCCGATTCTCTCTAAAAAGAATTTTTGTGGCTCAATTGTTACTGTGTATGTAACTCTTGCTAAAAGTGAAGATGATAAAAGGATTAGTAGTAATATAAACTTTTTCATTATTGTAGTTTATAAAAAAGAAGTTAAAACTTCCTTTTTATAAAAAACTAATATCCTTAGATATTAGCTTGTTTTCTGATTCTTATGCTTAACTCTTTTAGTTGTTCATCATCAACAACACTTGGAGCTTTTGTCATAAGACATTGTGCTCTTTGAGTTTTAGGGAAAGCTATAACATCTCTAATAGAATCTGTTCCAGCTAAAAGCATAATCATTCTATCAAGTCCCATAGCAAAACCACCATGTGGAGGTGCACCAAATTGTAGTGCATCAAGTAAGAATCCAAATTTTTCTTGTGCCTCTTCTTCACTTATTCCCATTAAAGAGAAAACTTCATTTTGAATATGCTCTTTATGGATTCTTATACTTCCACCACCTAATTCTGTACCATTTAATACAATATCATAAGCAATTGATTCAATCTCTTCAAGATTTTCTTTATTTAAATCTTTTGGCATAGTAAATGGATGATGTAGTGCTTTGATTTTTCCATCTTCAACTTCAAACATTGGAAAGTCTACAACCCACACAAACTCAAATGCATCTTCAGGGATGATATCCATTTGCTCTGCTAAATAAAGTCTAAATCTTCCCATATAATCCCAAACTACCTTTTTGTGTCCAGCACCAAAGAATACAACATCTCCAACTTCTAATTGTGTTACTTTTACAATCTCTTCTAAGTCAGCTTCACTAAAGAATTTTGTTAATGGACCTTTTAATCCATCCTCTTTCATTTGGAAGTAGCCTAAACCTTTAGCTCCAAATTTTCTAACATAATCCTCAAAACCTTTCATTTGTCTTTTAGAGAATATATTATCTCCATTTGGACATTTAATTGCTTTGATTCTATTGTGTGCTTTGTCTTTTGCAATATCTGCAAAGATTTCATTTGTACTATTAGCAAAGATATCAATTACATCTACCATAGGCATATCAAATCTTAAATCAGGTTTATCACTTCCATATGTTTCCATTGCCTCAGAATAAGTCATTCTTGGGAAAGTTTCTGGAACATCTTTACCACAAGCTTTAAATGTATCATGGATAAGTTTTTCAGCTACTTTGATAACATCTTCTTGAGTACAAAAACTCATTTCAACATCTATTTGTGTAAACTCTGGCTGTCTATCAGCTCTTAAATCTTCATCTCTAAAACATTTTGCAATTTGGAAATATTTATCAAAGCCACTTACCATAAGTAGTTGTTTAAATAGTTGTGGAGATTGAGGAAGTGCATAAAACTCGCCACCATGAACTCTTGATGGAACTAAATAATCCCTTGCACCCTCTGGAGTAGATTTTGTTAATATTGGTGTTTCAACATCTAAAAAGTCTAGTTCATTTAAACAGTTTCTAATAGCAATATTTGCAGTACTTCTTAATTTAAAAATATCATAAGATTTTGTTGTTCTAAGTTCTAAAAATCTATTTTTTAATCTGATTTCTTCATTTACTTTTTCATCACCTAAATCAAATGGCATAGGTTTTGATCTATTTTCAATGATTAAATTACTTAATATAATCTCTATTTTCCCAGTAACTAAGTTTGGGTTTTCTAAGCCCTCACCTCTTTGTCTTACTTTTCCTGTTGCAATTAGAACAAATTCATCTCTAACTTTTTCTGCAACTTCTAAGGCATCTTTACAATCAACAGGATCAGCAACAAGTTGTACTAATCCACCCTTGTCTCTTAAATCAATAAAAATAATACCACCATGATCTCTTCTACTATTTACCCAACCAGCAACAGTAACTTCTTGACCAATAAGTGATTCAGTAACTTCTGTACAATAATGCGTTCTCAATTCATGCTCCAAAACAGGGCATTAGCCCTTTATAAATTATCCGCGATTATATCTAAAAGTTGTTAAGAGTTTTTTTAAAGTGTTAGTTATGTTCCAATTTTTTGAAACTAGCTTCAGTACTGTAGTACAAATATGTATTATAAAGCACTTCATTATTTACAATGTTATTTTTAATCAAAGCATCTCTATTTTTAGAAAATAGATAATCAATACCAATTAAAGTTGAATAATTTACCCAATTATACTTCACATCTGTATCAAGTAAAGTTAGTAATTCTGTAAGTCTTTCATCTGTATTTTCAATGGAATTAGCAAAAAATAAATTTAATCTATCTTCATATTGTGTTAGAGATAAAATCAATGGATCAAAATTTTGTTGAGTAGTCATAATAGCACCATTTTTAGTCTCATATGCATATAATTGAGAAAGAATAATTGATGCTTTTACAATTGTAGTATTTAACATTAGGTTTGTATGATTTAAGCTCTCATTAGTAACAATTTTTTTAAAATTATTATTACTTTGTAATATTTTTTGATTTACAATCACTTGAGGGACAAGTCCTTCATAAATATTTTTTAATCTATAACCAATACTAGAGTCTTCATAAAACTGACTATTACTTCCATTTGATAACTCTAAAAGCTTTTTCATCTGATTTTCATATGAAATTGCCCCATAAATAAAGTTAGGCGTACTTTTATAATAAGACTCACTCTTACTTATAAGTGGGAAATATATCTTCATATTACTAACAGAAGAGATATTATTTATCGTTGCTAAAGAGTTTTTTGTAAATAGAGCTATTACTTTTTTGTATCCTTTATTTTTTACTTCATTTAAAGTATTATATATATTTTCAACACTTTCATCTTCACTATCAAAAGATTCAATTTCAAATTTACTATTTTGAAAAAGTAAATATCCTATAACACTATTTATAGTGCTATTTCCATACTTTCCAACAACTTTTGAAGGAAAAACAACTGCTATTCTAAAGTTTCCATCTTCACTTAGCTCCTCATTATTTGAATGCACGGGAGTGGTTTTTATATAAGTATAAGATGTACTTTGTACTTTTTCATTTGTATTATTAGATTTTGGTAAATTTATCTCTTTGTTATTACAAGCAGTAAATAAAAAAAGTATCGCTACAATAAGGTAAAATTGTTTCACATCTGCTCCATAATGGCTTTAATTTTTAATAAATCTTCATATGCTTCAGCTTTTGATGAAGGGTTTCTTAGAAGATAATTTGGTTCATAAGTGCATATAATATCCAAATCATTATTACGTATAACTTTACCTCTGATTTCACTAAAAGGTGTAGTGTCATTAGTAAAATACCTATATACACTCTCTCCTAAAACCACAATAAGTTTTGGTTTAATTAGTTCAATTTGTTTATCCAAGTAGGATTTACAGTAATTTACATGTTCATGTTTTATTTCACTATTAGGAGAAATACATTTAACTATATTAGAAATATAAACATCTTCACAATCTACTTTTAAAACTTTTTCAATCATATTTTTTAGTAAATCTCCTGATTTGCCCACATAAAATACTCCACATTCATCTTCACTAATAGTAGGAGACTCTTTTAAAAACATTATATTTGAATCTATATTCCCACTTCCAAATAATACATTTTCACGATATTTTGAAAGTTGACATAGGTAACAGTTTTTTACTAATTCTTCTAATTTATTAATATCATTTGGCAACTCTACTTGTTCATTATTACTATTTTGAAAATTAATATTCTGACCATATTCATAACCAATTGATTTTAAGAAATTGAGCTGATAGAGTAATCTATTTTGTAATATTTTTGTCATATGAGATTGTACATAATTATCCCTTTTTTTATAATTTGTTCAAATAATTGGAACAAATTAAACAAAATACTTGACATTTGTTCCAAATAATTATACAATTTTAAAAGTAAGATACTTCATAGGATTAATTATGACTGCACCTAGTTTAAGAAAATTGGAAAATGATTTAAATATAAATAAAACAACATTACATAATTGGAAGAAAAGTAGACCTAAACTTTTTGAATTTATAATTGATTCATATAAAGATAAAGAGATGTTAAAAAAGAATTTAAATCTTTTAATTCAACAAAAGAAAATATTGGAAGAGGAGATTAGTTTAACACAACAAAGGGTAATGGAAGAAGTTTAGTACTTATTTTTATGGAGCTTTAGTTTTTTTGCATACTTTTAAATTGCGCTAGCATAAAACTAGGCTTCATAGATATAAGTATTAAGATAGAATTTTTGAATCATCAAAAATAATTTTATGACGACCTTCGTGTTTTGCTTTATAAAGTAGTATATCTGCATATTTTATAGCATCTTCATATGAATTGTATTTTGATCTAAAAGATACTCCTGCTGAAAAACTAACTTTTATTTTAGTATTTTCATTATATATAAATTTGTGGCTATCAACTATTTCTTTGACTCTTTTTATATATTTAAAAACTTCATCTTCTTTAGTATAGTTTATCAAGGTAACAAATTCTTCACCACCATATCTACAAATCACATCTTCTTCTCTCATCATTTTTTTCAATATAGTAGAAAATGTTTTTAAAACAACGTCGCCACAATCGTGTCCATAAGTATCATTTATCTCTTTAAAGTTATCAATATCAATATATATAAGTGCATAATCAGAATTAAAAGTAATATATCTATTCTCGACTTTTAAAATAACTGAGGTATACCCTCTTCTATTTAGCACGCCAGTTAAAAAATCTGTATCTTTTTCAACTTTTAATTTTTCTAAATCTTTTTGTAGTTTTTTAATATTCTTATCAAGCTTACGACACTCTTCTTTTCCTCTAGCTAACTCTACTTTTGAATCACCTAGATTAGTTTCTAAGTCATAAATAACATCTGATAGTTTCGCATGTAAAAGCTTCATCTCTCTATTTGAGTGTTCTGATATTTCAAGTGAGGCTAAATCACCTTTAATATTTTCTATTTTTTCACTTGAGTTATTGCTAACTATAAGTGATTTTTCATATTCTTTAAGCAGTAATGATATAAATTTTTTCATATCTTCTGATTTTGATTTAAGTGTTGATCTATCTAAATCTACTCTTTCATTGGTAATATTTAGTAGTTTATTTATCATTGAATCTTCATCAAGTTTTTCAGGGTTTTTCATTAAGTCAAATATAACTTCTTCTATTTTATGATAAATTGTTTGATTTATTGAAGGTTTTAGTAATTCGGGTAAGTAGGTTATAAATTTTAGTATTTCTATATTTTGAAGTTGAGATTTTGTATTACTTAATAGTTCTTTTGAAATAAAACTTGAACTAGAATTTGATTGTTCTATCTCTTCTAATTCTTGTAAATTATCAATATCTTTTTGCATAATTTGTCCATTACTAATATAATTGAGAAGATTATATCAGTTAGTTTTTAAAATAAGCTAAAAAAAAGAAAGTATCAATTTGATACCTTCTTATTCCTTAACTATTTGTATCTGTGAGTAATTCTACCCTTATCCAACGAATAAGGAGTAATTTCTACTTTTACCTTATCATTTGGTAAGATTTTTATGTAGTGCATTCTCATTTTTCCAGAGATATGGCATAAAACCACATGTCCGTTATTATCCAATTCAACTCTAAACATTGCATTTGGTAAAGCTTCAATTACTTTACCATCAATTACAATTACATCATCTTTTGCCACATTTTTTCCTTCTATGCATCGCTTAAAATTACTGCTTTTCCATCTATTACAGCAACTGTATGTTCATAATGACTAGTTCTTAATCCATCTTTTGATACAACATCCCAACCATTGTCTAAAATAACAGGTTCTCTATCTTTTTGACAAACCATTGGTTCCAAACAAAATACCATCCCATTTTTTATTTTTGGTCCAGATTTAATATTTGGTGTTTCTACATAATTTGGAATTTCAGGTTCAGTATGGGGTTTTTTCCCAATACCATGCCCACAGAATCTTATTAACGGTTGATATCCTCTTTGTACAATAAATTGCTCTATTGCATAAGATAACTCTTTAAATCTCATACCTTCTTTTATAATATCAATAGCATAATATAATGCATCTTTTGAACAAGCAATTAATTCCTCGTCCTCTTTTGATATTTTTCCAACAGGCATAGTAATGGCAGCATCACCATACCAACCATCAATTTCAGTACCTATGTCTAAACCTAAAATATCACCCTCTTGTAGAACAGTATTCGATGGTATACCATGAATAACAACTTCATTTAGAGAAGTACATACTGCATTAGGGAAACCATAAAGGCCTTTAAATGAAGGTCTAGCACCTAAACTGGTTATAAAATCGTCACCCAGAGCATCAACTTCTAATAAAGTCATGCCTGGTTTAACTTTTTCTCTTAGATAATTTAAAGTCTTCCCAACTACATTTGAAGCAGTTCGAAGCTTTTCTATCTCATTTTGTTTTCTTAATGGAATTGCCATGATTTTTATAAACCAACTGCACTTAATGTTTCATATTTATTCATATACTGTTGTGCTTCGATTTTTCTCATAGTATCAATTGCTACTTGAACAACAATAAGTACCGCAACACCACCAAAATAAAATGGTACGCCCATAGACTTAACTAAAAGCCAAGGCACAGTAGATATTGCTCCTAAATATAAAGCTCCCCAAAATGTTAATCTACTTGCTGTTTCATTTAAAAAGTCTGCTGTTCCTTCTCCTGGTCTAATCCCCGGAATAAAACCACCTTGCTTTTTTAAATTCTCAGAAATATCTTTAGCATTGAAAGTAATTGATGCATAAAAAAATGCAAAGAAAACAACAAATAAGAACATTAAGAAATTAAATGTATAACTTGTTGGACTCAAAAAGTCTGAAAGGGTCAATAACATTTTGTTTTGACTACCTTGTAAAATCGTAGCTGGGAACATCAATATTGCAGAAGCAAAAATTGCTGGAATTACACCACTTAAATTAACTTTAATAGGAATATAATTCATTACCCTTTTATTTTGAGATTGCATCATAACTTTTCTAGAATATGAAACAGGAACTCTTCGCTCCCCTAACTCAACATAAATAATAGCTCCAACAGTTGCCAAAATAATAATTAGTATTGCAAGAACTGTTAAGAAATTCATTTGCCCATTATTAACTAAATCAATAGTACCACCAATTGCACTAGGAATTGCCGAAACGATACCTGCGAAAATAATTAATGAAATACCATTTCCTATACCTTTTTGTGTGATTTGTTCACCAATCCACATCAGAAGCATAGTTCCTGTTAACATTGAGATTGCAGAGACTGCAACAAATGTATCCATATCAATTGAGATTGCACTTTGACCCGCTTTACCTGTTAAAGAATTAAGACCCATTGATACACCAACTGCTTGAATTAAAGTAATTACAATAGTTGCATATCTGATAATTTGCATATATTTTTGCATACCATCACGTTCTTTTTTCATTTTACCAAGGCCAGGGAAAGTTGCTGCTAGAAGCTCCATAATAATCGAAGCTGTAATGTAAGGCATAATACCAAGTGAAATAATAGACAATCTTTCAATTGCATTTCCACTAAACATATTAACTAGACCTAATGCATTATTTGCATTTGAGTCGAAAAACTCTTTCACTACGTCAATATTTACACCAGGTACTGGCACGTATGCCAATACTCTGTATAGAAATATAAAACCTAATGTAATAAGAATCTTATTTATTAGATCTTTACTCATGGTTATTTACCAGTTGTAGTAACGTTTTCGTCTTTAATCTTAGAAGTTAGGTCTTTTGCACAAGCCCCAACTAATTTAACTTTTGTTACTGATTTTGATAATTTATACACAGATTTTATAGTCTCTAATGTAATTTCACTTAACTCAGCAACTTGTTTAACTCTATCAACGTTAATTGAATAAGGTTTAGTTACTCTTGATGTAAAACCGGTTTTAGGAAGTCTTTTTTGGATTGGCATTTGCCCACCTTCAAAACCTCTTTTTATTTTGTAACCAGATCTTGCTTTTTGACCTTTATTACCTTTACCGGCAGTTTTACCTGTACCACTACCTTGTCCTCTTCCAACTCTTTTAACATTTTTTGTACTACCATCTGCTGGTTTTAAACTTTCTAATGTCATTGTTTATCCTTTTATTCTAGCTAAAGCTTCAACTGTAGCTTGCACTAAGTTGTTAGGATTATTTGAACCTAAAGATTTTGCAATAATATCTTTAACTCCAGAAAGCTCAAGAACTGGTCTTGCCGCACCACCTGCGATAAGCCCTGTACCTTCAGATGCTGGTTTTAATAATATTTTAGAAGCATTATATTTATGCTCAATATCATGTGCAATTGTTGTCCCGTGAATAGAAACTTTTACTAAAGATTTAAATGCATCATCTAAAGCTTTTTTAATTGCATCTGGAACTTCTTTTGCTTTACCCATTCCAAATCCTACTGTACCGTTTTTATCTCCAACAACAACTAGAGCTGTAAATCTGAATCTTCGTCCACCCTTTACAACTTTTGTTACTCTTCCGATTTTAACGATTGCTTCTTGAAAATCTTCTCTATTTACTGCTGCCATCATTAACCCTTATAATTTGATACCATTATCTCTTAGTGCTTCTGCAAATGCAGCAATTACACCATGATATAGGTAACCATTTCTATCAAATACAACTGTATCAATCCCAGCAGCTTTTAAATTTTCAGCAAATTGTGCTGCAACTTTTACTGCATTATCTTTATTAACTCTTAAATCTAGTGCTTGAGAACTAACCGAAGCCAGTGTAACACCTTCAACATCATTAATTGCTTGTGCACTTAAATATTTGTTCGATTTAAAAATTGAAACTCTTGGCTTAGAAGCAGTTCCAGAAATTGTTCCTCTAACTCTTCTTCTTCTTTTAATTCTTAAAGAATTTTTTTTAGCTATATCTTTTGCTCTACTCATTCTTTACACCTTACTTCTTAGCAGTTTTTCCGGCTTTTCTAACGATATGTTCGTCAGTATACTTAACACCTTTACCTTTGTAAGGTTCTGGTTTTCTGTAGCCTCTAATAATTGCAGCAGCTTGACCAACTTGTTGTTTGTCAGCACCTTTTACGTGAATTAAGTTTTTCTCAACTGTGATATCTAATCCATCAGCGATTTCATAGTTAATTGGGTGAGAATATCCTAATTGTAACTCTAATACTTTACCTTTTACAGCAGCTCTGTAACCAACACCATTGATTTCTAAAGATTTACTAAATCCTTCACTTAAACCAACAATTGCATTACTTAATAAAGCTCTATAAGTTCCCCAGAAAGCTGATGATTCTTTTGCTTCACCAACTTTTCCTAAAACTACACTGTTATTTGCAATTTCTACAGAAACTCTACCGTGAGTCTCTACTGAAGAAGTTTTGTTACCTTTTTTTACATTGATAACTGTTCCATCAACTGTAACTTCTACACCTGATGGGATTACGATAGGTTGTTTTCCAATTCTTGACATTTTCTAACTCCCTACCAAACAGTACATAGTACTTCACCACCAACTTTTGAAGCGAAAGCTTCATCGTTAGCAATGATACCTTTGTTTGTAGAAACAATGATTGTACCATATCCGTTTTTGAAATTTTTAAGCTCAGAAGAACCTTTATAAACTCTTCTTCCACCTTTAGAAACTCTTTTAATCTCATTGATTGCAGAAGTTTCTTTTTCATCATATTTTAATGCAACTTGAATAGTTTTTTTATTATTTACACCATCAACAACTTTGAAAGAGTCTATATAACCCTTTGCCTCTAATACTGTTAGGATACCTACAACTGTATTAGAATGTAACAAAGTAGTAACTTCAAGTTTTCTCAATGCTGCATTTCTAATTCTAGTTAAAGCATCTGCGATTATATCATTCATCATAGCTTTATTTCCTTACCAACTAGCTTTTCTAACACCAGGTAATAAACCTTCGTTAGCCATTTTTCTTAAACAAATTCTACAAAGACCAAAGTCTTTATAAACTGAATGTGGTCTTCCACATACTGAACATCTTGTATATGCTCTAACAGCGAACTTAGGAGTTCGTTGTTGTTTCATAATCATTGATTTCTTAGCCATTATTCTCTACCTTTTGTAAATGGAATTCCTACTAATTCTAATAATCTATAAGCTTCTTTATCAGAAGCAGAAGATGTAGTAATAGAAATATTCATACCATGAGTTTTAATAATGTTATCGTATTCAACTTCTGGGAACATTAATTGCTCGTTAAGACCAAAGTTAAAGTTACCTCTTCCATCAAAACCATTTCTGTCAAGACCTAAAAAGTCTTTTACTCTTGGTAATGCAACTGAACATAATTTGTCCACGAATGCATACATATTTTCACCTCTAAGTGTAACTTTTACACCTACTGGCATACCTTCTCTTACTTTAAAACCAGCAACTGATTTTTTAGCAATAATTTGCACAGCATGTTGTCCGGCAATTAAAGAGATAGTATCTTGAATATTTTGCATCAACTTAGTATCTTTCATTGCTTCACCAGCACCAACAGAGATAACTACTTTTTCTAACTTAGCAGTTAACGTTTTGTTTTTAGGAAACTCAGTTTCTAAAACTGGTTTAATCTCTGCATTATATCTTTCTTGTAATCTGTTTGCCATCTTACTCACCTTCTACTTTTGCTACATTTGAGATATCAATTGGCATCTCTTTGTTTACAAAACCACCATTAGGGTTTTTATCTTGATCAGGCTTAACAGTTTTTTTAGCTACTTTACAATCTTTTACGATAACTTGTAACTTAGATGGGATAACTTGTAAAACTTCACCAGTTTTACCTTTATCATCACCTGCGATGATTTTAACTGTATCACCTTTTTTGATTTTTAATTTAACCGCCATATTATAATACCTCCGGTGCAAGTGAAACGATTTTCATGAAACCTGAATATCTAACTTCTCTAGCAACTGGTCCAAAAATTCTTGTTCCAATTGGTTCTTTTTTAGTATCAAGGATAACTGCTGCATTATCGTCAAATCTGATTAATGAACCATTTTCTCTTTGAACTTCTTTATGAGTTCTAACAACAACAGCTTTAACAACTTGACCTTTTTTAACTTTTCCAGTAGGAATAGCTTTTTTAACAGAAGCAACGATTACGTCACCAACTGTTGCGTATCTTCTTTTAGAACCACCTAAAACTTTGATACACATGATCTCTTTTGCACCTGTGTTGTCTGCTACATTTAATCTAGTAAAACTTTGAATCATTATTTAACTCCTGTAGCTACAATTGTCTTTAATCTAAAAGATTTAGTTTTAGATAAAGGTCTACACTCAATAGCAATTACAGTGTCACCTTCAGCTAATTCATTTTTTTCATCATGAACTAAATATTTTTTAAATCTCTTTACAGTTTTGTGATATTTTGGATGTAAAACATATCTTGTAACTACTACAGAAGCAGTTTTATCTCCAGATTTTTTTACCACTACACCTTGAATCTCTCTTTTATGCGTACTCATACTACAGATCCTTACTTAGCTTTTACTGCAGTAATAGCTGTTTGAATTTTTGCGATATCTTTTTTCGCAACATTTAATTCAGATGTATTAGTCAACTGCATAGTTTTTAGCTTAGCTTTTAATTCAAAAAGAAGCACCTTTTTCTCTTTTAATAACTCGTTTAGCTCTTGTAAGCTTTTATCTTGGATATCAGAATAAGTCATTTTCACTCTCTTTAGTTACAATTTTACATTTGAATGGTAATTTGTGAATTGCTAAAGTTAATGCTTTTCTAGCAACTTCTTCACCTACACCAGCCATTTCGAAACATACTCTACCTGGCTTAATGTTCATTACCCATTTATCTACTGGACCTTTACCTTTACCCATTCTTGTTTCTAATGGTTTAGCAGTAAGTGGTTTAGCAGGAAATACACAAATCCATACTTTACCTTGTCTTTTGATAGCTCTTGTCATAGCAATTCTGGCAGCTTCAATTTGTCTAGAATCAATTCTTCCATGTTCTAAAGCTTTGATACCAATATCACCATATGCTAAAGTATTGGCTCTCATAGATTTACCTCTATTTCGACCCTTCATTACTTTTCTGTATTTTGTTCTTTTAGGCATTAACATAATTATTTACCTCTTTTCTTTGTTGGTCTTCTTTTTGGTTTAGAAGTTTCTTCTCTTTCAACTGGAATACCTTTTGCAAGTACTTCACCTTTGAATATCCAAACTTTTACACCAACACAACCATATGTAGTATGTGCTTCAGCAAAACCATAATCGATTCTAGCTCTTAAAGTATGTAAAGGAACTCTTCCTTCTAAGTACCACTCAGTTCTAGCCATTTCAGCTCCACCAAGTCTACCAGAAACAGAAACTTTAATTCCTTTAGCTCCACCTTTGATTGCATTTTGCATAACTCTTTTCATAGCTCTTCTAAATGCAACTCTTCTTTCTAATTGTTGAGCAACATTTTCAGCAGCTAACTGTCCAGAAAGTTGAGGCTTTCTCTCTTCTTTAATGTTAACAGCGATATCTTTACCAACTAATTTAGTTAAAGAATTTTTTAATTTCTCAACGTCTGCACCTTTTTTACCAATAATGATACCAGGTCTAGCAGCAACGATTGTTACTCTTACTTTTTTAGCTGTTCTTTCAATTAAAGTTTGAGCAATTCCTGCATAGTAAAGCTCTTTTTTAACGAATTTTCTAATTTTGCTATCTTCTGCAATATTAGAAGGCATGTTTGAAAATTTTGGAAACCATCTTGATTCCCAGTTTCTGTTGATACCTAATCTTAAACCAATTGGATTAACTTTTTGACCCATTACTTATCTCCTTTAGGTGCAGCTTCTACTTCAATCATAATATGTGCAGTTGGCTTATGCTTTGGAGAAGCAGAACCTCTTGCTCTTGGAGTAAATCTTTTAAGTACTGGACCTTTGTCAACTCTTGCAGATGTAATAATTGCATCTTCTGCTTCTAAACCAGAATTTGCAACTGCAGAAGCGATAACTTTTGAAATTAATCCAGCAGCTTTGTTAGGTGTAAATTCTAAAGATGCTATAGCATACTCTGCATTCATACCTTGAACTTCTCTAGCAATAAGTCTTGCTTTGATTGGAGAAACTCTAATAAATCTTAATATAGCTTTACCCATCTTATCCTACCTTCTTCTGAACAGAGCCTTTATGACCCTTAAAAGTTCTAGTTGGTGCAAATTCACCTAATTTATAACCTACGTGGTTCTCTGTAATATTTACAGGTACAAAGTTTCTTCCATTGTGCACATTAAAAGATAACCCAATCATATCAGGTAAAACTGTTGATCTTCTTGACCAAGTTTTAATTGGTTTTCTATCTTTAGTTTCAACAGCTTTGATAACTTTCTTCATTAAGTGCGCGTCTATAAATGGACCTTTTTTTACTGATCTTGACATCTTAAACCCTTACTTCTTTTTTCTTGAAATGATTAATTTATCACTAGATTTTTTCTTTCTAGTTTTATAACCTTTAGTTGGCATACCCCATGGAGTAACTGGATGTCTACCTGAGTTAGTTTTACCTTCACCACCACCATGTGGGTGATCAATAGGGTTCATTGCAGAACCTCTTGACTGAGGTCTAATACCAAGGTGTCTACTTCTACCCGCTTTACCAACAACCATGTTAGAGAAATCTTCATTTCCAACGATACCAATTGTTGCCATACATACAGCAAGAATTTTTCTCATTTCACCTGAAGGAAGTCTCATAATTACATATTTGTCTTCTCTACCCATTAATTGAGCATATCCACCAGCAGATCTTGCAATTTGTCCACCTTTACCTGGTTTCATTTCAATATTATGAACCATTGTACCAACAGGAACGTTGATAAGTCTCATTGCATTACCTGGCATAATATCTAACCCAGATTCAGCAGCAGAGATTTTATCTCCAACTTTTAAACCACTTGGTTGTAAGATATATCTTTTATCACCATCTGAATAAGTTATTAAACAAATTCTACAGTTTCTATATGGGTCGTACTCAATAGTTGAAACAGTACCCTCTACTCCAAATTTATCTCTTTTAAAATCAATAATTCTGTAAAGTTTTTTAGCACCTGCTTCTCTGTGTCTTGAAGTGATTCTACCATTACTATTTCTACCAGCTGTAGCTTTTACTCTTTTAAGTAAAGATCTAACTGTTGGTTTTGAAGTAATATCAGAAGTATCCATAACTGACATAAATCTTCTAGCAGGAGTTATTGGTCTAAATTTTTTAATTGCCATACTATCTCCTTATGCTGAAAGGTTCGCTATTTCAGCGCCCTCAGGTAATGTTACATAGAATTTTTTGAAATCAGCTCTTTTACCGATTTTTCCTCTAAATCTTTTAACTTTACCACTTTGTTTTAAAGAATTAACTTTTGAAGGTGTAACTCCAAAATACTCTTTGAAAACATCTTTTAATCCGCTTTTAGTCATTCTAGGACTAGTTTGAACAACAATTACACCGTTCTCTTGTAACTCAATAGTTTTTTCTGTGTATAATATTGCTTTTATATCTGTAATATCTGCCATCTTATGCCTCTTTTAATGCTTCAAGAACTGACTTCTCAACTAAGATTGAGTGATAAGCAGCTGCAATATAAGCATTTACTTCTTGTTTTTCAATCATATAACAGTTTTTAATGTTTCTGAACGCTAAGTATGTTTTTTCATCAATTGTATCAACGATGATTAAAGTATCTCTTTGTTTTAATTCATTTATTACTGCAACTGCATCTTTAGTTTTACCTGATTCTAAATTAACAGAATCAACTACAAATAAAGAATCTTTTTCAGCATGAGTATTAATTGCATATCTTAATGCTAATACTTTTTGCTTTCTGTTAATTTTTTGATTGTAATTTCTAGCAGATGGTCCAAATACTTGTCCACCTCCAACAAATAACGGAGATCTCTTAGAACCCCATCTAGCACCACCAGAACCTTTTTGAGCTTTAGGTTTTTTACCACCACCGCTTACTTCTGTTCTGTTTTTTACTCTAGCTGTATTTGCTCTTTGAGCTGCTAGGTATGATTTAACATATAAGTACAAGTTGTGCGAATTAACATTTTGAAATGTTTCTGGTAATTCACTTGTTTTTACTAATACTGCTTTACTCATTTAGCAATCCTTACTTTTCCTAATCCACCATTTGATCCAGATACTGAACCTTTAACAGCTAAAATACCAGTCTCAGCATCAAAAGAGAAAATCTCATTTTTAACACTTACATTTGTATTTCCGTAATGCCCTGGCATTTTCTTACCTCGCATAACTCTACCTGGCCATTCAGCATTACCGATAGAACCTGTTCTTCTACCCATTCTGTGACCATGTGATGCTCTACCACCAGCAAAGTTCCATCTTTTAACAGCACCGGCAAAACCTCTACCTTTTGTTTTAAAAGTTGATTTTAAAACTTTAGCGTCTGCTAATACAGATACATCTAAATCTCCAGCTTCAGTGTTTGCTACTTCTATAGTTGCAAATCTATTGAACTCTTTAGATAAGTTGTATTTTTTTTGTTGCCCTTCTATAGTCTTGTTAAATTTCTTACCACTACTATATGATACAATTGCTACACCATCAGTTACTTCACATACTTTAGTATCAAGAACTTTTAAAAGTGTAACAGGAACAGCAGGAACTGAAATAGTTCTACTCATACCAATTTTTTCTACGATAAATTCCATTTGTTACCCTTTCTTATTCTTGACCCATAGATCTAACTTCAACATCAACTTCAGGAGCTAAGTCAAGTTTCATTAATGAATCTACTGTATCAGGAGTTGCAGATACGATATCAATCATTCTTGAATGAACTCTGATTTCGAATTGTTCTCTTGAATCTTTATTTACGTGAGGACCTTTGATTACTGTATATCTTCTGATTTTAGTTGGTAAAGGTATAGGACCTCTCAACTCAGCACCAGTTCTCTTAACAGCTTCAACAATTGAAGCAACACTTCTGTCTAAAACTCTGTGATCGTAAGCTTTAAGCTTTAATCTTATTTTTTCCATTTTTTTCCTTTAAAGAACTCGTTAAATGTGCGATAAACACACTCTAACCATTTTTCATGGACGCGGATTATAACTTTTTTTATATAAAATGTCAACATTTATGGGGTTTTACATTATGAATTACTATTTTTATTTCCTTTTAAAAAGGAAGAAAATAAAGTTATTTTGTATTATTTAAGATAAACAGAAGTTTTGAACTTCTTATTTACCTATAAATTCTTTTGAGTCTGCATCTTCAACTATTAGTTTAGCAATATTATCAATTTGGATTGAAATATCATTTGATATTGAAGCTATATTTGCATTTTCTTGAGTTTGAACATCTAATTTATTGACCGCATCATTTATTTGTTCAATTCCCAAAAGTTGTTCTTTTGAAGCTGTTTGAATATCCAAAATTAAGTTTGTAGTTTGAGAAACATTTCGATTTAATTGTACATATCCATCTAGCATATTTACTGCAACATTTTTACCTTCGTTGGCTTTTTTTGTTGCATTGCTAACTATTGCTTTTATCTCTTTTGCAGCTTCTGCACTTCTTGAAGCTAAGTTTCTTACTTCTTGTGCAACTACTGCAAAGCCTTTTCCAGCCTCTCCCGCTGTGGCTGCTTCTACTGCTGCATTTAGGCTTAAGATGTTTGTTTGGAATGTTATTTGGTCAATTATAGATATTGCTTCATTTATAGAAGTTACTTCTTTGTTTATATCTTCCATGGCTTCACTTGTATTTTTTGAAAGAGTTTCTCCTTTGTTTGTTGAAGATATTACTTCTTCTGATAAAACTGATAATTTATGTATGCTTTGCATATTGTTTTGAACGATACTAGTTATCTCTTCTAAAGCTGCTGCTGTTTCTTCTAAGGAAGCTGCTGCTTGATTTGAACTATTACTTAGATTATCTACATTTTCACGTAATATATTTGAGTTTTTATCTAAGATTAAACCATTTTCTTTATTTGTGACTAATATTTGAGTAACAGAATCTCCTAAACCATTTATCCCATCTGCTAAAAGTTTAAAATCACCAAGCAAACTGTTATTATCTATCTTTTTTAAATAATTTTGTTGTGAATATAATTTAAGGATATCTAGTATTAGTTGACTATTTATATTAAGATTATCAACCAAACTATTTATTGTTTTTGCAATATAATTAAGTTTTGGATTTGATGTATCTGTATGATATATTTTATCTTTGAAATTACCTTTTTCTATTTTTTCTGATACTAACATTATCTCGCCATATATCATTAGTTCTTCATCATTTTTTTTATTTATTATTTCACAAATTGATACTAGTTTATCTTTTACTTCTTTATCAAATTTTTTATTTATAAATTTATCTACTGGCACGGTATTTGTATCATTTTTTAAATATAATTCAATGCTCTCTAAAACATCAAGTATTTCATTATTGTTTTTTTTATTAAATAGCATGGTTGACCTCTTTATACAAGTGTAGAGTATAGTTTTTGTGCATTTTCTATCTCTTCATTTGTTGGTTTTACTCTTATGGAAACATATCTTAGTTCTCCATTTGGTTTTTTAGATGGAAAAGCTGTTGCATTTACCCAATAATAACTGCCTTTTTTTGTTTTATTTTTTACTATCCCTTTCCAAATACTTCCAGCTTTGATGGTTTTCCACAAATCTTCAAAAGCTACTTTTGGCATATCTTTATGCCTTACTATATTATGTGGTTGTCCGATAAGTTCTTCCATGGTATAACCTGCAATCTTACAAAAATCTGAATTTGCAAAGATTATCTTTCCTTTCTCATCTGTTTCAGAAACTATCATAATATCTTTTGATAATAACACCTCTTCAGTCATTTTTTACCCACCCCTTTATTTTCTTTTTTTATTTCTTTTTGTATTAATTTTATATTTTGCATTTTTCAATTTTTCAATTATATGTGATGATATTCGATACATATTCATAACTACTTCTTTGTTATCTTTATCTAAAGATAATTTAACCTTATCATATCTTGAAATCAAATCCAGATAATCATAATCTGCCAAAAAAGGATATAGTGCTACAGATTTTTCTTCTTCAACTATCCATTCACTCAAAAGTGCTATTACAACTAGTTCTGGTATCCAAGGTGTTCCATCAAGTAGTTTTATTTCTATTGCTTTTACCAAAGAATCATAATATACCATTAAGGCTTCTTCTTTTTTGGCAATTATCATCATAGTTGGATTTTTGTTTGCACTTGCAATAAGACTTCTAAGGTAAGAGGAGTTAACAACACACTCTTGTAACTTACTTAACAAATCCTCCAAAGTTTTATAGATATAATCATTGTCCTCTTGTTCTCCAAGTTCAAATTGATAGCCACGTTCTTCTATTTGTTTGTATGATTCTTCTAGTGTAGTTCTTATAAACACAAGCAAAGCTTCTGTTTTTTGTTCTCTTAATAACTTTGGTTTTATTCTATTTGGGCATAGTTTTTTAATCATATTTTATATCAAAAAAGTCAGATAACTTTTTATCTACTCCTACTTATTATGTATCATTTTATAAGTTATTTTTTATAAAAATAAATTATTTTTGATAATATCAAAACAATGGTCACGAAACGGTCACATTTTGGTATATATTTTAATTATTTTTAGAACCTAGTTATTTAAATTAAGTATTATAGAAGATTATTAACAAAATCAAGAGTTAAAACTCTCGATTTAAAAATTAGATTTTTTAGAATTCTTCCCAGCCATCATTATTGTTGGCTTTTTCTTTAGCTTTTGCTTCATTTGGTATGTAATTGCTATTATTTCTAGAATTGGAGATTTATAAAAAATTAAGGATAAAACTAAATATGAAATTGCCTCTATTTCATTTTAAGATTCTTTTACTAAATAATCTAAATGTTTATTATGTGGTGCATTTAAGAATTCTATTTAAATCTTTATCAATTTTTTTAGATTCTTCTCTAATTGCTAAAAAAAGCGAAATGACATTGTAAACACATAAACAAGATTTCTTTCACTATACATAAATAAAATCTTTTTCTGCATAATATTTTATGATAGGATTCATACTATCCAATGAAACAAAATCAACTTTTTCTACATCTAAATCACTTGTAGAAGTTACTTCATCTCTTGCATAACTACCATACAATCCAAGTGTGGTAATACCATAATTTTTTTAAATTCATGCTTTTTAACTTTCAAATATTCTAGAATATATGATTTGTTCATAACACACTCCATTTATTTTATAAATCCAATTATATCATAAATAAAAAGGAGAATTTTAAAAACTCTCCCAGCCATCTGTAGCATTTTGTTTTTTTATTTCAGTGGAACTATCTAAAGATTTATAATCCTTTGTGTTTATAGGATTGGCTTTTACTTCATTTCTACCTTTAAACTCTTTTGTATCTGCATCACTTACTACTAGTTTTGCTATTTGGTCTGTTAGTACTGCTACATCATGGGTTTGACTTGCAACCATTGCATTTTCTTGGGTTTGTCTATCCAATTGTGTTACTGCATCATTGATTTGTTCTATTCCCATTAGTTGTTCTTTACTTGACATCTCTATATCTTGGATTAGATTTATTGTTTGTGAAATATTATCATTTAACTCTTTATATCCATTTATCATATTCCCAGCTATATCTTTACCTTCATTTGCTTTTTTTGTTGCATTTTCTACGATTGTTTTTATCTCTTTTGCTGCTTCTGCTGAACGAGAAGCTAGGTTTCTTACTTCTTGAGCAACTACTGCAAATCCTTTTCCAGCTTCTCCTGCAGTTGCTGCTTCTACTGCTGCATTTAGAGATAAGATATTTGTTTGGAATGCTATTTGGTCTATTACACTTATTGCTTCATTTATTGAGTTTACTTGGGTATTTATTTCATCCATTGCAAGGGTTGTTTGGTTTGCTAGGTTCTCTCCATTGGAAGCTGAGGCTGTTACATTATTTGAATAGTTTGCCATCTTTGCTATATTTTGAGTGTTATTTCTGATATTACTTGTGATTTGTTCTAAGGCTGCTGCTGTTTCTTCCAAACTTGCTGCGGCTTCATTTGAGCTTTGGTTTAGTTTATCTACATTTGTTAACAATATATCTGAGCTATTATCCAGAGTTAATCCATTGATTTTATTCTCAACCAACATATCAGTTATAGAATCTCCCAGACCATTTACTCCACTTGCTAATTTAAGAAGATGTTCTTTTAGATGTTTACTATCTATTTTATTTAAATAGGTATAAGAAGCATACTCTTCTATAATATCTAATACATTATCAATATTATTCTCTAAGTTATCTGCCATCTTATTTAAGACATCTTTTAGTTGCATAAGAGCTGGATTTGAAACACTTATATCCAATCTTTGACATAAATCTCCTTGTTCAAACTCTCCTAGTACCGCTATGGTTTCATCGATTAGTTTTCTATCTTCTTCTATACCTTTTTGCGTTATGATTATATTTTCATTTACTACAACAGCCATTTGGGCAAATTCATCGTTTCCTTCATCTTTTAGCATTGATACTTCATTTGATTCTCTATTGAGATATTTAAAAAAGTTTAATAAACCAGTTTTGAACTCTTCTAAAGAGTTAATGATATTTTTCAACAAAAGAAATGAAATTGTGATAAAAATAATTGAAGCAATTACACCTATCCCAAGAAGTATATTTTTTAGCGTAGAGTTTGATTCTTCCCTTAGTTTTAAAGCACTTTGATTTATCTCTTCTAGTTTTGCTTCAAGAGATATGCCAACTTTTACCATTTTAGAGATAATTGTTTTTAACTCCTGTGTTTCTTCTATGATTCCTAAATCATAATCTTGAATCCGCAAAGAAGAAAATACATTAAAATACTCAATATATTTTTTTGATAGGCTAACTATGTCATCACAAATGATTCTATTTTTCTCTAAACTTAGCATTGATTTAAATGTTTCAACATTAGAATCCAATCCACCAAAACTATCAACTACTTTTTTTGCATTGACATCATTTGGTAGCCTCAAAAATTGATAAACTGTAATCCTTCCTTTTAAAACATCTTGCTTGAATTGTGCTGTTTTAAAAGCTACCTCATTTCTAGTATCAGAAACACTACTAAAATTTGAATAAATCAAACCACTTATAACCATACTTAAAATAAATAATGAAGGAAAAATTAACAACTTTTTCTTCATATTGATTTTATTTAACATTCTTTCTCCTTATTTATATTACTTAAATATATATATTCTTTAAAATTGTCCAATTTAATGATTAGTTCTTTTATGTTTTTATTAACTCCTTCTAGGGTATCTTTACACATTTGTTCATCAGCCAAACCAACTTCATGATTGAGTAAAGTACCTGAAGACATGGTATATATCATATATAATTCTTCTTTCCATTGATATATATTGTTTTGTATCAACTCTTTTTCATCTAAAAATTTTATTTTATTATTTGTCAAGTGATTATAATTTTTCATGTTATTAACTCATTTTTTGGTTTCTTCTTTAATTAAACCACTATAGTGGGTTGAGTTTAAATCATATAATAATTAAACTTAGTTGTAAATAAATTACTATAGTAGGTTTTCAATGTCAAAAAAAAATTTTACAAACACAGAAATAGAAGCATTACATAGAACAATCGGGCAAAATGTCAAAAAGTATAGACTACTAAGAGGTCTTACCCAACTTGATTTATCCTATGAAATGGGATACAAATCAGTAAGCTTAGTATCAGCATGTGAACCTTATACAAATGGTAAACATTTCAACGTAGAACATTTATATAAAATCAGTAAGATATTGGATATACCAATATGTTATCTTTTCTCCACAGCCAAGTAGCAAAAAATGGAGAGCCTAAAAGCTCTCCCAATCGTCATTATCTTCTTTTTGTTTTTCTATAACTTGGGGTTTATTTGTAGTATTTGTAGGCTTTTTAGATTTTGCTTTAGCTTCTGTTTTTACTTCTTTTTTTGGTTTTTCTACTTTTTTTTCTTGTTTTTTTTGTACGGTCATAGGCTTTGCCTTTGCACTTTCACGACCTTTAAACTCTTTAGTATCCGCATCACTTACTACTAGTTTTGCTATTTGGTCTGTTAGTACTGCTACATCATGGGTTTGATTTGCTACCATTGCATTTTGTTGGGTTTGTCTATCAAGTTGGGTTACTGCATCATTTATTTGTTCTATTCCAGTCAATTGTTCTTTTGAAGCATTTTCAATATCAGAGATTAAATTAATAGTTTGAGATATATTCTCATTGAGGGTTCTATATCCAACTATCATATTTCCAGCTATATCTTTACCTTCATTTGCTTTTTTTGTTGCATTTTCAACTATAGTTTTTATCTCTTTAGCTGCTTCTGCACTTCTTGAAGCTAGGTTTCGAACTTCTTGAGCAACTACTGCGAATCCTTTTCCTGCTTCTCCTGCTGTGGCTGCTTCAACTGCTGCGTTTAGGCTTAGGATATTTGTTTGGAAGGCTATTTGGTCTATTACACTTATTGCTTCATTTATAGCTATAACTTGTGCATCTATTTCTTCCATAGCTACTGTTGTTTGGTTAGCTAATTTTTCACCTTCTTTAGCGGAATTGGTTACATTATTTGAAAAGTTTGACATTTGAGCAATATTTTCTGTATTATTTCTGATATTTGAAGTTATTTCTTCTAAAGCTGCTGCTGTTTCTTCTAAAGAACTTGCTGCTTCATTTGAGCTTTGATTTAGTTTATCTACATTGGTCAACAATATATCTGAGCTTTCATCTAGGGTTAATCCATTGATTTTATTTTCTACTAACATTTCTGTAATAGAATCTCCCAGACCATTTACTCCACTTGCTAGTTTTAAAAGATGTTCTTTTAGATGTTTGGTATCTATTTTATTTAGGTAGTGATAAGAAGAGTACTCTTCTATTATATGAAGTACATTATCTATATTACTTTCTAAATTATCTGCCATTTTATTTAGCACATCTTTTAGTTGCATCAAAGCTGGATTTGAAACATTTAAATCCAATCGTTGACACAGATCTCCTTGTTCAAACTCACTCAACACTGCTATTGTTTCATCGATTAGTTTTCTGTCTTCATCTATATTTTTTTGTGTTTGAAGAATATTTTCATTTACTACTTTTGCCATCTCTCCGAATTCATCGTTACTATCTATACTGATAAGTTCTGTTGTTTCTTTCTCTCTATTTAAGTAAGCAAAGAAGTTTAAAAGCCCATCTTTAAAATGATTTAAAGAGTTTGTGATTTGTCTTGTCAATAATATACCTATTACTACCCCAATAACAATACCAGATAAACCTAATATAAGAGAAATCATCAAGGTACTGTTTGATTTTTCTATAACCAATAAAGAGTTGGATGTAGCCTCATTTGATTGTTCTGCTTTTAATTTATCAATAATAACTGCTAATTCTACGGTAATCTTATCAAGTTCTTCCATTACCACATCGCCTGATTCTTTACTTGTAGCATATTGGGTCACCATATGTCTACCCAATTCTACTAGCTTTAGTGCTTTTTGTTTTGCTTCATTTAAGGTCACTAAAGATTCAGTATCGTTTTCCTCTTTAAACATTTTTTCAAATTTAGATAAGTCATTTAAAAAAATAGCATATGCTTCTTCTGCTTCTTTTATGACTTCATTATCTTGGGTTAAAGAAGCATCAGTAAAGAACTGTTGGATTTGACAACTTTGAAACTTCGTATCAGCAGCAAGTAAAGCAAAAGGCACAGACTCTTCTCCTGTCAATTTACTGATATCTTTTACGTCATTGAGTTCATGTATATTTATTGCAGTACCAATCCCAAACGTAACTATAATAGCCCCAATTGAAAGCATAAGCTTTTGTTTAATTTTCATCTTCCATAATCCTCCAAGTCATAATTTATTTGCTCCTTTTCAAATCTTTTAAAACCATTTTCACAATACTCATCAAAATCTTTATTAGCCATTGGCTTAGCGAAATAGTATCCTTGAACCTCTTCACAGCCAAATTCTCTCAATAAATCAAGAATCTCTTTATTTTCAACCCCTTCTGCTATGGATTTGAGATTGAAACTTTTTGCCATTTGGATAATTGTTTTTACTATTATCTCATCATCTTTATCCAGAAGAATCTCTCTTATAAACGATTGGTCGATTTTCAGCTTATCCACTGCAAATCTTTTAAGATATGACAAAGAAGAATACCCAGTACCAAAATCATCAATTGATAACTGCACACCTAACTCCTTGATAGCTTTTACTGTTTGAAGTACTGATTCTGTGTCATTTATCAAAATTGATTCAGTTAACTCCAACTCCAAGTATCTAGCTTCTAGCCCAGAGACATTTAAGGCATATTTAACAGCTTCTATTAGATTTCCTCTTTTAAACTGAACAGCCGAGATATTAACAGCTACTAAAATTTTTCTTCCTTTTTTAGCCCAAGCAGCAGCTTGTTTACAAGCCTCTATTAATACCCATTCCCCTATTTCTACAATCAATCCCATAGATTCAGCAACTGAGATGAAATTCAGAGGAGGAACCATTCCTAAAAGAGGATGTTCCCATCTAATCAAAGCCTCTGCTCCGATTATCTCATTATTGTGAATATCAACTTGAGGTTGATAATGCAAGATAAACTCTTTGTTTTTTATGGCATCTTTTAAATCATTTTGCATCTTAAATAGTCCAATAAGATTATGTTGCATTTTTTGGGTAAATACACAATAAGTATTTTTTCCATTTTCTTTTGCTTTATACATCGCTGCATCTGCACATTGAAGTAAACGCTCATAAGAATCAGCATGAGAAGGATATAAAGATATTCCAATAGATGCAGATACAGATAAGGTATGATGATTTATAACAAATGATTTTTTCAAAGAATCAATAAGTTTATTGGCAATAAACATGACTTCATTTTCATTGTTTAAATCTGATAAACTAACCAAAAACTCATCTCCACCTTGTCTACTTATAATATCAGTTGCTCTAATTACATCTTTAAATCTTGATGCAACTAATTTAAGAACTTCATCTCCAAAGGTATGACCCAAAGAGTCATTTATATTTTTAAAACCATCTAAATCAATATATAAAATAGCAAGCTTTTCATCAAGTCGTTTTGCTCTAGCCAAAAGTTGTTCTGTTCTATCTTTTGCTAAAATACGATTTGGTAACTTAGTCAAAATATCATGATGTGCCATGAACTCTATACGTTTTTCTATGTTTTTTTGTTCAGTTATGTCTTTGGTTACCACTAAAGTCTGAATAGGAGTTGTATTTGGTATGAGTACCACAGAAACTTCATGTTTTCTTTCTTCTCCTTTTTTATTGACTTGGGTTATAGTATAAGTATTTGGCACTGCTTCTCCTGCCAAACGTTTTTCATATATTTGCATAACTTTTTCTTTTTCATCAGGATGTATAGTTTCCAAAAAGCTCGGTTTGTTTTCCATCACGTTTTCATCGTATCCATCTTCAATGGCTAGTTCAATGTTGTTTGTGTAGATATATTTACCATCTTCAATAACAGTAACACTCATGCCTGATTTTGCGATACCTTTTAGTAAAGTGTCATGGAAATCTTTTTGTTTGGTTATCTCCTCTTCATATTTCTTAAGTTTTGTAATATCTCGTCCAGTTGCCAAAACACTTTCAATATTACCTAAACTATCTCTTTCAGGTACAAGTCTGATATAACTTGTGACTTTATTTTTATCTTTATCCGGCCAAGAGTATTCAAAATCCTCTTCAATACCAGTTGTGATTACTCTTTTTATAGTTTCTTCATAAGCTATAGCATCAGAAGAATTATAATAATGAGTAGGTTTTTTACCAAGCAACTCTTTTATATCCTTACCAGATATATTTGAAAATGCTGGATTGGCATACGTTCTTATACAATTATGGTCATATCTAGCTATAGTATCATGAGTATGTTCTGCGAGAGTTCTAAACTCTTTTTCTTTTTCTATCAACTTATTCTCTTGAACTTTCCGTTCGCTAATATCTAAAATAGTACCGATTAGACCTGCAACCATTCCTTCATTGTCCAAATAAACTGATTTATGAAACATTACATCATGATCAACTCCCTGTGCATCTTGTAATTTTGTCTCATATATTTGGGTTCCGCCATCGCGAAATATATTTACATCGGCGTCAAAGTAAACTTGTGCTTGTTCTTTGGGGAAAAGGTCAAAAACCCCTTTCCCTATCAATTCCTCTTTCTTCTTGCCGTAAAACTCTTCGAAGGCTTTGTTAAAACCTTTGTACCTAGTTTCTGTATCCTTGTAGAAAACCGGTAGCGGAATAGCATTTAGTATTGAATCAAGAAATTTGTTTTGTTTAAGCAATTGCTTTTCCATCTCTTTTCGTTCAGTAATATCACGGGCAACGGTCAAAATAGTGCTAACTTTCCCATCACTGTCAAGTTCAGGTATTAGATTTTGACTGTAATAAATTGTCCTTCCATTTTTATCTTCAAATGAGAACTCTGTAGTTCCAGCTTTTTTTGTTTCAATGACCAATCTAAGTTGTTCTTCGTATGAGGAAACCATACCTGAGATAACCCATGATTTATCAGAGGGGGTCTTTCCTAATGCTTCATTGGCAGTAGTGTTATTTATACTCTCATAAGCAGGATTAACATAAACTCTTTTTAGATCACAATCATATCTGACAATAATATCATGAGAATTTTCTGTTAAAGTACGAAATTCCTGCTCTTTATTAGCTAATTCTTTTTCAATAGTTATATCATGACCTATAGATAAAACACTTTTTACTGTACCATCTTCTTCAAACTCTGGTAAATGTTTTTGTCTAAAATATTTTTTTGAACCATCATCTAAAGTAAATACAACATCAGTAAAAGTAGATTCCTTTTCCGTGAAAACTTTACGAATATCTTCTACGACATCAACCTCAAAATCCGTTTCAACAATCTTTAACTCAAGAGGTGTTTTACCTATAAGTTCAGAAATAGGTATTTTAGTTAAATTTTCGACTGCAGGATTTACAAATATTCTACGAATATCACTATCATATCTATAAATAGGAATATCAACATTTTCAAGAATAGTACGAAATTCACGTTCTTTTTGAGCCAACTCTTTTTGGGCTGTCAAATCAATACTTATGGCTAAAATACTCTCCACTTCAGCTTCATCGTCAAATTCTGGAATAAGATTATGCATAAAATATTTTCTTGTATTATTTGCCAAAATAAATTTTAATTCTACAGAAGTAGTATCTTTGGTTTTTACTACATTATCTAATGCCTTTTTCAAATCATCAATAGAGTCATCTTCTATTAGTTTTACTTCAAAAGGAGTTTTACCAATAAGCTCATCCTGAGTTTTTCCTACTAGTTTCTCAACTTCTGAATTTACATATAGTCTTTTAAAGTTTTTATCAAATCTATATATCGGTATTTTTGCATTTTCTACCAAAGTACGATATTTTTTTTCACTTGTTTTAAGTTTTTCTTCTATTTTTTTCTCTTCTGTAATATCAACTGTAATACCATGCCAAATAAGATTTCCATTTTTTAAATCTTTTTTAGGTGTAGATTTAGTTTCCAACCACAACAATCCTTTTTGAGGATGATTTATACGAAACTTCTGATGAAAAAGAGTAAGTGTTTTACTAGAGTGTTCAATAGCCTTTTGAAAAGATGGCATATCCTCAGGATGTATTAATTTTCGTATTAAAGATATATCTTGTAAAGCTTCATTGATACTAATCCCATAAATATCCTTTACACCTTTACTCACATACAAAAATTTTTCTTGTGAAGTAGAAGTTTGTTCTTGATATTTATAGGCAAATCCTGGAAGATTTTCAGTTAAAGTTAGAAGTTCATCTCTAGAACATTGATTAGAACTCAAATCTATAACATGAACAAGCAACTGTTTGTTATCAATAATAGTAAAGTGAACAAACAACTGAATTATCCCGATTTCTTTGGCATATTTAGTTTCAAATGAAAAATCGCCAATATTGGCTAGTTTTGAACTATTAAAATCTGTTAAATAAATACTCTCATCTATAGGGAATATAGTATCTATTGGTTTTCCTATGATATCTTCTTCATCTTTTTCAAATATTGATACAAATACAGAATTGACATTTTTGATACAATTTGTATCCATATCGCAAATTGCGATTCCAATTCTTGCATTCCTGAACATACAGTGTTGTTTCAAAGGAGTTTCTACTTTTGATGACATAAATATACCTCGTACTAATATTTAATATATTCTATCAAATCAACAGTCACGTATCGGTCACATATGGAACATAAATATGTTACTTTTCACAATTTTGTCTGTTTTATTTACCATCAAACTCTTTTTCTTCAGTTTGTTGCACAACTTGTTGTGCAATTTGATTAACTTCACTTGCAACTTGATTTGCTTCACTTGACGTGGTTGCATTTTGTTGAGTTACTTTATCAAGAGTATTTATTGCATCATTTATTTGCTCCATTGCACTAAATTGTTCTTTTGATGAAGAAGAAACTTTATCTATGAGTTCAAGAGTATTATGTATATTTTGACTTAGATTTTCATACCCTTTTATCATCTCACTTGAAATAGATTTTCCATCATTTGCTTTTGAAGTTGCATTTTCTACTATTGATTTTATCTCATGTGCTGCTTCTGCACTTCTTGTAGCTAGGTTTCGCACTTCTTGGGCAACTACGGCAAATCCTTTTCCAGCTTCTCCTGCTGTGGCTGCTTCTACTGCTGCGTTTAGAGATAAGATATTTGTTTGGAAAGATATTTGGTCAATCACTGAAATAGCTTCATTGATTGAGTTTACTTGTGTATTTATCTCATCCATTGCCAAAGCTGTTTTTGTTGCTAAATCTTGTCCAGTAGTTACAGAACTAGATACTTCGTTTGCATAAGAAGTCATTTGTAAAATATTTTCTGAACTACTTTGCATATTTGCAGTAATCTCTTCAACAGAAGCTGCTGTTTCTTCTAAAGAAGCTGCTTGGTTATTTGCGGCATTTGTTAAATTATCAACATTGCTAGAAAGATTTTTAGCACTTGTAGATAAGGTTAAACCAACTTTTTTATTGTCAAGTAACATATTTGTAACAGCAGTTCCTAGACTATTTATATCAGTACAAAGCTCTTTTATATCTCCATCTAGATTTTGAATATCAACTTTTGGTCTATAATCATAACTTGAATATTTAGCCAATACTTCCATTACACTTTTTATGTTTCTTTCAATAGCAATTAACATCTCGTTTATTACATTTTTTAATTCATTTAAAGAGGGATTTGTAGTTTCTCCTATGATTCTTACATTTAGAAAACCTTTTTTGGCTTCATTTGTTGACTTGATAGCATTGTTTACAAGTTCTTTATCACTTTCGATACCAGCTTTTATAGCTTCAATACTATGATTAACATTTTTTGCCATTTCTCCCAATTCATCAGTAGTTTTTAGTTGGATTAACTCTGCTTGTGAAGTTTCTCTATTCATATATTTTAAGAAATCTAAAAGTCCTGATTGGAAGGTATTTAAAGGTTGTTTAATAGAATTTGAGACCATCAAAGTCGCAACAATAGCAAAAACAAGTGATATGAAAACCAAAACATACAAAGTATTTAAAGTGTTATTAATTGTTTTTAATGCACTTTCATAACTTTGAGTATTGTCTTTATCTGCCATATCATTTATACCTTTTAAGCCTTTACCAGCTAGCGAAAAGAATTTCTCAGTAGTTGATAACATAGGTGTTGCAATCCCAATATCAATATTTAATAACTCAAGGGCATCTTTGACATTTTTTTTATATTCTTTGATATTTTTTTCAATTTCTTTTAACAAAAGCTGTGTTTTTTTATCAACATTTTTATTTGAAACTAACAATTTCAACTCATGATCAATATTTTTATCTAACTCATTTAAAGATTTTATTTGTTCTTCTATTATAGCTTGGTCATAGCCATTACTTACATAATTAAAAGTTTTGAAAAGTATTGAATTATATAAATTTAAGTCTTCTAAAAGAACACTACTATTTTTATACAAAGTAAATTTGATTTTTACAATATTATTTAAAGAATTTTTATCAGATTGCAATGCATTATTTGCAAATATTGCAAGTATGATTAAGAAAATAACGCCAATGGCAGAAGGAATCAATAACTTTTTTGTGATTTTAAGATTATTAAGAATTAACATATAAATGTCCTAGTGATATATTTGAGTATATGAAATCATCAAACTCTTGATTAAAAAACCAAGAGTTTAAAGTAGTTTGTATTATTTATAATACCCTGCACCAATCCAAAAGTTATCATTTATTTTTTTAACAAATGATGTTTTATCTGCAATTTTATTAGTTACTGGATTAGACCATTTATAATCTACCCAACCCTCACCTGTTTTTGCAGTTTTAACCAACTCTTGGATAAGCATTTTACCACCAGCACCTTTTAAGTTAAAAAGATTTTTACCAACCATTTGTGGTTTTCCACCAAAAGCTTTTACTGTTCCGTTAAAGTCATAGCCAAATATATAAAGCTCACCTTGGATAAACTCTCCTTCTTTAACATTAAAAGCATTTATACATTCAGCTTCACCTTTTTCTGCACAAAGCTTTGCAGCTTTTTCAACAAATGTTTTTGCCTCATCAGCAGTTGTAGCGAAACTAAGAGTTGAACATAAAGCTACTCCTAAACCTATTTTTACAATCTTTGAAAACATATTTTGTCCTTTTGATTTAATTTCGATAAAAGTATAACAAATCAATGGTCACATTTCGGTCACATATTAGTAGAACTAGAAAATATTATTTAATATAATAATTTATGAATTTCGTTGAGTAATATCCCTTGAAAGTACAAGAAAGTTTCCATCTGATTTTTTTGAAATAGATAGTTCAAACTCTTTTTTTCCTTGTGGTAAGTGGATAGTGATTTTTTTGCCAGAAGAGTATTTATATTTATTGACTTCTTCAAATGCATGCATAATAGTATCAGAAGCCTCTTTTGACAAAACATCATAAATATTATTTCCCAATAACTCTTCTTTTTGTTGTGCTAAGAGTTCTTTGTTTTGTGTCCAAACTCCTTGGTAGTTTCCTTTGTTATCTATCTCAAAAAGAAGGTCAGGAAGAGTATTAATAATATCTTCACTCCACTCTAGTGCTTTTTGAAGAGAATAAGTTCTATCTTTTACTTTATCTTCTAGTGTAGTATTGAGTTCTATAAGTTCATTTTGTGCTTTTTTTCTCTCCGTAATATCTCGTGCAAGTGCTAGATAAGTATCTTCTGACTCTTTTTTGGTGGTATGTAATTCAAACCAATGTTCACCATCTGGTAAATCAAGTTTGTAGATATTACCTAAAGATGAACCATATTTTTCAACTTCTTTAAAAGTTTTTATAGAAACCTCAACAGCATCAGGAGGTAATATATCTTTGAAATTTTTTCCCAATAAAAGCTCTTTTTGATCAGCTAAAAGTTTTTCATCCCTTGCCCAAATATTTAAATATATACCCTCTTTAGATACCTCAAAAAGCATATCAGGTATTGCTTGAATAATGCTTTTATTGAACTCTACTGCTTGTTGAAGTTCTTTCGTTCGTTCAATTACTTTTATTTCTAAGTTTTTATTGAGTTCATTTATTGTAGCTTCATGTTTTTTAAGCTGGGTTATATCTTTTACCATAGAGAGTCTTAAATCACTCTCATTAAATATAAACTTAGTGACAGTAATTTCCACATCAAGGATTTTACCATCTTTTGCACGATGGTTTGTTTGGAAAGTTACTGTATTTAATTTGTCTACTTTTTCTCTCATACCATCAATATCTTCTACTTTCATAAAAGGATCAATATCTTCGACTTTCATATTCATAAATTCATCATAGGTATATCCTAACATCTTACAAGAAGCTTCACTAACATGCTTAATGCTACGATTATGAGCAACAATATATAAAGCATCACTTGCGTTATTAATGGCACTTGTTAGCAACTGCATTTGTTCTTCTGCTTGTTTGATATAAGTTATATCATGCCCTATGGAAATGACTCCATCAATATTTCCTTTTTCATCAAATTCAGGGACAAACGATAGTGTCCACCATCGTTTTGTATCATCTTTGTTATCCGCTATTTCCATATAAGTTTTATACCCTGTTTGAAGTACATAGGTTATTTTTTCATATAATTCAGCTGGTACACCTATTAAAGGTTTCTTTTGCGGACTAAATCCCAATAACTCATCACTAGATACCCCAAAATACTCACATAAAGGAGGATTAACATAGATACGTTTTCCTTCTTTATCATAACGGGAAAGAAAATTTGGCATATTTTCAGCTAAAGTTCTAAATTCTCTCTCTTTTTTAGCAAGTTCAAGAGTACGTTCTTTGACACGTTCTTCCAATGTACTATTTAAAATCCTTATTTTTTCTTCTGATTTTTTTCGTTCAGTTATATCTTCTATTAAAGCTAAAACAAAATCAACACTACCATCTTCTTTACGTACACACCCTATAGAAAGATAAGCAAAAACTATGCTTTCATCTTTACAAATATATCTTTTCTCAACTGTATAGGATTCTATTTCTCCTGCTAACATACGCTCAAAACTATCTACATCAGCTGGTAAATCATCAGGATGTGTCACTTCTGCCCAAGTCATATTTTTAAGTTCTTCAAAACTATAACCTAGCATTTCACATAGTTTATCATTGACGTGTAACCACCCCTTTGTAGGAGAAGTTATTGCCATACCTACAAGTTGATGGTCAAAAAATAGACGCATCTTCTCTTCATCTTTTCTTTTTTGAACTTCCAAACGCTCTGATATATCTCTTGAAACTGCCAGACTATATCCCACACCATTGTATTCAAAGTAGTTTGAACTTATTTCTATAGGAAATACTGTCCCATCTTTTCTTTTATGTTGTGTTAGAGTTAGTGTATTATTTAATCTTTCTATATCTTTCCAATGTTCTTTCCACCATGTTATAGAAACATTAGGGTCAAGGTCAGCTACAGTTAGTTTAAGAAGCTCATCATGTGTATAGCCTAAACTTTTACAAGTAGCTTCATTGACATAATGAAAGTTTGCATTTTCATCTATTAAAAAAACTGATTCATTTATTTTATTGAGTGCGAACCCTTTAAGAAGTAAATTTTCTTGTATGGCTTTTCGTTCAGTTATATCCCTTGCTAAGCCCATATTATAAGCGATACCTTCATACTCAAAATAATTAGCAAGAACTTCAACTGGAAAAATTCTTCCATCTTTTCTTTTATGTCTTAGTTCCATGGTCATAGTTTTAACTTCTTTGATTACTTCCCAATGCTCAGACCACCTTTCAATTGGCCAATCAGCATCTATATCGCCAATATTTAAGCTCAACAATTCAGCCTCTGTATACCCTAAAGTTCTGCAAGCACCTTCATTGACATACGTAAGTTCTCCTTTTTCATTCATCAAATAAACAGCTTCTTCAATATTATCAAGTGCAAACTTTTTCAGTAGTAATCTTTCATTGGCTCTTTTTTGTTCTGTCATATCTCTTCCAATGACTAGGACACTTGATACTTCACCTTTTGAGTTTAACTCAGGGATTATTCTCTCTTCCCCCCATCTTTTTTCACCATCATGAGTATAAAACACCCCTTCTATTTTTATCTCTTTTGCTTCATTTAGCACTTTATAAAATGCTTCTTCAAACGCTTCTATATCGGATAAAGGAGAAAATTCTTTTGGTGTTTTTCCAAGTAACTCTTCTGGAGGTTTACCCATAAGTACCAACCCTAAAGGATTGATATATGTTCGTCTACACTCTTTGTCATATCGCATAATAACATCTGGTGAGTTTTCTACCATCGCCCTAAAAGCCTCTTCACTGGTCTTTAAAGCGTTGGAAATATTTTTTTGCTCTGTAATATCTCTGATATTTGCAATATAATAAAGAACATCATTATTGTCATTTTTTATCACTGTAAGGTCTATATTTGCAGGAAACTTAGTACCATCTTTTTTGATATTAACAGCTTCAAAAGATACAAATGATTTCTCAAATGCTTCTTCTTGTTTGGTTATCAACAAATAAAAACTTTCAACAGCAAACAATCCTGTTATACTCATGTTTTTCAACTCATTTAAGCTGTACCCGTACATTTTTTCAAATTCTGGGTTTATCATCTCAACAAAGGTACTTTTACCTTTAAAAACAGCAACTCCCCAATGTGTTTTTTTAAATATTTCTTCCCATTGATTTAAAGCTTTTTCCAATTCTTCTTGTTTTTCTACTTCTTGTTCTAACTTATAAAGCCTACGAAGGGTTGATTCTTCTGTATTTAAGAATATATCAGTATCGTCTTTTTCTACTGTTTCCAATATCACAGGAAAAGAGATTGTAAATAAAGCACCATTGTCACTATTTTCTACATCAATTTTCCCTTTTAATCGTTTCTCAACAATTGTTTTTGCAATATAAAGACCTATGCCTATGCTAGTATCTTTTGAACTAACTCCTGACTCAAAAACTTTTTCTACTGGGTCTTGTTTGATTCCTCCTGCGTTGTCTTCTATGGTTATAAAAATAATGTTATTATTTTTATAAATCTTAACATCTATCAAAGGATTTTTGATTTTTCTATTTACTAAAATATCTTTTGCATTTAGAATAATATTGAGTATAACATTGGCAAACTCATTTTTATCCCCATGTAAAAATATCTCTTTTTGATGCTCAATTTGCAAAGTGATATTTTCAACTTTTAAAATATAGTAAACCATCTTTTGTATATTATAAATCTCTTCTGTGATATTAAACTCTTGTTTATCATATTTTTTGTATTTGAAAAAACGATAAAATACCTCTATGGTATTTGAAAGATGATGAAGAATATTATTACTTTGTTCAATAGAATCTAACATTTTCTCTTTTGTTACAGACCCCTTTATAAGTAAAGTTGCATGCAAGTTTGTATGTATGGCTCCAATTTCAGCAAGTGGTTCTCTCCATTGGTGAGCAATATTTCCAATAAGTTCACCAATAGAAGCATTACGAGATTGTAAAAAAAGCATTTTTTCTTGTACTTGCGATTTTAGAACTGCTTCATTTCTCTCAACTTCTAAAAGACTTAACTTATATGCCAAAGCTAAAGACAATATAATCATTGTCCACAAAGAGCCTACTAGTTGGGCATATAAGGAATAAAAATGAGTAAGAAGGATTCCTTCAAACATCAAAAAAGAGATAAGCGTTCCTATTAAATAACCACTTAATGCTATAACATAATATTTGGAAATAACAGGGTTGTTTTTATAAGATAAAATACCCCAATATAAGCAAGCACTTGTAACTATAAGTAAACTTAACTCACCTACATAATGACCCAAAAGATTTGTCATCATCATAAGCAAAAACAATAATATAGATAAAACAATAAACAAAAAAACATAAAAGATAGTAGAATATTTTTGTTTGATATTTAAAAATTTGATACTAAAAAGTATAAGAAAAAGTATAGTTCCCAAAATAAATAGTGTTTTTATTATATGAGTAACATTATCACTTAGTTGATAAAAGTAAGTAAAATAGCCATGAAAAGATATCATCCAAGTTACCAAAAACAAAATATATAAAGCGTACAACATATAGTCATTTTGTTTGGTTGAAAAATATAAAAACCCATTGTAAATAAACAAGCTTAGAAAGGTTCCAATAAAAATAGAGAGAATCACAATTTCAGCTAGTTGCGTGTTGATAATATCATGATTATCGCCAAGTACTATTTCTGTTAAAAATGGACTAGAAGAGCTAAGTTTGATTAAAACAGTCGTTGGTGTTGGGGATTTAGGTATATATGTTTTGGAAATTAACTCTTCAAAATCATCTCGTTTTGAAGTAATCCACAAGCCACTCTCTTCTTTTTCTGTGAGTTTATTGTTTTGATATTTAAAAAAAGTTGCATTTTCAATAGAAATATCAGATAAACTCAAAAAAAGATGTTCATGTTGGGTATTTAATACTTCAAGACATATCCATAAAGGTGTTGTTTTAATTCCAAAGGTAATGGGTTTGTTTAAAAGTGATTGAAATTGATTGGTTTGACATTTGACATACGCTTCATCGTCTGGTAAATCACCTAAGTAAGAAGAGGGATTTTTTACAAGATTAATAGATAGATTTGGTTTAATATTTATTAATTGAAAAGCATGCAACATCGAAACAGTACATAAAATACTAAAAAAAAATCTTAGTATCATAGTTTAGTTACTACTAATGTTTAAACGATACCCAATGCCTCTAACTGAAATAATAATATCATCATGAAATTTTTTTCGTATTCGAAGAATTAAGTTTTTGATAGAGGATTCAGAAATAGTATCCAAGGGCCACAGTTTTTCAGATATTTCCTCTTTTGTAACTGTACGAGAATGATGTTGAATTAATAATTTAAGTAATTCCAACTCTTTTATGCCTAAAGAAACCAATTGGTCTTTTACATATACCTCTTGAGTTTTAAAGTTAAAAGACAAACCTTCAGCCAACTCAATTATTTCTGAATCTTGGGGATGAACTCTTTTCATAGCTTTTGTAATGGTTTGGGTTAAAGTATTAAATTCAATTGGTTTTATGATATACCCATCAACAGACAAATTCACAGCTTTTGATAGATACTCTTTTTCATTGAAGTTTGTCAATAAAACGATGGGAATATTGTAGTCATGTTGACGAATCTTTTCTACAAGGGACAAGCCATCCATTTTAGGCATTTTTATATCACTAATAATCATATCAGGAAATTTTTCTGCATACACTTCATAAGCTTTTTCTCCATTATCCACAGAAAAAACTTTTTTGAATAACATCTCTAATACTTCTGTTATTTGTGATTTGATGATGATATCATCTTCTGCAAAAAGAACTGTTTTGGATTTTAGAAAAAAAAGGCTATCGTCGCTCACTCTAAAACCTTTATATTGATTTTTTTAATTCTAATAATATACCCTTTTAAAATTCTTATAATTTATTATATATTATTTAACTAAAAAACAAGCTATAATCTTGGTTTCATAAAAAAAATAATTTTTACATTTTATAGATATTTATCTTAACAAATACTTATAAGTGTTTGTTAAGATAAATTATATAAGTTAATATTCTAAAAACTTATAGGTGTTTATATTGTATGAAAGTTCTCCTAACATTTTTTTAGATAAAATTGTTGATAAAGTAAAAAAAGAGAGACAAAAAAGAAATATAAGTCAACTAAAACTTGCTTATATTTTAGGGTTTAATTCTCCCAATTATATTGCAAAAATTGAAACAAGAAAACACAATGTTTCCTATAATCTTATTCATCTGTGTAAAATTGCAAAAGCGTTTGATATGGAAGTTATAGATTTTTTACCCAAAAAATAAATTAATTCACATTTTACTACAAGGAAAATCATGATTGAAAAAAGATACTTAATAGAAGAAGATAATAATTATGCAAGATTTAATCTTTTTGAGATTTCTGATAAATTAGAAGAAATTTTAACTGATGATTATTATACATATAACTCAAAGGATTTTACTAAAGATAAGTTTGTAAAAGATTTGTATAAAAATAATTTTATTGAAAAATATGATAGAGAAACACAAGCTGAAATATTTAATTTATATATTGACAATGAAAAATTTAAAGAAAAAGTATTTTTTATTTATTCTGTCATAGACAAAGATAAGTATAAAGAATTTGTAAAAAAATATAATGAAATTGAAAATCCAAATGATTTCACTATAAATTATAGTGTTATTGATTCTGAAAACACAAAGATTTTAATGTATAATATTTCTATAGCAGATATTGCTTTTGTATTTTAACTGTACAAAATTTATATAAAAAGAGTAAATATGCCAAATATAAAAGATGAATTAAAAGAAGTTGTTGAAGTAACTATGCTACCAGAAGTTGAATTATATTTAGAAGACTTATTAAAGCTTATAGAAAATAATGAAGCTACGGATGATGATATGGATGCAATAAAAGAGATGGAATCATTTATGGTAGAGCTACAAAATATTGTAGAAGCAATTAATACAAATCAAATTACTGAAGTAGAAGCAGCTGAAGTATATGAAAAAATCATGGATTTGCTCGATGAGAGCGAAGAGTAGTTTTGGAAGTTGTAAAACTAACTAGAGATGAATACCTTGAATCCGTACAAAAATTAAGCCACTTTGAAAATCTAAAATTTTTAAAAAGAGCACTTGACTTGTGGGACAACTACTATAGCTGGGAAAAATTTCCTCCCTTGGCTCTTGTAATTAATAAGCGTCATGTTACTTATTTATTTTATAATATCTCAAAAGATAACAAATACCTTACAATAAACAATATTTTAACTCCATTTAAATATAGACGAAATGGCTATGCATATAAACTTTTAAAATACCTTTTCTCTTCTGTTAAAACTAAAAAAATACACAGATGTAAACTTCATAGTGTAAATAACTCCATAAATTTTTATAATAAATTAGGACTTAGATATTGGGGTGTAAATAAAGAGATGCTTTATTATAGTGATTTTAAAATGCCAGATGATATAAAAGAGATTGAAGAGATTAATTATGAGGGTTCAACCGATGAGTTCAATGACAATGAACTAGAAGATATGTATGGTAAACTTAAAGACAATGCAGACTCTTTTGATGAACAGCAAATACTTATTCACAAAGATTGTCTAAAACTTATGAAAACACGATTTAAATTTGACGACCTTAAAAATGAGATAAAAAAAAGAGATTTAGATTAGAGTTAATCTATCGTTTTAAAATATATCTCTTCAGTAATTATATCTTTCATATCTTCAACTCTATCAAGATAAACAAGACCTTTTAGATGGTCATACTCATGCTGAAAAACCCTTGCAATAAAATCTTCAAAAACTTCTATTTTTTCTTCATTGTTTATATTTGTATATTTGACTTTGATTTTTGTGTGCCTTGGAACTTGGGCTCTAATACCTGGAATACTTAGACAACCTTCCCAGCCTTTTTCTTTTTGTTTTGATGTTTCTATTATAATGGGATTTATGATAATTTCATCTTCCATATATGGAGCATGTGGATATCTTTCATTTGGATGAGAAGAGATTATAAGTATCTGGCAAGAGTGAAAAATTTGAGGAGCAGCAAGTCCTACACCACTACTCTTTTTAAGACATCTTAACATCTCTTTTATGATAGTTTGGGTTTTCTGACTTTTTATATCTTCGACTTTTTTTGCTTCCAGTCTTAATACATCTTCTCCAAGTTTTGCTATATGACAAGACATATTACTGATACAATCCAGAAAATAGTAAAATATCATCGCTATCTTTGTTGTCTAAATCTTTTGTAATCATTTTTTTTACTATTTTTCCAACACTTGGAGCAAAAGTCATACCAAGCCAACCTAGCCCCATGGCATATACTAAGTTTTTGTACTCTTCATCACGTCCAAGAAGAGGCATATCATTGGGAGTAAGTGGTCTAAATCCTGTCCATTCTTTTATCTCTTTCATTTCAAAGGGAACTGTGTATTTTTCAAAATTTGATTTGATACTTTCTATTTGTGCTTTTACTATATTTGTATCAGTTGAGCCAAGTTCAAGTTTTGAAGTAAGTCTTACACTATCCTGCCTTGGAGTCATAACTATAAACAAATCACTAAATAGTGTTGATGTTTTGGGTTTGAGTTCTTGGGGCATAGAAAAAGTGATACTATAACCCTTTGCAGGAGTCATCATCAAGCTTCTTTTTCTAATATCAGCCAAGAGTGTTTGATATCCAGTAGAAAGTACAAAGTTTTCTGCTTTGTAGGTATTGCTAGCTGAACTTACTGATTTTACTTTTTTGTTTTCAAATTTTATATCTGTAATTTTTTCATTTAGTATAAATTCTACACCCTCTTTTTGTAAAAATTCTTTTGTTTGAAGCATAACTTTTTGAGGGTCTAAGTGGGCATTTCTATTAAATAAGATTGAACCTTTAATCTTCTCATTTCCACAAGGAAGATACTCTTTTGTCTGCTCTTTTGATAATATTTTATAGTTCTTTGAATCTTTTGATTCACACTCTTTTAACTTCTTCTCATAAGTGGCATCTTCAGTGAAAACAGAGAGCATACCAGTTCTATGATAATCAAAATCAAGTTTTTCTTTCTTTTGCATTTTTTCATAAAGCTCTAAAGTCTCTTCTCCATACTTTTCAAAAAGCATAATAGTTCTTTTAAATCTAGTCTCATTAGCACTTATAGCAAATTTAAAAAGCCATTTATAAAGTTTTGGATCGAGTTTTGGATGAACTTTTACAGGAGACTCACCTTTTAACATCTGTTTCATTGTGTTTGTTATGACACCCGGGTAACTAAGTGCCCCCTTATCAAAAGCAGATAATAGTCCTGCATTTCCAAATGATGTAGAGTTGGTAATATCGCCCTCATCTATTATAGTAACTTTACGCCCTGCTTTATGCAAGGAGTAAGCACACATAAGACCAACAACTCCAGCGCCTATAATAATAGTGTCTCGTTTCATAATAAGTTCTCCAATATTTATCTTGGCATAATACTATGCAAATATTATACTTCAAGTAAGAAAAAGATGTAATATATTTGTTTAAACTTTAACAGCTGTAAAAATAATCTCAACTAGTGTTGCAGTACTTGCCATAGTAGCTTGTACACAAGCACGGGCAGGAGGGTTTTCTTTTGATACCCAAGCATCCCAAATCTCATTGAAATCAGCAAAATCACGAGCAATGTCTTTTACAAATATCTCAGCTCGTAAGATATGGTCTTTATCACTACCAGCCTCAGCCAATCTCTCTTCAGCCATAGCCAGCACTCTTTGAGCCTGTCCTTTTATATCCAAATCTTTATCATCAGATACAATTCCTGCTAAATAAATAACTCCATTGTGTTCAACGATTCTACTCATTCTCTCATTTGTTTGTTTTCTAGTTATCATGTTATATATCCTCTATGAGTTTTAATGTTTTAGTATAACATTGTAAAGTTATATTTGAATGAAATTGTAAGATTTTTTCTCTTGAAGAGGTAAACCTCTTCGCTTCTCTTACTTTTGTATTGACGAAAAGTAAGCAAAAGCAACTACGGCTCGTATAATAAAATTAATGGAGATATAGATAATATATTTTCATAGAGTTTGTTAAGTGATATATCGAACTACGGCGAAAGAGATTAAAAAATAATCATCTTGATTTGAAGTCAGATAGTCATATTAAAAGTTTGAGTGGCAACAAGAACAGTAATAAACTAGTTCGAATTTACGAGTCCGAAATATGTATGACAAATCAGGTAGGAGAAATCCTACCCTAACGAACTCTTTATCCTAAAATAAAGGTTCCAGATATGTATTCTATCGGATTAGATATTAGTAAGTCAACAATCAATGTGTATGTTCCTTTTAATGATTTAGATTTAGTTATTGAGAATAATTTAAAATCATTAAAAAGTCTATATTCTAAATTAAAAAAGCATTACAAAAAAGATATAGATAAGTTAGTATTTGTGTATGAACCAACAGGGAATTATTCTTCTGTTATAAAAAAGTTTGCAGCAAATAAAAATATCAAATGCTTTATAGTAAATCCTAAACAAAGTTCAAATTTTAGTAAAGCCATAGGACAAAGAAATAAAAATGATGTAAATGATGCCCGAATGTTATCACAAATGATAGTAACAGCATCAAAGGAACAGATTAAAGTACCAGTAATAAAACAAGAAATAGAAGAGATAAAAGAGTTGATAACTTACTATCAATTTTTAATTAAACAAAAATCACAAAATAAAAATCATTTAGAATCTTTGATAGCTAAAGATGGAATAAGTAAATTAATACAAAGAATAAAAAAAGAGATAAAACTTTTAGAACAAAAAGAAAAAGAGATACTACTTGAAATAAAAAAAGTAATAGCAAAAGATGAGAAACTTCAAGAAGCATTTATAAATATACAAAGTATAAAAAGTGTAGGAGAAGTATCAGCAATAGTTCTATTGCATCATTTTATACAATACTCAAATGCAAACCAAAAAGAGATAATATCACTTGCAGGATTAGATCCAATAGAGAAGAGTTCAGGAACATCAATAAAAGGAAGAACAAGAATATCAAAAGCTGGTTCAAAACTATGTAGAAGTGTATTGTTTATGGCAAGCCTAAATGCCACACAATATAATGAAGAGTTAAAAAGATTTTATAATAGATTAAAAGATAATGGGAAACATACAACAGTAGCACAAATAGCAGTAATGAGGAAAATAGTAGTAATAGCACATAGTATTTATAAAAATAACGAAATATATGATGAGGAAAGATTTAAAAGATATTTATGATAATTTAGATTTTTTTATCTGTTTTTAAGGTGGCAACTTCGGAGCCAAAGGTTCCCTCACTTATTATTTTTAATTTCTAGCTTGCGGAACTCCTAAAAAAGAGTGAGTTTATCACTCTTTTTTACTCAAACAAGTCCTCAGCTTTCTCCGAAATTAAAAATAAACATTCGGCTCCTGCAGATGTAGAAAGAAATTTCTTCGGTTATTTCTTTTCCAAGTTTAAATGTTTAAACTATTGAGTATAAATTAGAGTAAATAAAAGCAAAGAATCTAAACAAATCAAAAATGCAAATGTCCTTATCCCACCTTTTATCTCCAACATTTGCAAAAGCCGAATGTTTATTTCTCTTTTCGGAAAAGACTTGTAACTGTTTGAACATAACAAATATGCTTAAGAGCATATTTTTATGTGAGTTTTACAAGTCAGAAAAGATAAATAATAAGTGAGGGAACCCAAAGGGCTTTGAAACTCTGTTGGTGGTTTTGCTTACTTTGTCCACACAAAGTAAGAGGAGCGAAGACCTTTAGGTGTTTATGAAAACAAATAATTATTTTTACTTTATATATTTAACTTCCAATCATTGAAATTTCGTTTCCGATTTGTTGTTGTATTTTTGTAAAATGTATTAAATCTAATAAATACTTTTTTATTCTCTTCATTCAAAGAAACTGTTCTACTATATAGTTCTTTCATTTTAATATCATAAGCAATCTCAATCATATCAAACAAGATTGTCCATAAATTCTCGATTATTAATAAATCAGGTAAACTTGAGTCATGCATTAAATCATTCCTCTTACTTCGTGCATCATCCAAAATTTTTAACACTTCATCGGAAAAAACTTTATGTACATTTAGAACTTCATGTTTAACCCCTATCCTTCCTAGTATTTTATCTTTCTTTAATTCTTCAGCAATTTTTTTCAAAATATCAATAGGTTGTTTTCCCCATATCTTTTTCGTTAATTGTTCTACTACAATCCAAAGATTATTTAAAGCACTTACTAAATTATAATTCAATAATTCAAAATAACCATTAACTAAAAAATCTATATCAAAGTGAAAGTTTTTTTTATATTCTTTACCTAATAAGTATAAGTTTATTAATTCAGCTGTTTTAATTTTATTAAGATGATATAAGACAATTCTTTCACTAAGCGATGTCCCTCCTAATCTAACTCTGTTATGAAATGAAGGTTTATATAAAAAACTATATCCTCCACCTTCAACTACACTACCTTGTTCCAAACCTTCAATATCAATTAGTGGAATTAACAAACCAGATAAAAATAAACTTCCTCTAATTTTATTCATTTCATTAATTGCAATTTCTTGTGAATAATATTTTTCACAATTTGGAAGCATAATTGAACCATCTACTGTCAATAAAATAGGTAAGTCATTATCGTTAATGTCAGGAAGAGAAAGTACGATTTTTGAAAATTCTTTCCAGTTATACTTATTTGAATTAATTTGATTTATATCTATATCTAAATTTATACTGTCATCGACAATAATTGTTCCAACAGGAAATAAAAAAGAAACCCATGCAGGACTAAAAGATGGTATATCTGATATTGGTTCAGAATAATCCTCTGGAAGTTCACTTTTATGCACCCAATCTTCTTTATACCAAAAATAATTTTCATTTGGTTTTTCTTTTACATTATCAGTTAATGTTTTAATAGGCAAATTTCTATTATTTAATTTGTAAGGATTTATATTATCTTCAAAAGCATATATTTGACCTGTTTTTGTATCTTGATAATGTTTCATTAGATTATTTTAACAAAAATATTTACCTGAATTCTCACAAAGTTTCATATACAACTTATTAAAATCCACAGGATAAACTCTAGTATTTCCAATAGTAGTGATAAAGTTTGTATCCCCTCCCCATCTAGGAACAAGATGATAATGAACATGCTCAGCTATTCCAGCTCCTGCAGCTTTGCTTAGGTTCATGCCTATATTTATGCCTTCAGCATTAAGTACTTCTTTAAGCATCCTAGTTGCCTGTTTCACCCGCAGTGACATATCTATCCAAATCTCATCATCTAAATCTTCTATATTATCTGTATGAAAGTTTGGTATTACCATCATGTGACCGGGAGTATATGGGTATTTGTTCATGACAACGTAGCAGTTTTTATCTCTAAAAACTACACCTAATTTTTCATCATCATTTGGATTTTCATAAATGTGACAAAATACACACCCCTCAATCTTGTCTTCTGTAACATATTCAAATCGCCAAGGGGCATAGATTCGTTCCATATTTATTCCTTAAAAAATCCCTTTTTTAAGGGACTATATATTTTATTACTACTTTTATCAATAGAAGTAAATTCCATTTAAAGTAGCAAACCCTAAAGAAAATAACGAGTTATTTCTAAATTATATGAAGTTTGGTGCGTCATTTGCAAAAAGGATTAAATCCCCTGCTCTAGTTTGTTCTGCCAAAGTCTCTTCCATCTTTGATTTATCTTTTAAGATAAACTGCTTTTCTTTATCTATGTTATCACTAAAAAGGTGAGTATTTAATGAACCAGTTAAAATAACAAAATCAAAGTGTCTGTCTATCTCTTTTGCTAAAAGAATATTTGTTTCATCAGTTGATTCTACAAGACCTGGAGTTATGATTACTTTTCTTCCTTTATATTCACTACAAAGATTTACAGCTTCAAGCATACCCTCAAAGTTTCCATTAAAACTATCATCAATGATAACTTTTCCACCAGCTTCTATTTTTTGAAGTCTATGCTCTACTGGCTTGATTTTATCTAAGGCTATTTTAATTTGGTCAATACTCATACCCAACTCTTTTGCCATAAGAATACAAGCTGTTAAGTTTACTGCGTTGAAACTTCCAAGTATGGGAGCATGGAAGTGCTCTTGTTTTCCATCAATTTGAATATCAAACCAGATACCATCAAGGTTACTCATGGTTATATTTAGATTGTTTGGAAACTTCACTACTTTTGCATAATCTAAAAGAGGAACTGATTCATGAACAAAGGCTTTTATCATTTTAGGAGATTTTAGGATTTCCATTTTAGTGTGGATTATATTATCTAAGGTTTTGAAGTACTCTATGTGCTGTTCACCTACTTGTCCTAAGATTGCATAATCTTGTCCTAAGAAGTTTGATATTTCTTCAATATCCCCTGGCATTCTTGCCCCTGCTTCTGCTATGTATATATCAGCATTATCAGGTAAGTCTCTATTAACATCAAGAACAAGTCCTGCTAGAGTATTTACACTTCTTGGAGTTTTATATGCATGAAACTTTGTTTTTAGGATTTGATACAAATAGTTTTTTATGGATGTTTTTCCATATGAAGCAGTAATTGCTATGATTTTTAAGTCTGCAATACCTTGAAGTCTCTTTTTTGCTCTATGTTTAAAAGATATAAAAAAGATACGCTCTAGTGAAAATGAGACCATATAAGCTATAAATAGAGGAATAAATAAACCTGAAGTCTTACAGTTTTCACTTACAAAACATAAAAGACTTATAGAAAATGTCACAAATAAAAGTATGGCTAAAAATCTTTGAACTCTTGAAGTTAATACCAAAGGCTTATCAAGTTTCATATTCCATAAAACTAAAATAGGCAAATATAAAGCATAAAAATATATTAAAAAATACAATGATGGCAAAAGATAATACATAACAAAAGGCATCACAAAATATATAATGTGCCAATTTAACTTATGATGTTTAAAAATAACTCTTTCGATTTTATAGCTATACCATTGTAAGTTGGTAATCAAATACCAACCCAAAGTCATCACTAAAACTATGTGTGTAAATATATTAAAGTATTCCATTTTCTACTCTTTCACTTATATCTTTTGCATGTTCAACAAAGAAAAAGTGAGTCCCTTCGTATGATTTAAACTCACTGTTTTTTATAAGTGAGGCTATTTTTTTTCCTGATTCTAAAGAGGTTGCAGTATCACTTTCACCCCAAAATATATATGCTTTGCCCTTGTAATTTTTAAACTCTTGAGTAAAGTCTTCATTTAAAACATTTTTAAAAGTTTCATACATATTTTGACTCATATTATCTACATCTTTACTTCTAAAAATTTTTGTAATTGAACCTAATCCAAAAGCTTTAAAAAATTTTGCCATTTTGATTTTACTTTTTACTTTAGCTGATTTTTCTTCTACTATTCCTGCACTACTTAAAAGTATAAGGTTTTTGGGATTTAATTTTGTGGCAACTTTTCCACCATAAGAGTGCCCCATAATTGTCTCTTTTGAAGCGTGAATTGCTTTTAAAAATATCTCCATGATATTTACATAATCATTTGTACTTAAAACATACTCATTTGAACTCTTTCCAAAACCTGGCAGATCAATGTAAATATGTCTAAAACTTGGCAAATAGTTTTTAAAGTTTTTACTCATGATATCTTTGTTTGAGCCCCAACCATGAAGTATGATGATATCTTTTTTTGCACCTTGGTTTACTATTTCATATGAGATATCAAAACTTTTCTTATCGTATTGGATTGATTTTAAAGCCAAAGCTTACTTACCTTTAGCCGATTGGATTTTATTTACATAGTCATATGAGATTTTGATTTTATCTCTTAATCTTAGTGATTTAGCAAGCTCATTTAAAGTTGAATCAAAATCTTCAAACAGATAATTTGCCATAGACCCTGGGATTGGATTTATTTCATTTAAATATACTTCATCATCTATTACAAAAAAATCACATCTAATCATTGACCCTTCAAAAGTAGTATTATAAATAGTCTCAAAAGAGGCTTTTAATTTCTCTTTTAAACTATCACTTATCTCTGCTACACTTACTCTCTCAGTTCTTGCAAAATCCAAATATTTTTTATCAAAATCTAAAAAATCAACCTTTTGTGGCTCTTCTACTATTGAGTATTTTATCTCATTTGCTATTTTACAACCTGCTAGATTGTACTCTTTTATATTTGGAATAAAAGTCTCTATTAAAACTGCATTATCAAACTCAAAAGCAACATCAAGGGCATAAGATAACTCTTCTTTTGACTTTACAATGCTAACTCCAATAGAACTTCCTAGTGTAACTGGTTTTACAATAACTGGATAGTTATCAACACTTACTTCATCAAATTTTGTAAAGTATTTATAATCTATAGTTTTAATACCCAAAGATGAAGCATAACCTTTTGTTAAAAACTTATTGAAACTCACACTACAAGCTCCAACTCTTGGACCTATATATTTGATATCAAAAAACTCTAAAAGTGAAGCGATAGTTCCATCTTCACCATCTCCACCATGGATTAAGTTTAATACAACATCAAACTCCACGTTTTTTTCGCCAAACATAGCTTTTTTTGAAAAAGCACCTTTTTTAATAGTAAGCTTATCGCACTTTTTATATTCACCACTGCTAAAAATTTTCGACTTAATTGTTTTTGTTGGGATATGATAAAAATCTCTATTTTCATCTAAAAATATATATTCTACTTCACTTTTAATAACATCTTTCATCGCAATAGCTGATACTATTGAAATCTCATGTTCATAACTACTTCCACCAAAAACTATAGCAATCTTCATACTTTTTTAACCTTTTAATCTATTTTTGTAATTTTTTAAGTGCTTCTTTTACCAAGTCACTTGTATTTGTTGCACTACAACTATTTAATGCCTTAGTTATAATATCTTTTTTAAACCCTAAAGACTCTAAGGCCAAAGAAGCTTCCATCATATTTGTACCTGCAATATCATCTTCCCCATTTCCATCAATAACAAACCCAGATAACTCTACTAAAATCCTACTAGCCCCTTTGGGACCAATACCTGAAACTCTTTTTAGCATAGAGATATCATTTGAACTTACTATTTGAGAAAAAGAACTAGGCGTAAATGTAGAACAAATAGCTAAGGCAACTTTTGGACCTACACCATTTATTTTTATAACTGTATCAAATAGTTTTTTTTCATTTATATCCAAAAAACCATATAAAGTTTGTGAATCTTCTCTTATTATGTATGTAGTGAAGAGAGAAATATTATTTTCTGTTATTTTAGAACTACAATTAACCGATACGAATACTTCATAAACTAACCCATTAACATCTATATGTAGAAGGGTTGGTTCTTTTTTCTCAATTTTACCTTTTATGCCAATTATCATTATTTTTTAAATTCTTTCTGTTTTTTTATCGTTTATAAATAGTTTTAATTATATAATATCCTAACTTAAAGATTAAGGTTAGTTTATGTTTAAATTTATAAGTAGAAAGATTAATAATAAAATTATGTTTGCATTAGTAATCCTCATGACGATTAGTAGTGTATCTGTAGTTTATTTTAGTACTGCAAAAGTGAAAAGTGACTCAATTGCAATAACAAAAGAGAACTTGGAAATGCTTAACACTGCAATGTTTCAAAGTCTTAGAAATGCAATGTCTACAGGTGATGTAGCTACTATTCAAAAAGCAGAAGAAGATGCGCAAAATATTAAGGGTGTAAGAAACTTAACAGTTGCAAAAAGTAAACCATTAATTGAAATGTACTCTCCTGGATCAAAATTTACAGAAGATTCAGATATTTTAAAATCTTTTGAAACAAAAAAACCTCAAATTCTTGAAATAAATGAGAATGGTGTACATGATATACGAATGATAAAACCAATGATAGCAGAACAAGATTGTTTAATGTGTCATGCTAATCAGCAAGTTGGTGATGTTATTGGGATTATGGATTTAACTTTCTCTTTAGAAGAATCAGATGAAAGATTAGTTGATTTGGTTGTAAGCATATCTACTACATCACTTATCTTAGGTCTTTTAACTATGGCAATTATCTTCTTTATAGTAAGAGGTGCTACAAAACCAATCAACTCATTAAAAGCAGGTTTTACAAACTTGATTGAATCAAATGATACAAACATAAGATTAACTGTTCAATCAAAAGATGAAATTTCAGAAGTAGCAGAGCTATTTAATACCTATATGGATAAAGTAAAAGCAGGACTTCTACAAGATGAAAAAGTTATTGAAGAAGCAAATGATGTATTAGAAAAAACAGGAAATGGATTCTTTGTATATGATGTAAAAGCACAAGCTTCAAATCCTCATGTTGAAAACTTAAAAGATAAACTAAATACAATGATTTCTCATACTAGAGAGACATTAGAAAGAATCAATCAATCATTAGAACACTATTCTGAATCAAAATTTGATTTTGTTATTGATGATAAAGGTATATATGGTGATTTAGGTTCTTTATCTGCAAGTATTAAACTTGTAGGTAATAATACTTCTGAAATATTAGCAATGATTATGAATACGGGTGATTCATTAAAACAAAATACTCAAACACTATCATCAGCTGCAAATGATTTATCTTTATCTTCAAATAAGCAAGCTGCCTCTTTAGAAGAGACAGCTGCAGCTTTAGAGCAAATAACAGGTAATATCAAAGGAACTACTGAAGCCACAGTTAAAATGACTCAACTTGCACACAATGTTACTGCTTCTGCAAAAAGTGGTCAAAACCTTGCAAGTCAAACTGCGGATTCTATGGAAGATATTAACAAACAAGTTGGTTCAATCAACGATGCAATTGAAGTTATTGACCAAATAGCTTTCCAAACAAATATTCTATCACTAAATGCAGCAGTAGAAGCTGCAACTGCTGGTGAAGCTGGAAAAGGTTTTGCTGTTGTTGCACAAGAAGTAAGAAACCTAGCTTCAAGAAGTGCTGAAGCAGCAAAAGAGATTAAAGGTATAGTTGAAACAGCAACTGCAAAAGCTAGAAGTGGTAAAGAAGTATCAACAAAAATGATTGAAGGATACAACGAACTAAATAAAAATATCTCAGATACAATAGAGATGATTGAAAATGTTTCAACTGCTTCAAAAGAGCAAGAAGGTGGAATCACTCAAATCAATGATGCAATTACAACTCTAGACCAAGCAACACAACAAAATGCAAGTGTAGCAGAAGAGATTTCTAAAATGTCAACTGTAATTGCTGATATGTCAAACTCACTTGTAACGGCTGCTTCAAATGCTAGTTTCCTTGAAGAAGCAAGAGGACAAGTTGCCGATGTGGATTTAGTTTATGATACTGCAAAAGTAAAAGTACATATCCTTGAACTAAAAGATGATATTTTTGCTAAGTTAGGAACTAAAGAGAAATGGAATACATCTAACTCAAAATCATTAACTACATTTATAAATGAATTTGAAACTAAATATCCAGGTCAAGCTAGTGAACAAATAGATAGTTTAAAAAGCGTAAGTCAAGTTTTAACTACAAAACTTCAATTATTAATTGATGCAAATGCAAATGATGAATCAAACAGTACTTTAGCTCAAAAAGCAAAAGAAGCGGATGATGAAACAATGAAAATATTTAATATATTAAATGAATTAAAAAAAGAAGTTTGTAAAAATAAATAGAGAGTTTAAACTTTCTATTTATTATTAGAAGCGAACATATTATCAATATCTTCTTGTGACATTTCGTCGTAGTTATCACCTGCAATATGTTTTGCAGTTGGTGCTATGTTGAATTGTGTTACATCTATTCCTTGTGCATCACAAATACTATTAATAACCCTTTCAATTTTTTGTCTAAAGATATCTTCTCCTTGAATCATATTCATAACCTCAGTTATTAAATCCTGAGATTCTTTTTCTTTTGTAAGTGATAAAGCTGATTCTAGTTTTTCAAAAACATCTACAGCAACTTTTTCAGAACTTTTTGTAATATCATCTAGTTCTGTTACTATCTCTTCGTAATTCATAGTAAACCTTTTTTTATTATTATTTAAAGTTTATCAAAGCTAAGCTTAAAGAAATAAGAATAAAATATGTTATTAATGGATTATTTCAGAGATAACTTGTGTGGCATATGAACCTTTTGGCAAAGTAAATGAAACTTCAAACCAATTTTTCTCTTCTTTATAGTTTGATTCTATCTCATCAGGAAAAACCCAAGCAAATCTTCTAGCGCCATCTTCAAAAGTTTTTTTATCAAACTCTTTTTCAAACTCTTGTGCTAAACCTTCACTAGTCTTAACTCTTTTCCCAGGTAATAAGCCAGTTGGAACTCTATCTTTTTTATAGAATTTATCACTTTCAACTTCAAGTTCTTCTGCTATAAATATTTTCCCAAAAGGATAATGGCTCATAAGCTCTCCAGGAAGCATTTTAAAAGGATGAGTTTGGGCTTTCATTTGTTTTACTATATCTTGTGGAAGTCCTACTTTTTCACAAATCTCTTTTGGCTCAAAGGCATCTATTAGTTTTGATATCTCTACTCTCTTTGATAACCATGAATTAAAAAGATAACTTTGGTAAGCATTTAAAAACATCTGCTTTAAATTTCTTCTTTTCTCTTTTAACGTTCCTTCAACAATTTGTTGACCTTTTTCATGATTGTCACCATATGCTCCAAATCTTTGAACACCAAAATAATTTGGAATACCAAATGTTGCAATTTTACCTAAGGTCTGTTCTATTTTTTTTGCATCCATTAAGCTAACTCTTTTTAATCTAATAAAAAACTTATTACCTTTTAGATGTCCAATTCTAATTTTATTGTTGTGATTAATAGTTTCTAAAAATTTTATATTTTCATGGGTAAAGCTATTTATCTTCTCTTCAAATTGTTTTGGAATAGATATATGTTGTATTGTCATTGCATTTTTATCTTTTAGTCCTGCATAGCCAATATCTCTCAGCTTACAGCCTATACTATCTGCAATAATTTGTAAAGCATCCCATGTAGATAAATCTTTTTTTCTAAGTTTTACAACTATATGTTCACCCTCTCCTGTAAATTCATATAAAGGTATCTCAGTTACTACGAAATCATCTTTATTTTGCTTAAAAAGTACATCTATTTTTGAGTGATTTAAATAGTATTGTAAATTGTGTTTATTTAACTGTGTATTGTCTTCCAATGTTTTCCCTTATTTAAAATGATGATTTTGGCAATCACATTTATATGTTCCATCAACTGCTTTTGCAAAGATGTTTAGTTTTACCTTATGTTTTGTTGCAATCTTAGAAATTATCTCTTTATTTTTTTGTGAAAAAGAGAATAAGACTTCATACTCTTCTCCTGAACAACCTACTTCTTTACTAATTTTATTAAAAAAATCAAACCCTAAACTATTGATATTAGATAGTCTTTCAAGTTCAAAAAATAGTCCATCTGAGATATCAAGGGCGCAATTAATATAAGGTGCAATTTCATAAAAAAATTCAGGCTTTAGTTTGGGTTTTATAAACTTTGATTTTTTAGAAACTTTTTTACCAGTAAGTAAAGAGTCTAAATCTTTTTTACAAGTTCCTAGTTCACCACTATAACAGAGTAAATCATCTTTTTTTAAACCTTTTCTAAAAATAGGTTTTTTTGTTTTTGAAATAATTGTTATAGAAATATCAAGTTTATTATTAGATATTGTATCTCCACCAATTATTTTGATTCCAAACTTTTTAGCAACACTTTTAAACCCTTTTGCCAACTCTTTTAAATCTTCTTTTGAAAAACTTTTTGGAATGGCAACACTTAAAAGTGCATATTTAGGAATAGCGTTCATAACTATGGCATCAGAAATATTTACAATCATTGCTTTTCTTGCTATTTGTTTTAAACTCATCCATTCACGTTTAAAATGAATATTTTCAAAGAAAGCATCCATGCTATAAACATGTGAGCCTATAACAGCTCCATCATCACCAATAACATTTTTATGATTGTTTTTAAATTGTTTTATAAAATAATCTTCTTTGTTCATAGCGCGGATTTTATCATAAATAGACTTGATTTTCTGATATTTATCTTAAATTAAAGCTTAGGATAAAATTTATCCTTTATAATTTAATAAACATACTGTATAATGCAATACATAAAATTTATAGGAGATTAAAAAATGCCAAAGATTAACAAATATGTTGATATAGATACTGTTGAAAGAGAAGCTAAGAAAGACTTAATTGATAGACACTCACCTTTCATCCACTGTACTGATACTGCAAAAGCAGGTGAGCCTTTTGAAGTAACTGTTAAAATGGGAAATGAATATACTCATCCAGATGATTTTGACCACTTTATTGAATCAGTTACACTATTTAATGGTGATACACAATTAGCAAAAGCTAGTTATGTTCCAGGTACACTAGGAAATGTAAAAGCACACAATACAACAACTTTTACTATTATTCCAACTAGTAAAAAACTTAACTTAGTAGCTCATGGATACTGTACTAAACATGGTATTTGGGAATCAACTCCTGTAGAAGTAGCAATAGAAGCTTAATCTACATATATGAGAGAGGACAAACTCTCTCATACACTTCACTTTTTATTATATCTTATTATTTAACTCATAATCTACATTACAACTGTTCTGTTTTTACCTGTTTTCTTTGCTTCATAAAGTGCATCATCAGCTCTTTTAAAAATCGTATTAAGTGTGTCACTATCTCTAAACTCTACTACACCCAAACTAATGGTCTCTTTTCCAATAATATCAAACTTAATATTTTCAATATGTTTTCTTATATTTTCTGCAACAATTTTAGCATCACTTAAACTTGTATTTTCACAAATAATAAGAAACTCTTCTCCACCCCATCTAGCAACAATATCACTAATTCTAAGATTTATTTTTAAAGTTTTAGCAATCTCTTTTAATACATAATCGCCAACATCATGACCATAAGTATCATTTACGATTTTAAAATCATCAATATCTAATAATATTATTGAAAATTTTGCTTCATATCTTTTAAACTCTTCTACTTTTATTAGCATGATTTCATCAAGTTTCATTCTATTGTATAAGCCTGTTAATTTATCAGTTACTGAAAGCTCTTCGATTCTTTTTTTATCTGTAATGTTTTCAGATATTGCTCTATATCCAATCTTTATATTATCTTTAAATATTGGTTCAATATACATATTAAGCCAAATGGTTTCACCATCTTTTCTTAGGTTTTTAATTTCACCAGACCATGTTTTATTTTTTGAGATTGTTTCCCATAAATTAATAAAAAAGTTATCATCAATATCTGGATGTCTCATATTTGTATGTTTTTTGCCGTACAATTCATCTTTTGTATAACCAACAGCTTTACAATATGCTTCATTTGCCTCTGTTATTATTCCATTTGTATCAGTTGTAAGAATTAATACATATTTATTAACCATACTTTGCTGTTCTTCTATCTCATTTTTTGCTTTTGTAAGGTCTTTGTTAAGTAAATGTACTGTTCTATTTTTATATAAGATAATTAAAACAATAATCGCAAAAACTAAACTTGTCTGCCAAAGCAGTGTATAGTTAACTTCTTGTGCAACTTTTATCTCTATCCATTTATTTACGATTGTTCTTTTTTGCTCTTCACTTATCTCATCTAAAGCTTTTTGCATAATAGTATTTAATAGGGGTTCATCATTTCTTGATGCAATACTCAACTTAATATCAAACTCTAGTCTTCCTGCAATTTTCAAATCAAACATAGAGTACTTTTGTATACCATAACCAATTGTTGGCATAGTATCTATATAACCAAATAGTTCACCACTACTAACTCTTTCTAGTCCCTCTTTTGTATTTTCTACATCTACAATTTGAATCAAGGGATTTCTCTGTTTTAATACATCTATAAAAGCATAGCTTTTTACAATACCTACTTTTTTATTACTAAGGGCATTTGAATCTTTGATAAATAATTTATCTGCTTTTGTTGCAATAACAAATGGTTCAGCAACATAAGGCTTTGTAAAGTTCATTGCATCTCTTCGACTTGCAACATCCATAGCAACAGGAAGAATATCACATTTTCTATCTCTAATGTTTTGTAAAGATTCTGACCACTGTTTGGTTGCTACAAGTTTTATAGGAGTATCAAGGTACTTAGAAATTATCTTCATAAGATCTGCACCTATTCCTTTATGATTTCCATTATTGTCAATTTGTTCAAAAGGTAACCAGTCTGGAAGAACACACATTTTTATTATCTTTTTCTTTTTTAAATATTTAATTTCTTCATTATTTAAACTATAATTTAAATCTGAAAGGTTCATCCATTTATGTTTTAGCTTTACTTTTTCATTATGAGGTATAACATCATTGACTTTTTCTAATATAGATTTTAATAATAAATTACCTTTTGATACAGCCATAGGAAGTGCAGTCTTTTCTTCCAGTCCCAAGTCATTTAATATAGTTGTCTTTACATTACTTAACCAATCTTTTTGAATATAATATTGCAAGGCTGGAAGACTTCCTACTACAGCACTTGCTTGTCCCATAGATACATCTTCAACAGCTTTTGCAGTAGATGAAGAAAAGAGTAGCTTTTGTTCTGGAAAATTATTTTTCAAGTATGATTCTATAAAGGTTTTTTTTGCCACTGCTATTACTTTATCTTTTAAATCATCCATTGATTTGACATTACTATTTTTATCTATTGCAACTCCCGTTGTATATTCAATATGATTAAAATTTGTAAAATCTAAGTATTTCTGTCTCTCTTCAGTGATTGCAACATGAGGAATCAAATCTATATTTTTATCTTTTAACATTATCATGAATTCATTCCAAGGCTTATTTGTAATAAATTCAATATCTATGTTTAAATATTTACCTACTAATCTCATATAGTCAATACTATACCCTTTAGGAGTATTATCTTCATTGAAGTTAAAAGGAGGAAAGGTTTTCAAGTTTGCAACTGTAAGAACTTTTTTATTTTTTAAATACTCATTTTCTTCTTTTGTCAAATTTAGATTGTTTTTTTCTTCAATATTTTGTGGTACAGCAAACCACTTTTTACTTATATACTTTTTTGTATCTTCTGGGATAGACTCTAATCCTTTGTTCAAAATAGAAATTGCTTCAGGATAATCTTTTCTTATAGAAAACACTAAATTCAAAGTACTGTTTTGTACTTTATCTATTATCTTAAGATATGGTAATCTCTCTTTTTCAGCCATAGTAAAAATTTCATTATTTCCAATAGTAGCATCAATTTTACCAGTAATAAGATTATGAAGTATTTCATCTAATGATTTTAAGGGAACTAAAATCGACTCTTTGTATTGTGAAATAAGCTTTTTATCAAATAAGTTTTTTTCTAAATATCCGATTTTTTTTCCAACTAAATCATCAATAGAGTTAATATTTTTAGGATTATTATTTAATGTAATAAGATATTTTTTTGTAGATGTATAACTATTTGAAAAATTGAAAAACTTAGCTCTCTCTTCATGTACGGCACTTGTACTTAAGCCATCAATCTCTTTATTGATTGCTTTTTGTACCATATCTTTCCAAGTGCCTACTTTTAATTGAAAGTTTGCTCCTGTATTTTTATTGATTAAATTTAATATATCAATATCAAATCCACTAAGAGAATTGCCCTTATTTATAACAAATGGTGTCCATTTTTCTTCTGTACCCAAAGTTATTATAGGGTGATTTTTGAGCCACTCTTTCTCTTTTTGGGTTAATTCAATATCTGAGGCAAGTAGATTAAGTGTAAAAAACAGTGTTAAAACTAAGCTAAATAATTTTTTCAAATATACAAATCCTATTAAAATTTCTATTATATCAAAATAATAGTTTAGCTTATATTAATGCTTCGATCCAACCTATAACTTGCTCTAAGCTTTTTTCTTCTTTATTAGATATGAAAACTGAAGGTTTGTTCTTTCGGTTGTTTTTCACATCATTTTTCATCAACTCCAAATCAACTCCAACATATGGTGCTAAGTCTATTTTATTTACCACAAGTAAATCAGAAAAAAGTAATCCTGCCCCTTTCTTGCGTGGTATGTCTGCACCTTGTGCGACATCAATTACATACATGTAATAATCAACAAGTTCATAAGAAAAAGTAGCACTAAGATTATCTCCACCACTTTCTACAAAAGTAATATCAGGATTAAACTTCTCTTCAAGTTCTAGCACTGCTTTTTGATTCATAGAAATATCATCACGAATTGCTGTGTGGGGGCAGCCACCTGTTTCTACACCTATGATTCTATTTTCATCCAAATCTAACGTTCTTTTTAGATAGTTTGCATCTTCTGTTGTATAAATATCATTTGTAACAATTGCTAATGAATACTTATCTTTTAGTATATTTGTAAGACTCTCAATTATTGAAGTTTTTCCACTTCCTACAGGTCCTGCAATTCCTATTTTTAAACTCATTTTTTTCCTTTATGTAACGAATAGCTTAGGTTCTAGGTTTTTATGGCTGAATATTACTTCTTCAAAAAGTGGATTAAAGTTTGTAATCTTTTTATCAATTTTTTCAAAAACAATACTCTCTAATATCTCATCAAATTCAAAAAGCATTTTTTGTATTTGAGAGGGTTTTATTCTTGATATTTTAAGTGTTGTTGCTGCTATGCTTATAAGGTTTTTTTTCGTCCACATCACAATAAAATCTTCCATGCAAATATCTAAATCATAAGCTAATGCACTTAAAACAATTATTTCATTTGCTTCACAAGTTTTATTATCTATATTTAAAAAATATTTTTTTACTACATCTTTTGAGGCTAAGTTTTTTATTTGTACAAAATAGTTTTGTCCTATATTTTTTGAAGCCTTTGCATACTCAAAAGTCAAATAAGCACTATACTCATTATCAAGCTTTTTTATAAGACTTAATCTGTTATTTTCTAAAGCTTCATATACTTTTTTTATATAAACAAACTCCATTTTAGAGTATTGATCTATAATAAGATTTTTCAAATAAAGCTTTAAACTCTTTTCATCTGTCACCTGTTCTTTTACAATATGGGGTTCAAGACCAAATGAGTGTACAAACATTCCTGAGGGAAAAGTTCCATCAAGTATTTGTAAAAATCTACTTAGAGACTTAAGATTAGTGTGAGTGGTGTGCTTTACCATTTGGTTTAAAGTACCCTTTTGTTTTTTCTATATTTATATCTTTATTTGCATAACAATCTTTTATAATATCACCTAAAGAGATATCATCTAAAACTGTAATCTTTGACTCTTCAATCATTACTGGCTGATGTCGGTTTCCTATTTCATAAGCTGTTTTTGCAAAAACTAAAGCATCTGAAAACTCTAAAACAAAAATCTCATCAGCACTTCTTTTTACTTTTATAGCATATCCATCTTCGTCAACTAAAATATCATTTTCATGTAAATGAGTAAACTTTGCTTTTATTACAAAGTTTATGCCACAACTACTAACAGCTGTTAAATTTGGTTTTTGCAAATCAAACCAAGATAACTCAACCTCATCACTGGCTTTTATATCTTTTTTGATTTCTATAACTTTTTTTATCATCAAACTTCCTAAAACATAAAATATTTTTTTGCCAGTGGTACTACTGATACATAGTTTGATTCTATTAATTCACCATTTACTGTTACATCATAGGTTTCAGGATTTACTTCAATATTTCCAATAAAATCATTTAATTTCATATCCTGTTTACCAATGTTTCTTGTGTTTTTAACTGCAAGTACAGCTTTATCAATTTGAAGTTTTTCTTTTATACCCTCATCAAGAGATACTTTGGAAGTAAAAATTGCACTTGTTTTTGCAGGTGCTTTACCTAAACTTCCAAACATAGGTCTATACATATTTGGCTCTGGCGTTGGAATTGAAGCATTTGAATCACCCATCATACTAAGTGCTATAAATCCGCCTTTTATAATAATCTCAGGTTTTACTCCAAAAAATGCTCTATTCCATAAGACTAAGTCAGCCATCTTACCAACTTCTACACTTCCTACATGCTCATCTATTCCACATGCAATAGCTGGATTTATTGTATATTTTGCAATATATCTTTTGATTCTATTATTATCACTTAAGTCATCATCTCCAGTTAGGGCACCTCTTTGTTTTTTCATAGAGTCTGCCACTTGCCAAGTTCTAATTAGTACTTCTCCTACTCTTCCCATAGCTTGTGAATCACTACTAGTAATACTAATAGCTCCAAGGTCATGAAGTACATCTTCAGCTGCAATTGTCTTGCCTCTAATACGACTTTCTGCAAAACTTACATCTTCTGGAATTTTTGGACTTAAATGGTGACAAACCATAAGCATATCAAGATGTTCTTCTATTGTATTTTTTGTATATGGCAGTGTTGGATTAGTACTTGATGGTAATACATTTGCTAAACCTGCCACTTTCATGATATCAGGAGCATGTCCACCTCCTGCTCCTTCACTATGAAAGGTATGTATTGTTCTATCTTTAAAAGAATCTACTGTATTATCTACAAAACCTGATTCATTTAAGGTATCTGTATGAATAGCAACTTGTACATCATACTCATCAGCTACACTTAAACAAGTATCAATAGCTTTTGGAGTACTTCCCCAATCTTCGTGAAGTTTTAGTCCCATAGCTCCAGCTTTTATTTGAACTTCTAAAGCCTCTTTACACGAACTATTTCCTTTTCCCATAAAACCAAAGTTAAGTGGTAAGTTATCAACACTTTGTATCATCTTAGCTATATTCCACTCTCCAGGAGTACAAGTTGTGGCATTGGTTCCAGTATTTGGACCAGTTCCACCACCTACCATGGTAGTAACTCCACTTGCTAAGGCAACATCAATTTGCCCCGGACTTATAAAGTGAATATGAGAATCTATACCACCAGCAGTTATAATCTTACCCTCAGCTGATAAAACTTCAGTATTTGCTCCTATTTCTAATCCTTCTGTAATACCATCACAAAGATTTGGATTACCAGATTTTCCAATAGCTATAATAATCCCATCTTTGATACCTATATCAGCTTTGTAAATACCTGTATAATCGATAACAGTAGCATTTGTAATAATCAAATCAGCAACATCAACAGCCGTTGGACTTTGTGCCATACCATCCCTTACTGTTTTACCACCACCAAATTTACTCTCTTCTCCATAAGTTGTATAGTCTTTTTCAATTTTAGCTATTAAAGAAGTATCGGCAAGTCTAAATCTATCACCAGTCGTTGGTCCATACATTGAAGCATATTTTTCTTTTGATATCTTCATCTTATACTCCTAAGAACTTTTCTAAATTTTTCATAGCATTTTCTTTTGTTGAAACATCATCTAAAAATCCCTCAACCAAACCATTAAATCCACTCATATATCTTTTACCACTAAACTCTATTAGATTTATCTCTTTTGAAGAACCTGGCTCAAATCGCACTGAAGTTCCAGCTGGAACATCAAGTCTTTTTCCATATGCTTCATTTCTATTAAAATCAAGCTCTTTATTAACTTCAAAGAAGTGATAGTGAGAGCCTATTTGTACTGGTCTATCACCTTTATTTTCTACTTGTATTGTGGTAAGTTCTTTATTCTCATTTAAAGATATTTCACCCTCATTTACAAAATACTCACCCGGCTCTATTTTTGCTTTTTTACTTGTAGTAATAGGATTGTGTACTGTAACAAGTTTTGTACCATCATCAAAGGTAGCTTCTATTTGAACCATATGCATCATAGAAGCAATTCCATCCATAACATCATCTTCACCTAAAACCTTTGTAGCATCAACCATAAGTTGTGCTACAGTTTTACCCTCCCTTGCACCTTCAAGAATATATGAACTCAAAATTGCAACAGCTTCTGGATAGTTTAACTTTAAACCTTTTTCTTTTCGCTCTTGTGCTAATTTTGAAGCTGTATATATCATCAGTCTTTCTTGTTCACGATTTGTTAGAAACATCTATTGACCTCCATTTTTATTGTTTACCTAAAATAAATTTCTCTTTGTTTAAATCTTTTCTATATAGTTCCCAAACTTGCATAACTTTATTTTTCAAATTAGACATGTTGTTTGAACTAAGTACTCCAATTATGATTTTTCTATTATGACTAAAAGTAAAAGATTCAAAGCCATTTTCCTGTATATTTTTTATAAAGTTTTCATTTTCTTTTGTTTTTATATATATCTTTGCAAAGATAAAATTGTGACTATTTTTTCTAATAATATAATCTTTTAATTCATCTCCTGCTACATCAAACTTCTCTATATATTCAACTCTTTTATCACAAACGAAAGAGTTTTTAATCAACATATTTGAAAAAGCAAAGTCCTCAAAACTTCTACCACGACTTAAAATATCTGTATAAAAGAAAGTTGAGCTATCATCACACTTTAAATTAAATAGTTGAATATATTTTGAGTCTTTATATAAAATAAGTTCATCATTTAAAAACTCTAGGTTTGAACTATTTTCTAAAGTTATATTTATTTTTTGGACTCCATACTCTTTTTTTGATGGATATATTTTTGTAGCTGATTCAGTTGTTAGTATTAGGTTTGAGTTATCAAGTTTAAAAGATGTACGAAGTTTGTCTTTTGGGAAAACACCTTCTCCAATATTAAGAAGTTTAATATAATTTTCACCAGTTTGAAAATAGTAGTGTCTTGATGGAAGTTCTAATTTATCTAATGAAAACTTCTCCTTTTCAAACTTAAATTTAATACTCATTTTATTCCTATTAGACTGATAAATGTTGTTTTATTATATCATCGCTTAACTGTGAAATCTCTCCTTGTGCAACTACACTTCCTCTATCTACAACATAAAAATCATCTCCATGACGTCTTGCAAATGGAAGCTTTTGTTCTACAAGTAAAACAGTCATCTCTTCTTCTTTTGTGAGATAATCAATTACTTCACCAATTTGAGCTACAATATTTGGCTGTATTCCTTCACTTGGCTCATCAAGAATCAAAAACTTTGGATCAATACATAGGGCTCTGGCGATGGCAAGTTGTTGTTGCTGACCACCTGATAAATCTCCACCTTTTCTTTTTTGCATATCTTTTAGTACTGGAAAAAGTTCATATATCTTTTCTGGAACTTTTGAGATTTTATTTCTATTTGCCAAAACTCCAATTTGCAAGTTTTCTAAAACTGTTAGTTGAGAAAATATCTCTCTTCCTTGAGGAACATAACCTATGGCAATACTTGCTCTTTTGTGGTCAGCTAGTTTTGATATATCTTTTCCATCATAGATGATTTTCCCATCTTTGATTGGAAGTAAGCCCATGATGACTTTACTTAAAGTTGTTTTACCAACTCCATTTCTTCCCATAAGACAAGTACATCTGCCCTTTTTAATCTCCAAATCCAAATCCCATAAGGTATGACTTTGTCCATAAAATTGATTTATTTTTTCTATCTTTAACATAATTTTCCCTTCATTTCCCAAAAAATTCAAAGTATGTTGCTAGTGCAAGGCAAAGATTTTGAAGTTTACTATTAGTAAATGAAAAATCTTTAACGCCGTAATAGTGGCATAATTTGAATTTTTATTCTCCTAAGTATACTTTTCGCACTTTTTCATTGTTTTGTATCGCATCCATATTCCCCTCTGCTAAAACTGAACCCTCATGCAAAACAGTAACTTTACTAGCAATACTTCGTATAAACTCCATATCATGTTCAACTACAACTACCGCATTCTCTTTTGAAAGACTTGTCAAAATCTCTGCTGTTTTTTCCACCTCTTGGGGAGTCATTCCTGCAACTGGCTCATCTACTAATAATAGTTTTGGCTCTTGCATGATTAGCATACCAATTTCTAACCACTGTTTTTGACCGTGAGATAAAATACCTGCATCCATATTGTAAAGCTCTTTTAGACCTATTAGTTTCATAGTCTCTTCTATTTTATCTTTTTGTTCACTTCCTAGTTTTGAAAAAAGTGTTTTGAAAAATCTTTTGTCATCTTTCATGGCAAGTTCAAGATTCTCAAAAACTGAATGGTTTTGAAATACTGTTGGCTTTTGAAATTTTCTCCCAATTCCTATTTCTGAAATAGAAGGCTCATCTAATTCCAATAAATTAACTGCTTCTCCAAAAATAACTTCTCCTTCATCAGGTGAAGTTTTTCCAGTTACTACATCCATCATAGTTGATTTTCCTGCACCATTTGCTCCAATGATACATCTTAGTTCACCATAGTTTATTGAAAAACTCAAGTTATTTAAGGCTTTAAATCCATCAAAACTAACACTAACACCATCAACTAAAAGAATCCTATCTCCAACTTTAAGATTACCAATATTTTGTTCATTTTCATGTCTTAATAGTTTCATGCCTTAGCCTTTTTTAGTTTTGCATTTATTTTACTTATAAGCCCAACTACACCTTGAGGAAGATATAAAGTTACAAGAACAAAAAGTCCACCTAAGGCATATAACCAAACCTCTGGAAGAGCAGATGTAAAATAAGTACTTGCAAAATTTACTATGATTGCTCCAATGATTGCTCCATACAGAGTTCCTCTTCCTCCTATTGCTACCCAAATAACTAACTCAATAGAAAATAGTGGTGAAAAAACTCCTGGATTTATGATTCCTACTTGTGGAACATAAAGTGCTCCTGCTATTCCCGCAAGTATTGCTGAGACTACGAATATAAACACCTTATACTGTTCAACTTTATATCCTAAAAATCGCACTCGACTTTCAGCATCTCTTATAGATATAACAACTCTTCCAAGACGTGAGTTTATAATAAATCTACAAATCAAATACCCTAAAACTAGAGCTAAAAATGTAATAATCAAAAGACCTACTCTTGTAGAATCTGCTTGTAAATCAAATCCTAAGATATCTTTAAAATCTGTCAAACCATTATTTCCACCAAAGCCCATATCATTTCTAAAAAATGCTAACATAAGTGCATAGGTCATAGCTTGAGTTATGATTGAAAGATAAACTCCAGTTACCCTTGATTTGAAAGCAAACCAACCAAATACAAAGGCTAGGATAGCAGGGATGAGCATAACCATAATAAATGTAAATAAAGGATTATCAAATCCATACCAAAACCATGGCAACTCTTTTAGATTCATAAATACCATAAAATCAGGTAAATCAGGGTTTCCATAAACTCCTCTATCACCAATTTGTCTCATAAGGTACATGGCAAGTCCATATCCACCAAGAGCAAAAAATGCCCCATGACCAAGACTTAAAACACCTAAATATCCCCAGACTAAATCTAAAGCAAGTGCTAAAAGTGCAAAGGCTAAATACTTACCTAAAATAGTAACCGTAAAAGTTGAGATATAAAACACTGAATCACTAGGAACAAATAAGTTACAAAATGATACTACAAATACTACAATTGCAAGAGTTGAAAGTACTATTTTTCCACCCTTGTCATTTTGTAAAATTTTAAAAATTATTGATTCTTTTCTCATCTTCTAATCCTGTGCATCTCGACCTTTTTGAGGAAACAATCCTCTAGGTCTTTTTTGTATAAATAAAATAATAAATACTAAGATAATAACTTTAGCTAGTACAGCTCCTGATATTGGTTCAATAAATTTGTTTATCTCTCCAAGAGTTAAAGCAGCTATCAGTGTTCCCCATAAGTTACCAACCCCACCAAATACAACAACCATAAAACTATCTACGATATATGCTTGACCTAAGTTTGGTCCTACATTTGTAAGTTGTGATAAGGCAACTCCGGCAACTCCTGCTATTCCAGAACCTATACCAAAAGTTGCTGCATCAATAAAGCTTGACTTTATTCCCATAGCACGAGCAATTGGTCTGTTTTGTGAAACAGCTCTCACTTTTAATCCAAGTGAAGTCTTTTTCATCACATAAAGAATCGCCAAAAATACCATCACAGAAAATATAACTATATACAATCTGTTGTAGGTAAGAAACAAGGCACTATTAACTTCCCAAGCTCCACTCATCCATGAAGGAGTCTTCACTTCTTGATTAAGAGGTGAATATATTGTTCTCACTAACTGTTGTAAAATCAGACTTACCCCAAAAGTAGCAAGTAGTGTTTCAAGTGGTCTTCCATATAGATGTCTTATAACTAATCTTTCAATTAAAATTCCCACAAGCCCACTAACTATAAAAGCAGCAGGTATTGAAATAATTACAGAGTATTCAATCAAGTTTGGGAAAAGTTGTTGAATAGTATATGTAGTATAAGCACCTATCATAATAAGCTCACCATGTGCCATATTAATTACTTTCATAACACCAAAAGTAATAGCAAGTCCAATGGCAGCTAAAAGTAAAACTGACCCCATACTAAGTCCAAAAAATGCTGTTTCTACAAAAGAATAAAAACTTTTTTTAAGTTCAACTATATCAAGAGAGCTTTTTGCTATCTCTTTTAGTTTTTCATCTTTACTATTTTTGAGAACATCTTTTAAAGTTACAAGTGTCTTAGAAGATATGAAGCTTCCTAATTTATCAACTGCTTCATACTTTTCTTTATCGCTTCCATACTTGGCTATTAAAATAGTATTTGCTTCATCTAGCACATCTCTTACATTAGAAGACTTTTCACTTTCTAAAGCCTCTACAATAAGCTCTTTGTCCTCTATTTTTAAATACTTTAACAAGTTCTTTGCTGAACTTAATCTTTTATCTTCATTTTTTGAAAATAGATTTATTTTCGCCAATGAAGCTTTTATAATATTTCTTAATTTATTATTGATTTTTACTTTTTTAAAATCATATTTTGAAGCTATTTCTAACTGATTATTTGTAAAAACATCAACTGTTAAATACTCTTTAGCTTTTTTCTCTTTCAAAAAGACTACTCTTTTATCACTTTTTGTATAGTATAAATCTCCACCTAAAAGTTTTTGTAATAAAACTTCTAACTTCTCATTATCTTTATAGTTTTTAGTTAAGTTTAAAATAGCTTTCTCTTTTTTAGAAAAACTGTTTGATAAGAGTTCTTGTGAGTCAGTTTGAAGATTTGAAGCAACTAACGATGTTAGAATTAATAAATTAAGCAATATTATTTTAAATATTTTCATGGTTACCTTTCATAAATTGTGAAGTATAAAATATGAGAGTTTCCTCTCATATTTTAATTATTTTGCACCTACACACATTTTTGTTTTTGTGTTATAGCTTCCGCAATTAACTGGTTTTGTCCAATCAGAGATTAAATCTTTACTTCCTGGTAGAAAGTCAGACCAAGCATCTCCAGCAACATCACCTTCAGTAGACCATACAGTTTCAAACTGACCATCTTCTTGAATCTCTCCAATAAGAACTGGTTTTGTTATATGGTGGTTTTTAAGCATAGTCGCAGTTCCACCTGTAAGGTTAGGAACAGAAAGACCAATAATCGCATCACCTACTTTATCAACATTTGTAGTACCAGCTTTTTCAACTGCTTTTACCCATAAGTTAAATCCAATATATGTAGCTTCCATTGGGTCATTTGTAACTCTTTTATCATTTTTGATATATTTTTTCCAAGAAGAAATAAATTCATCATTTAGTTCTGATTCAGCACTTTGGAAGTAGTTCCATGCAGCTAAGTGTCCAACTAGAGGTTTAGTATCAAGTCCTGAAAGTTCTTCTTCTCCAACAGAGAATGCAATAACTGGAATAGACGAAGATGAAATACCTTGATTACCTAACTCTTTATAAAAAGGAACATTTGCATCACCATTGATTGTTGAAACAACTGCTGTTTTTTTACCAGCTGATCCAAATTTTTTGATATCAGATACGATTGACTGCCAATCTGAGTGTCCAAATGGAGTATAGTTAATCATAATATCAGATTCTGCAACACCTTTTGATTTTAAATATGATTCTAAGATTTTGTTTGTTGTTCTAGGATATACGTAATCTGTACCTGCTAAAACCCATCTTTTAACACCCATGTCATTCATTAAATAATCAACTGCTGGGATTGCTTGTTGGTTTGGCGCAGCACCTGTATAAAATACATTTTTACTTGACTCTTCACCCTCATACTGTACAGGGTAAAATAACAGACCATTTAACTCTTCAACAACTGGAAGAACAGACTTTCTAGATACTGATGTCCAACAACCAAATGTTACATCAACTTTATCTTTAGTTAAAAGTCCTCTCATTTTTTCAGCAAATAAAGGCCAGTTTGATGCAGGATCAACTACAACTGCTTCAAGTTTTTTACCTAAAATTCCACCTTTTTTATTTTGCTCATCAATCAACATTAAAACTGTATCTTTTAGAGTTGTTTCTGAAATCGCCATTGTTCCAGATAGTGAGTGTAAAACACCAACTTTGATAGTATCAGCAGCTTGAGCTATCATACTCATAGTTACAATTGCTGATGCAGCTAAAACTTTTGTGAATCTACTTTTCATTAATTCTCCTTTAATTTTAGTCTTTATGACTACTGAGAAGAAGTATAAAATAGAAGTGTTGTCTAAGTGTTGTTTTAAAAAAAACTTTTATAAATTACTGTATATTTTTTATACAGATTTCATTTATCTCTTTATATTTGAAGTTATCAATTAAGTTTTTGAAGTGTTGTTTTAAATCATTATCAAGCTCAGAGTTTGCTAAAAGTTCTTCTATATTTTTAGAATCCATTAGTAAGCATAATTCATTAAGCTTTATACAAAACTCTTTATCTAGTTTTGTTAATCTTTCATGAATATCTACTTTATTTTCAATAGTTTCTAAGTACTTAAATTCCAAATCAAAATAATTTGAGAGTGTAAGTAAAAGCTCTTTTTCATCAATAGGTTTTGATAAAAAGTTATCTGCTCCACTTTTAAGTGCTGATTGTTTATCTTCATTGAAAACATTTGCAGAAACTGCAACTATAGGTATATCTTTATCTTTTTGTCTTATGATTTTTATAGTCTCTAATCCATCAAGGCCACTCATTTTAATATCCATAAAGATTAGACTTAAATGCTCTTTTTCAAATATATCAATAGCTTCATAACCGCTACTTGCTTGAAAAACTTCAAATCCATATGAATTTAATATTTGACTTAATAGGTCTCTATTTACTTCAATATCATCTACTACTAATATGGATTTTTTTTCTGTTATTCTTTCAATACCAATAATACCTTTTACTTTTGAATCAATTAAAATATCTCCATCTTCCATACTTTTATACTCAAGACTAAGATAAAACTGTGTACCTTCACCTATTTTACTTTTTACATGAATAGAACCATTCATTAGGTTTACCAACTCTTTTGTTATTGGTAAACCTAAACCTGTTCCATTTTTATTATAATCATCATGTTTTATCTGCTCAAAGGGTTTAAATATTTTCTTTAAGTTCTTATTTTCTATTCCTATTCCACTATCTTTTATCTCAAAAAAAAGTTTCTTACTCTTCTCATATAGATATAAAGATATTTCTCCTTTGTTTGTAAATTTTAGACTATTACTTAAAAGATTGATTAGTATTTGACGAAGTCTTAAGTCATCCATCTTCACAATGTCTGGCAAGTTTTTATCTAAAATGATTTTAAATGCTAAACCTTTTTCTTTACATCTAAACTCAAAAATAGAGTTTATGTCTTCAATCAACTCTTTTAGATTAAAAACCTTTGGCATAATCTCTATTTTACCAGCCTCGATTTTTGATAGTTCTAATATTTCATTAATTATATTTAAAAGATGTTCTCCACTTCTATTTATAATATTTAGATTATTTTTCTCTTCAAGTGATACATTTGGTGATTTTTTTAAAATATTTGAAAAGCCAAGTATTGCATTTAGTGGAGTTCTTAGTTCATGACTCATACGAGCTAAAAATATAGATTTTGCTTTGTTTGCACTTTTTGCATCTTCCATAGCAAGTTTTATTTGATGTTCACTCTCTATTAACTTTTCTGTATTTTCTTTAAAAATAGAAACTGCTCCAATCATGTCTCCAACTTCATCATCATATTTGTTTTTTTCTAAATCAACACTCATATCATTTGATGATAGTCTAAGCATGGCAACTCTTAATAAATCTATTGGATAAATAATTCTAAAAAGAATTATAAAAAAAGACATCAAGAAAAATATTACAGAAAAAAGTACTATCACATTTACATAAAACTCTTGTTCTTTTACCATCTTTCTAGCTTCATTTACTTTTTCTTGAGTTCTTTTTTCAAAGGCCTTATAGAAGTTATCCAAAGGCTCCATGATTCTTATCTTTGCTTTGTGATAATCACTTGAGTGCATAAGTTCTCGTGCAAGTTTAAAGTCTGGTTTTGCTTTTATTATAAATTCGCCATTATTATCTTGAAATATTCCTTTTACGGCATTCATTGCTTTGTGTTCAAGTTTTGTTAAATCATCAGATTCATTTTGAGAAGTAAAAAGTAAATTCAACTCTGACTCTGGAAAGTTTGCTCTTTTCATAAGCTCTCTTAGGGGTACTTTTTCTCCACCTAAGATTGGTGTTGTATTATCTAAAGTATAAAAGTCCCAATAAATTCCATTATATCTTTTAGGTCTATTTTTTGTACCATTTCTAATATCAAGTACTGTTTTATATTGCTCTTCAAATAGTGGATTTCCTGTTATTACATAGGTTCTTGCCATTCTTGTAAGGTCATCACTACTTTGTCGAAGTTCATGGGCAAGGATAAGTGACTTATACTGCATTTGATATGCATCTTCTAGTTTAATTGTAGAGTTTTGGTATTTGTTTATAACAACTGCCACACTTATAAATGAAATAGTATTTAAAATAAAAAGTAACATAAAGAGTTTTTTTAGATTCAAGGGTACCCTCATTTTGATTTTATATCTTTTATCCTATAATCTTAGCAACAAAGTAATATAAAACGAGCTAAAGAATGCATAAAAAATATACAATATTAATCATTGATGATAAAAGTGAAAACCTTCACTACTTAAATAATATACTTGAAAGTTATGATTATAATATAAGAGCAACAACTGATCCTAGTTTTGCATTAACATCATCAAATAGTTATCCTCCTGATTTAATTTTGTTGGATATTAAGATGCCAAATACTGATGGCTTTGAAGTTTGTAAACTCTTCAAGAAAGATGAAAAGCTTAAAAACATTCCTATAATTTTCATAAGTGCAATAGATGATGTAGAGATAAAAGTAAAAGCTTTTGAACAAGGGGGAGTTGATTATATAACTAAACCATTTAAAAAAGAAGAGGTAATTGCAAGAATAAAAACTCAGCTTAAAATTTTTGAAAATAATCAAATGATTTTAACTCTACTAGAACAACAAGACTTTTTTTTAAAAAAGATAATCCATGAAATGAATACGCCCTTAAGTGTTATTTCATTAAATGTAGATAACCTAGAGAGACAGCTAGGTCCAAAAGAGCAATTTGAAGCTATAAAAGCATCTTCTAAATCCCTTTCTTCTATATATAATGACCTGTATTATTTGACAAAAAAGAAGAGTATGACAAAACAGATAAAGCCTATAAACCTAGTAAACTTTTTATCTTCAAGAATTATATTTTTTGATGAAATTGCAAAAACTAAGAATTTGATTATTGATTTGGAAATAGATTGTGAGTTTAAAATTTTAATTGATGAATATGAATTAGAAAGAGTAGTTGATAATACTATTTCAAATGCAATAAAGTACTCTTATGAAAATACATCTATTGTTATTTCTTTAAGAGAGAATCTTTTAGAAGTAATAAATGAAGGTATTACAATAAAAGACACCTCTTTAGTTTTTGAAAAATATTACCAAGAAAAAGTAAAAAATATCGGTCTAGGATTAGGACTAAATATTGTCAAATCAATTTGCGATAGTTATAAAATTGATGTAGAAGTTGAATCAAATCAATTTACTACATTTAGATATATATTTCCAGAAAATCTAATAAAAAAAGAGTCATAAAATGAAGATATTTTTACTTGAAGATGATTTTTCACTAAATAAAATCATAAAATTATCTTTAGAAAATAGAGGTTTTTTTGTGGAAAATTGTAGTGATGGCTATGAAGCAGCTACAAAAATCATAAATAATAAATATGACCTTTATATCTTAGACTTAAATGTTCCAGGATTTAATGGACATGAGATTTTAAAAACTATACGAAAAGATAATCTTACTACGCCAGTTATTATGATAAGTGCTGAAATAGCTATAGAAAATATCAAAAATTCATTTGAGTTTGGATGTAATGATTATATAAAAAAGCCCTTTGATTTTGAAGAACTATTTTTAAGAATAAAATATCATCTAAATCATATAACTCAAAGTAGTGATGTAAATCTTAGTATTGATTTGGGATATGAGTATAGCTTTGATTTGATAAATCAAACTTTATATAAACATGGACATGAAATTGAGTTAACAATAAAAGAGAAACTACTACTTTCACTACTTGTAAAAAATCTAAATAAAACAGTAACTTTAGATATGATTCATGAATATGTCTGGGATAGTAAAGAGATGGAATCAGTTAGTATGAGAACAATCGTGCATAAACTTAGAACAAAACTAAAAAATGGGATGATTTTAAATCTAAGAGGAGTAGGATATAAACTTTTACAAATAAGCTAAGATAGAAGCTAGGTTCTATCTTAATGTTTTATAAATGAACAGCAGTAATCAACTAGTGAAACTACTCTTAATTTAAATCTAGAGTTTGCTGGAACTGAAAAGCTTTGTGGAGAAACAATTTTTTTCCAATCTTGTGCTGGTAATAGTACTTCTAACTCACCTGATTGTATATCAAGAATTTCTTCATGAATTGTTGTAAATTCATACTCTCCAGGCAACATAACACCTAAAGTCTTTTTTGTTCCATCTTCAAACTCAATTGCTCTACTTGTAACATGACCTTCATATAAAATATTTGCTTTTTTAGCTATTTTTACATTTTCAAATACAGCCTTCAAAATTTTCCTTTATTGTAATATATTAGAAATCATACCATAAGAATAATTATGAAACAAACATCTAATAAAGTTTATTTCAATTATTCTGTAGATAGTAACTATTGTTTACTAGTTATTTTCTCTTTTTGTTTTTTGTATAGTCCAAAATACATCTGAAATTGCTTTATCTATATCTAATGATGTACTTAACATATCTTTAACATCTCCGTTTGCATTATCTTCAATAACTCTTTGTACCCCATTATGTACTTGTGAGTGAACATCCTTTAAATGTTCCCAGTTTTCTGTTTTTGTATACGCTTTATCTAAATTTTCTTGTTCTATTATCCATTTTCCTAAATTACACTCTTTTTCTGATTTAACCTTCCAAATTGTTTTTGAATCTAATTGTTTATAGTTTGTATCTTTAAAATTAATATGGTCAAGTTTTAATCTATTTAATGTAAACATTAAATCTATATCTTTTACTTGTTCTCTTGCATCTTTTATATAAGTAGTTTTATTAACTACATCAACTAAGTTACGAGAAAGAGTCTCTATATGTTGACTTTGCGAACTAATTTGTGCGGCTGATGCTGCATTTTGCTGTGTTGTTTGGTCTAATTCATTTATAGAATCATTGATTTGTTCGATTGCTTGTTGTTGTTCTTTACTAGCATCTGAAACTTCTTGAATAATACTTAGTTGGCTAGAGATATTTTCATTTAATACACTATATCCATCTTTCATACTTTGTGCTGTTTTTTTACCCTCAGTTGCTCTCTCTTTTGCTTTATGAACAATATCAGTAATCTCTTTTGCTGCATCTGCACTTCTAGTTGCTAAGTTACGAACTTCTTGTGCAACAACAGCAAATCCTTTTCCTGCTTCCCCTGCTGTAGCTGCTTCAACAGCAGCATTAAGAGATAAAATATTTGTTTGAAAAGCAATCTGGTCAATAATAGAAGTTGCTTCTTCTATTAAACTAACTTCATTATTGATATTATCCATTGAAGTAAATGTATTATTAGCTAGCTCTTCACCTTTTTGAACTGATTGATTAACTGTTTGAGAAAGTTTTTCCATTTTTGCAGTATTTTCACTAGTACTAATAACAGTACTAGTAACTTCTTCTAAAGCTGCAGCTGTCTCTTCTAAACTTGCAGCTTGTTGATTTGATGCAGTTGCTAAAGAATTAGAAGCATTAGATAACTCAACCATCTCATTATGCAACTCCTCAGAAGTCATATCCAATAGAGCTAAAAGTTCAGAAATACTACTTCCCAATGCTCTAATACCAAGAATAACAGAACCCATTTTTCCACTTAAATCATTTGTATCAACCTTATGCTCAAAATTTGCATTTCCATACTCTATAAGTGTTTGGATCCCCCTATCTGCCAAATTTGCATTGGTTACTAAGGCATTATTCAAATTATCTTTTATTTGATTTAAATGGTTATTTTTGCTATCCCCTTTAACAAAAATACCATAGAAACCCTTTTCAAATTTTAGTAAAACTTCACTAATCTCTTCAAGTAACACATCTTCACTTCTATTTTGTGCTTCTAGTTCTTCAACTCTTGCTTTTAACTTAGCTATCTCTTCATCTTTTTTTCTACTATTTCCAAAAAACATTATTCCCCTTTATTTTTTAATATATCTTAATTATATATATAATATACCATAAAACCATCTAAAATATCACTAAATAACAAAACCTGATCATTTGAATTTTCAGGTAGAAGTATTATTAGATTTGTTATAATTTTTCAAATTTTAATAGGAAAAAATATGACTACACAAGAAAAACTTTTAAATCTAGTGCACAATGAAGTAATACCTGATGTTGAAGATTACTTAGATGAACTCTTTGAACTAGTTGCCTCTAAAAAAAGTGATGAGAAGACAAAAGAAGAGATAAAATATATGCAAGATATGAGAAAAGAGTTTCAAGACCTTATTGATGATATAGAAGCAGATGAGATTGATGAAGAAGAAGCTCAAGAGATAATTGATGAAATTATAGATATGAAGAGTCTAAAAGAGTAGATGCAAGGTTATATTATTGATATAAAGTCTGTTAGAGATGATGATTTAATTGTTACAATTTTAACAGATGAAAATATCTATACCACCTATAGATTTTATGGAGGAAGGCATTCCAATGTAAATGTGGGATATAAAATTGACTTTGAATTAGAATCAAACCATAAAAGTACAATGCCTCGACTTAAAGATGTTATTCAAATAAGTTTTACTTGGATTTTTGAAAAAGAAAAACTCTACTGTTGGCAGAGATTTTTAAAACTTTTCTATCCCCACTTAAAAGATGTAGAAGCTATCGATGATTTTTATTTTAACTTACTTGAAGAACTAGCCCATAAACTTATAAAACAAAATGCCAAAAGAGCTATTTGCGAAATCTATATAAAACTACTAGAACAAGAAGGAAGACTTCATAGTGAATATATCTGTTTGCTTTGTGAGAAAAAAATAGAAAATGAAATCTCACTTGTAAGAAGTTTCCATCCAGTTCATCCAAACTGTACCTACTCAAAAAAGTTTGACTTTCATAAAATAGATGAACTATTTCAAGAAAAATCACTAATCTTTTTAGATGATGAAGAGGTTGAGTATATTTGGCAGATACTTCTTCAAGGTATATAAAATACTAAAAATTATATAAAAGGTAATAAAATGTCAATCAAAACAGAAGTAGAAAAAGTTGCTCAGCAAATGCAACAAGTTGGTATGGAGTATGATAAACTTTTTGATAACTTTGGTATTCAACTTTATGAAAAACTATCTAAGACAAAAAATAGTTGTGAGCAGATGGATATAGTACATAAGGAGTTAGATGAAATTCTTGAAGCATTTAGTTTATCATTTCCTAATAAAACAGTTATTGCCTGCAAAACGAAGTGTTCACACTGTTGTTCTTTTCCTATACATTGTTCACCTCAAACAATTGAATATATTGCAAGTCATATTGAAGCAAGCTATTCAGATGATGAGATTAAAAGTTTAATAGTAGCATTTCATAAAAATATTGAAGATAGACAGGCTCCCTTTTTTAGAGCCACTTGTCCTTTTCTAGATGAAGATAACTGTTGTAAAATTTATGAACAAAGACCATTGTCATGTCGATGGTTTACTTCACCAGATGCTTCACTTTGTGAACGCTCAATTCAAAGTGGCGAAACTATTCCACAACAACAAACCCAACATCGAATCTATCAATTAGCAAATACAGCACTTGTTTTAACATCAGAAAACAAAGATAAAGATGATGCTCAAGTGGAGTTTATTCCAGCTATTTTAAAAAGATTGGAAAAGTAAACCTAATATAAATTAAATAAAATAAATGTAGTATACTAGTTCTGATAACTTAAAGGTAACTAATGAGTAATTTTTCTATAAAAATAAAAACATCTATTTTAACAATCTTTAGTATTGTAATATTCTTGATTATTACAACAATACTATATATACAACATCAATCTAGTACAGAATTTGTACATCTGACTACACAAAAAAGCTTTGACAACATTTCTGAAAAAGTAATAAATAAAATTGAACAATTTGATATTTCAAGTGATAATTTTATTACTTTTCTAAAAAATAGTGAAGGTATTGAAAAGCTCCCTACAAAAAATGTTAGACATGATTTTTTAAAAGTTATTACAGAGTATATAAAAAGCTCTAATTATACTTATGGCATATATATTGGGTTTAAAGATGACAGCTTTTTTCAAGTAATTAACTTGGAAGTATCAAATAATATTAAAGAGATTTTAAAAGCACCAACAAAAGCTAGATGGCTCATAAGAAAACATATTAATGAAAATGGCAAAATTATAAGGTATGAAGAATTACTAGATAAAAATTTAATTCAAATAAACCAATCTAGTAAAGAAGTAAATTATAGACCAACTCAAAGACCTTGGTATATTCAAGCAAAAAATAGTTCTAATACTATTAAAACAACTCCATACATATTTACTTCCTTACAAGAACCTGGTGTAACTTATGCAAAGTCAGTAAATAATAAATCTCAAGTAGTAATTGGTCTAGATATATCTTTATCAAGTCTTGAAAAGCTTTTGAGTGAACAAAAACTTGTATTAGGAAGTGGTGCATATATATTTACTGAAGATGGAACAATAATAGGACAATATGATACAGATGAAAAAAAAGATATAAAAAATATCAAGGATAAATACGAAAATACTTTTATAAAAAACGAAACTATCTCAAACTTAGGTAAAATTACTACTACATATATAAATAAACAAAAATATATTAAATATGTTGTAAAACTTCAAACAAAATTTGATCACAATGAATATATAACTATTTTTTCTCCTTTAAAAACTATTATGAAACCTTATATGAAAAAAATATATGACACATTAGGATTTACACTTTTAATAATTATTTTATTTATTTTGCCAATTGTATTTTTTGCAACACGACTAATAGTAAAACCAATCCTTAAACTAGAAGTAGAAAATAAAAAAATAGCTGAGGGGAAGTTCAAAGATGTAGTAAATGTAAAATCATTTATGATAGAGATAAATAGCCTATCAGAATCTTTAGTAAATATGTCTAAATCTATCGAAGAAAACCAACGTGTGCTAGAAATAAAGGTTCAAGAAAGAACACAAGATATTCAAAACCTTCTTAACAATGCAGGACAAGGATTTTTATCTTTTGATAAAAATATGATAATCGCTGATAAATATTCAATAGAAGCAAAAAATATTTTTCAACAAGAGATTAAGACTTTAAATATCACTAAATTATTATATGAAGATATTGATAAACAAAACTTTTTAAAAAATACTTTACAAAATATTTTAAATGAAGATGAGATGAAACAAGAAATTTTAATATCACTCCTTCAAAAAGAATTCTTAATAAATAATAGAAATATTAGTGCCGAATATAAAATATTAGATAACTCAAATTATATGTTGATTCTTACAGATATTACCGCTGAAAAAGAACTTGCAAGACAAGTTAAAGAAGAAGAACAAATTTTAAAAATGATAGTAGAGACTGTTCGTTCATCAGAACAATTTTTTGAAATAAAAAATGACTATGAAGATTTTGTTTCCAAAATAAACAATTTCAACTCTTTGGAAACACTATCTTCATTAAGAAATGATATTCATACATTTAAAGGACTATTTGCTCAAAAAGAGATGTTTCATATAGTAGAAAAACTACATGACTTTGAATCTGCAATAGATGAAAGTATTCAAAATAACAGCATAAATAAAAACATCTCAAATATTTCAAAAGAGAGTATGATAAAATGGCTTGAGGAAGATTTAAATATATTAAAAGATATCTTAGGTGAAGACTATTTTGAAAATAAAAATTCAATACTTATCGATAAAAAAAGAATTATTGAAATAGAAAATAAACTAAAATTATATATAAAAGAAAATAGAGATTTAAATGAAATTTTTGAAGATATTAAAAAGTTAAGATACCATGACATATCTATTTTCTTAAAACCTTATGAAAAACTTGTTGAACAATTAGCCTTTGACCTTGAAAAATGTATTGAACCCTTAAATATTATATGTGAAAAGATTTTTGTACCTGATAGTTTTAAACCATTTTTAAATTCACTTGTGCATATTTTTAGGAATAGTGTTGATCATGGAATTGAGACATTAGAAGAACGATGTGAAAAAGAAAAAAATGAATATGGGAAAATATCTTGTAAAGTTGAACTAAAAAATAAAAACTTATCTATTACTATTGAAGATGATGGTAAAGGTATAGATATCCAAAAAGTAAAACAAGCTGCAATTGATAAAGAGATATACACAATTGGAGAACTTAATAAAATGAACAATAAAGAGATAAGTATGATTATCTTTGAAGATAGATTTACTACATCTGACACAATAAGTAATATTTCAGGAAGAGGTGTTGGTTTGGCATCAATATTGGAAGAGCTTAAAAAACTTGATGGAAGTATAAATTTGGAAAATAATATTGGTCAAGGAATAAAGTTTATTTTTAAAATACCTTTTAAGGAACTGTAATGGAGTTTTATCAAAATATTTTAGAAAAACTCTCTAATCGCATGATTAGATATATTAGGAATGACTTGAATATGTCTAAAATAACAAATGACTTTGTAATAAAAGAAGTTGATTTGATGAACTACAAGGACATTACAAGTTTGATTTCATTAAGTGGAGAAAAAGCTGGTACAATTGGACTTAGTGTATCAAGTAAATTTGCAAAAAAGATGGTTAAAAAATTTATATTTGGAGAAATTGACCAGTCTAGTTTAGATGAACTAGCAAGTGAAAATGTTTCCGAGACTTTAAACATAATACTTGGTAATATTTTAGATGAAGAAGAGGTCAAAAATATCAACATATCAACGCCACATACTTTACACAATAAAGTTACAATCACAAAAAAGAAAAATGGAAGAATCTTTTTTTCAAAACTTAAATATGAAGAAGAAGAGATTATTTTGAGCTATTTTATATAAATAAAGGGGATAGATTAATGGCAAAAGTTTTAGTAGTAGATGATGCAAGAATAATGAGAATAAATATTGGAAATATCCTAAAAAGCAGAGGACATGAAGTAATTGCAGAAGCAGAAAATGGATATGAAGCAATAGAAATGTATAGAAAACATGAACCTGATATTGTAACAATGGATATAACAATGCCAGATACTAATAATATTTCTGATGGTATTGAAGCTGTAAAAGCTATAAAAGGTGAATTCCCAGACGCTAAAATTATTATGATTACGTCACATGGAGAAGAAGAAAAAGTTATTACAGCAATCCAAAATGGTGCTTCTAACTATTTGTTAAAACCAATTCAAGTAAAAAAATTAGAAGAGGTATTTGAAAAAACTCTAAACAAACAATTAGCTAAATAAATCTTTATTCTCAAAACTTCAAAAAGAATAGAGATTTTTCTCTATTCTTAAATAATACTATTTATTCAAAAGTTTTAAGTCAACTCTTCTATTTTTTGCATCGTTTTTAGAAATAGGTGCCGTTTCTCCATATGATACAACTGATAATTTACTTTGTTCTATTAAACTATTATTTAGAAAATAGTCTTTTACTGCTTTTGCTCTTTTTAATCCTAAAGCAAAGTTATACTCATCTGTACCCACAGAATCAGTATGTCCTTCTATAATTACACTATTACTATTTGAAAAACCTAATGATTTAACATCTTTATTAACTTTTTTAATAACATATGAATCAAATGCAAAATTAACAAAACTTTCTACTTCTTCAAAGTTTTTATTATCATTTTCCATTGATTTATCATTTTGTAGTTTATCAAGTTTCTTATCAACATTTTCACTTTCAATTGTTTTTTCTTTTTTAGGTTCTGGTGAAACCATCTTTATTTTATCTTCCATACAGTCATTTTGATATCTGTCTGCATAAATGACAGTACCTAATCCCCAAAATGCACCAATAGGACCACCTATAAAGGCTCCTTGCAAAATTCCAAGTACTCCAAATGCTATTCTATTTTCTTTTTCTATACATTCATCTGATGAGGCATTTGTTATTAAAAATCCAACAACTATTAAACTCGTTAATATCTTTTTCATTTTATATCCTTTCATATTATGAAATTTATACTTCCTATTATCACAAATTCTAAAAGATATGTCAAATTATATAAAATACAAACTCTTATTTTCTGAAACTTTTATATAAATTATTAACTATATTTTTTCAGAAGGCTTACATGGAATTTTTATAATAAACTCCGCACCAATGTATTTTTCTCCGTCAAACTCATACTCTATATTTGAAACTTTTAACTCACCATCCATACCAACAATAATCTGTTTACTCATGTATAATCCTATACCTGTTCCATCATTATCTGATTTTGTTGTAAAGTATGCTTCAAATATTTTTTCTAGATAATCTGCTGGTATTCCACCTGCATTATCTTTTATTTTTATTATTAGTTGATTATCATTCTTTTCAGTAGTTATAAATAGAAGTCTTTTTGCTTTTGAATTCTGTTCTACAAATTCATCTCTAGCATTTTTTAAAATATTAATTATTACTTGTAAAAGTTCATTTTCATATCCATAAGCTTCTATATCTTCTGCCTCATCATGCAAAATTATTAGGTTATTTTTAAATTGAGATTCTATTAGTCTAAATGTTTTATTTAATACATTTTTAATATGAAAAAAGCTTTTCTCTTTACTTGGTCTAAAAAAGTTTCTAAAGTCATCAATTGTTTGAGATAAATGATGAACTGAGTTATCAATATTTTCAACTGCTTCATCTATCTCTTTTTCTTCAACTGTCAATGTGTTTGTTCTGCCAATTTGAATTAATGCATTTGACATACTAATTAAACTTAATGGTTGTTTCCATTGGTGGGCAATATTACCTATCATTTCACCCATTAATGCCATTTTTGATTGCTGAACAAGAAGTCTTTCTTTTTCAATAATAATATCACTATCTTTTTTTATCTCTTTTTTATACTCTTCAAATCTTAAAGCAATTATTCTAGAAACATAAAAGGAAATCACTATTAAAAAAAGAGTACTAATAAAACTTATGATTAATATTGAATTTATAATATTATTATTACTTTCTCTTAACTCTTCTTCTTTTTGTTTTATTTTATTATTTAATGAATCTAAATAAAATCCACCACCAATCATCCAATCCCATCTATCTAATAGTTTTAAATATGATATTTTCTGAGTTGATTTCATACTATTATTTATTTTATACGAAGATTCATAGTTGTAAAAACCTTCTTTATTCTTTATAGTAAAAGCTAATAAATCTTTTACTAGATAATTACCTTGACTATCTTGAAGTTCAAGTCTATTTTTCCCTATATTTTCTTTCTTTTTATGAGCTAAGGTATTCCCTTTTAGGTCATAAATAAATATATAATTACCATTAGAAAATCTAATTTTTCTAATCCATGCTAAAACTTTTTCTTTTAGTTCTTCTTCAAAATCTTCTACATATTCACCAGTACCAATTATTACATTATAAGGTTCAAAGTATTTATAAAAAGAGAACTTTTCAGAAGGAGTATTTTGGCTTGGCTTAAACCAATAATATCTATCAAAAGTTTCCGTTTTGTTTTTTATAGTTTCAATAATTTTTTGACTAAATTTGTAACCTGTTATATCTTCAAGTTCTGATAACTTTGTACCCTCAAACTCTTTTATATATGGCATTAATTTAACTTCATCAACTCCATACATAAAAAAATACTTTTTATCTTTATTATGTGATATACCAGATAATGCAGTCTTTATGTAATTAAAAACTTCTTTTTTTGTATGGTCTTCTTTATCTTTAATATTGTCAAAATAAATATTATTAGCTAAATTATGAGCTTCATAAACTTTTTCTTTTAAAGACTCTTTTAATCTTTTTTCTGAATTATTAACATTAAATTTTATATAGTCATAAACTCTCATAACTTCATTTTGAACTATTCTTTTATTCTCTTCTAAATAAGTGGTTTTAATAGATTTAATATCTTTTTTTAGATCCTCATTTTTCTGCTGAATAAAAAAGTAAGTTAATATAAAAGATACAATTAAAATCCCAACAATAGCACCATATTTTATAATAGTTAATATACTTTTTTCAGTCTCTATAATTTTCATATTTATCCAGTTCCATTTTATCTTTTATAATATAATTTATTATATTATATTATATCTTAGAAAAATTAAATAGCCTTAATCCATGTCAATCCATAGTTTTAAATTTTATCTTCTAATGGCAATATAATTTTAAACTTAGCCCCTTTATACTCTTTACCTTCGTATTCAAATATTTCATTGGATACTGAGATTTTTCCATTCATTGCTTTTGTAAATATCTCTTCAGACATAAAAAGTCCCATACCTGTTCCTTGGTATTGATGTTTAGTTGTAAAGTATGGTTCAAATATTCTTGGAAGTATATCTTCAGGAATTCCTCCTGCATTATCTTGTATTGTAAAATATATCTCACTGTTTTTTATTTTTGCACAAATTATTAAAATCTTATCTTTTTCATTTATCTTTTCAAACTCATCCCTTGAATTTTTAAAAATATTTATCAATGCTTGTACAAACTGATTTTCAGCACTTTGCATCTCTATTTCTTCAATATCTTTAATAATTTTTATTTCACTATTTTCAAACTGCCCATATGCAAGATTAATAGCTCTATCAACAACTCTTTCCACTTTAAAACAAGTCTTTTCTTTGTTATCTTTTAGGAAGTCTTTAAAGTCTTCTATTATGTGAGATAAATACATTGATTGCTCTACAATTGCATCCATAGAACTATCAATATCTGCATCAGTGGAAACACCTAGTTCTTTATTTAACTTTACACCACTTGCTGCTGTTGTTATAACCGATAGTGGTTGTCTCCATTGGTGGGCAATATTGCCTATCATCTCTCCCATTGCACTCATTTTACTTTGGTGTGCTAATATGTCTCGTTGATGATTATTCTCTTTTACAAACTCTTCTATTTCATTCTTATAGTCAGCAAACTTTTTTTGCAAAACCCTTGAAACATACTTTGAGACAAATAATAAAATTACCATCAATAAAATACTTATGATAAAAATATTTTTAACATATAATTTAAACTTCTCTTCTAATATAAGCCTTTTCTCTTCTAGGGCTGTTTCATAATCATCTTCATAAAAGCCTTGTCCAATAAACCATTCCCAATTTTGGACACCTTTTATAAAACTTGTTTTTATAGTGGGTTCTCCTGTAGTTGGTTTACTATTTTGTATATAACTCAAATAACCTTCACCTTGTTTTTTTGCGATATTTATTGCTTTTGAAACAACATCAACGCTATTTTTTACATCAGGGGTGCCACTTGGATTTATACCATTTGTACCAATAATTTCTTTTCTTATATGATTTAAATATGTACCATCATAATCTACTACAAAAATATAGTTGTTATTTAAGTACTTCAAAGTTTTGATATATGAAAGTGCTCTTTTTTTAATACTCTCTTCAAACTCATCTAAGTATTCTCCAGTGCCAATAAACCAATCAAGAGGTTCAAAGTATATATTAAATCCTATTTTTCTATAACTATTGTTTTTATCACTTGGCTTATAAAAATGCCAGCTCATAAAACCTTCGTTTGTCTGTTTTAATTGAGTAATTATCTCTCTAGTTAAATACTTTCCTTTTCCATCTTTAAAGTTATAAAAGTTTTTACTCTCAATCTCTCTATTTAAAGGAAATAAAATACACTCATAATCCATAGAATAAATATAATAATAACCTCTTCCATCATTAAACCTAATATCAACCAAAGCGTCTTTTATCATCTTCGTAATAGTTTTTTTATCTTTACTATCTTTGTTTTCATTATAAATTCTTGTTGCTATTTTTTTTGCTTCATATACTCTTTCTTTGATAGATCTTTTCAATTCAAATTCAGTGTTTTTTTGCATTTCTAAAATAGTGTTATAGACAGTGTTAACATTACTCTTAACCATTTCTTTATTATGTTTTATAAACTCTTTTTCTATTAACTGTTTTTCTTGAAAGTATGTTGTTTTATATTCAAAATATAAAAAAATAATCAAAAAAATCGACATAGAAATAATAAATATAGGAGGAGTAAGTTTAATAATTTTTAAGATAGTTTGTTCATTTTTATAATTCATAGTATAACCAAAAGCTTAATATATAGAGACTAGTCTCTTATTTGGTCATTATATGATAGTTATACTTATTTTATTATTCAATTTTGTACAATAAAAATATTTAAAGGAGAAAATAATATTTCTCCTTTTTATTCAACTAAATTATCTTTTAGCATTGCTATATCTAGTATTGATAATAATTTAGCTTCTTTGTCATCTTCACTTGGAACTACAACTTTATTTACTAAAGTACAATTACCCAATAAATAATCGTCAATTTTTTTAATTCTTTGCCTTGGAACTTCTGGAATATCACCTAGTTCATTAACTAATACTCCAATATAATTTTCACTATTTTTATCAAAATGTTTTATAATAACTACTTCTTTATACTCTCTATCAACACTTTCACCTAAAAAACTTCTGATATCAATAACACCAACTGCATTGTTGTCATAAATTAGTGTACCTTTAAAATAGTGGTCATTATCTAAGGTTGGAGATAAATCTAATTTATCCACACAAACTACTTCAATAACTTTTTCTATCTCTACACCTAGCCACTTTCCACCAATATAAAAAGTACCTATTTCTTGTGTATTCTCTACTTTAGTTCCACTTACTTCTTTAAATATCTCTTTTGTATGAGATATCTTTAAATTGGCAGAACTTATATATGAGAAAAATATTGCAAAAACATCATTAGAGTAGTTATCACTTACTTTGTATTCCCTATAACCTTGAGAACACTTTATCCCAATAGCATAATAGTTTCCATTGTAAACTATGATTTCACTATGAGTTTCTCCATTTACCATATTGAAGTGCTTTGAATCTATATCTAAAACTGTTCCTACTTTCAAATCATCATTTGTAGATGAGATTATCAGTCCATTTTTATCTGTAAATACCCCAAATCTTTTTTCATCTTCACTTGATTTAAAGTTTGGGATTGACTCTTCAAGCATAGCTTTAAATTCAACTCTTGAATCAAAAACAACTCCAATACCACCCACAACCTTTTCATTTGATTTAATTGAAGCATAATAATTATATGTAAAATCATCACTATAAAACTTTGTCTTTTTAAATTTTGATACAAAGTAGTCATTGCTATCTTTTATCTCCATAGTTTTTTCTACTGTGTTATCATTTAATTGCATTCCAATAAGGTGCTTCTCATTTTCATTTGAAACGGCTAAGATAATTCCATTTGTATCATAAATAAAAAGGTTTGTATAAACAGTATAAAGATTATTTATATATTTTAATATCTCAGTTAATTTTGGATTGTGAGTTTTATCAACATTACTTGATGTTAATACATCCATAAAATCTTGAGTCAATGCCCACCATCTACAATCATTTGCTCTTTCATACAAGTTTCTATCCATGATATCTACCATCAATGAAGCTACATAAGTAGCATTGTTTAAAATAATTGTTTTAGTTAGATTAGCTATTGATAAATCAAAAATTCTTTTAGTTTTTTCACCTGTTGAACTTATCTCATTTAATAAAGCTCTTGAGAAAGTTCTTGTCATCTCACTTTGATCATGTTCACCTTTACTAATATTTCCATTCCAAACAAGTCTATTTAGATTTACTTGAATATTATTTGCTTCTAGTGGAATCTTTTTTAACTCATCACTAAAGCCTTCTCCCTCTTGTAAGATTGCCAATAAAACCTCTTGGCTAATATTTAAATTATCATCTTCACCTACAAAAGCATACTCTAAAGGAACCATTATATGTCCATACCACTCTTGACCAAAATACCCTTGGTATCCTGTTGTTTTACAAGTCTTAGCTAAGTAGTCTCTTCCTGCATGGGAAACAAGTGAGAACTTATTATTTGGATTAAACTCCAAAACTGTTCCTAAATTTACATGATATTTATCACTACTAGCAATAACAATACCATCCTTATCCAAAATAGTTAGACACTCTTTATTTTTGTTATCTTTTAGGTTGTTAAAAATACCTTTCATCTCATCTTGAAATCTAAAGCATAAACACAATACCCCTATAGCTTCTGAGTTAGGGTCATTTGTTTTTGTAACCTTTGAAGCATATACCAAACTCTTTTTTCTTTCTGGAATAAAGTCATGATATTTAAAAGACTCTACATAGTCATTGCTGCTTAATGATAAGTTTATAATATCGTCATCTGATTTATCTATTTTTTGATTTTTATCTAGTTGAACTAGTACTTTTCCTTTTGTATCCATTAATACAATATCATAATAAACACTATACTTTTGTGTATATTCTAAAAACCTATTTCTTAATATTTTTACATTATTTGCAAAATCATGGTCATATCTATTTTTATTGTTTTCTATAAACTCTCTAATATCATTATCTGTTGATAAAAATCCAATATCAGCAGTTCTTTCAAATAAGTTTCTTATTACTATATCAATTGAGATTTGTGATTTAAACTTCATTTGTCTAATTGTCTTTTCTAATAGTTCATTTGATAAGTGATTTAATAGTTTTGAAGTTAATTTTGAAAAGTTATTTTTAGTCTCATTTATGTTTGCACTACTATTACCAAAATGGCTAAGCAATGACAAATTATCCCAGCTTTTTGATAATGATACTAATTCTTCTCTGTATTCATCTACTAAAAGCATGTGCTTAAAATATTGTAGTAAGTCCGATTTTACTTCAATACCTTTATAATTTATTAATTGATTATTCATCTTTTACCTTTTTTATATTATGGTAAAATTATACATATTTTTGTAGGAGATTTTTTTACAGTTTTGTATAAAAACTATACAAAACTGTAAAATTATTTTTTGAGTTATTTTATTATAGGGTTATTGTTTTTTTAAGGTTAAACATTGAATCTAAAGTGCATAACATCACCATCTTGCACCACATAATCTTTACCTTCAAGCTTAAGCTTTCCAGCCTCTTTACACTTAGCTTCACCACCTAAAGCTACAAAATCTTCATAAGCAATAACTTCTGCTTTGATAAACCCTTTTTCAAAGTCATTATGTATAACAGCAGCTGCTTGTGGTGCTTTTGTATTCTTTTTTATTGTCCAAGCTCTTACTTCTATTTTACCTGCTGTAAAATATGATTGAAGTCCAAGTTTATCAAAAGCTTTATGAATAATTTGTTCCAAACCAGATTCTTCTACACCTAAGTCAGTTAAAAACTCTTGTGCTTCATCATCTTCAAGTCCAACTAGCTCTTCTTCAATCTTTGCACAAAGAACTATTACATCTGCATTTACACTACTTGCATGTTCTTTTAATGTATCAACAAATTTGTTTCCACCATCAGCTAAAGAGTCTTCATCAACATTTGCTCCATAAATCACATCTTTATTTGATAAAAATCTAAGTTCTTTATCAAGTGCAATAAAAACCTCGTCATCAAGTTTTTCAAAAGTCTTAACAGGATTTAACTCTTCTAAGTGTTTAAATAATTCCTCTGCAACAACTAGTGAAGCTGCTGCTACTTTATCAAACTTTGCTTGTTTTTTAAGTCTATCTATTTTTTTCTCTAACTGAGAAATATCTGCATAAATAAGCTCTGTTTCAATAATCTCAATATCTCTTAGAGGATTTACATCACCTTCTACGTGAGTAATATTTCCATCTTCAAAACATCTTACCATATGTAAAATCACTTCAACTTCTCTAATGTTTGATAAGAACTGATTTCCTAAACCTTCACCCTTTGAAGCTCCTCTTACAAGTCCAGCAATATCTACAAAATCAATTGTTGAGTGTTGAATCTTATCAGGAATAACTATTTTTGCTAAAGCATCAAGTCTTTTATCAGGTACGGGAACTATTGCTTTGTTTGGTTCAATAGTACAAAATGGATAATTTTGAGCCTCTGCATTTTGTGCTTTTGTCAAAGCATTAAAAGTCGTTGATTTACCTACATTTGGAAGTCCTACTATTCCTACACCTAATCCCATTATTAACCTTTTATATTAAATATTTGTTTTTTTATTTTAACCGCATTATAAACGATAATGGCAAAGAAGTAGCTAAAGAGGTTTTATTTATTAAAGAGGTTTATTAATACTTATAATTTTTTTACATAATAACTTCGATTTTATTGTTTAATTTAGTAGCTTTTAGTTAAAATTTGTTATGAAAAATAATGATGAAATTGATTTTAAATATAGAAAATCAATATTAAAGACATTGATAATTTCTACTTTACTTATATTTGTAGCATTCATAGTAATTGAAAAATATTTTTTGGAAAATGAATTCAAAAAACAGATATTAAATAATTTTGGCAAAAATATAATAAAAAAAGAAAATGAATTAAACAAATTAATATATGACACAGAAAATACACTAAAATACATAAGTAATTTAAAAGTTTTTAAAGAAGCTCTTGCAAATAACAGTTTGCAAGAACTAAAAACTCTATTTTTAACTATATCTCAAACAAATGTTTATTTTATGCAATTGAGATTTGTAGATAATCATGGAAAAGAACAACTAAGAGTAGATAGAAATAAACTATCCATAAACCCAACAAGCATAACTAAAAGCAATCTTCAAGATAAATCAAATAGAGACTATTTCCAAGAATCAAAGAAAATGAAAGATATTTATATTTCAAACCTTGATTTAAATATTGAAAATAAGCAAGTTGAATATCCTTTTAGACCAACTCTTAGAATAATTTTACCAATTTTACAAAATGATAAGTTTGTAGGAGAACTAATAGTAAATCTAGAAGTTAATCTATTTTTTGATTCTACTCTTTTCAATGTCATGATTTGTGATTCAAACGGAAAAGTAATTTTGCCATTTGATAAAGGAAATAAAATATTTAGTAATAGAATAAACACTTATTTTCCTGATAATTTTAGAAAAATTCTAAGTAAAAAAGAACATATTGGTAAAAACTATATTTCAAATAGATTTGATACAACAATAAAAAACAATGTAATCATAGTCTCAAAACTAAAAGAAGAATATTTCAAAAGATTTCAAAATGACCAGCTTAAACTAAGAGTTTTTATTTTTGCCTCATTAATGATATTTATTGCTATTGTTATCTTTGTAGTATTTAAAAAAATTAATGAAATCTTTTACGTTCACTATAAATCTAAACTAGAAGATAAAGTAAAATATAGTAATCAAGAGTATAAAAGTGCTAGTAGCTTTTTATCAAAAAATATTGACCCTGAATTAATACTTTCTCAAGCTTCTACAAGTATGATACTTACAGATGATAAAGTAAATATATTATATGTAAATAACTCTTTTACCGAACTCTTTGAATATACACAAGAAGAAGTTTTAGGTAAAAATCCAGGTTTTTTAAGAAATGAAGACTTGGAGCAAAAAGGTATAACAATATTAAAAAATGCACTTAGCAATAATGAAAGTGTAACTGTTATTTTAAGAAACTATACTAAAAGCAATAAACTAAAGTATGTTGAGCTATCGATTTCTCCAATATATGATGAAAAAAATGGTACAATAATTTATTACTTAGGCATCCAAAAAGACGTTACCAAAGAACAAAAGATATTAAGAGAATTAAGAAGAATATTTTAAGGGTTAGTATGAATTACAAAGATATATTTATTGTAGGTATTGGAGCTAGTGCTGGCGGATTTGAAGCACTACAAAAATTTTTATCAAAAGTTCAAATGGATGATAGAATATGTTATGTAATAACCCAACATTTAGATGCTAAAAAACCTACCTTACTAGGTGAACTTTTAAGTAAATATTCTGGATTTAACATATCTGCTATCTCAGAAAAGGAAGAGATTAAAGGTAATCATATATATTACTGCCCACCAGATAAAAACTTAATCGTACAAGATGGCAAATTTTTATTTTATGAATCTGCTAATAACAAACATTCGCCTAAGCCATCAATTGATATTTTTTTTAAATCATTAGCCCAAGAAAAAAAAGAAAAATCAATTGGTATTATTTTAAGTGGAACAGGTAGTGATGGAACAGAAGGTATTATTGCAATAGAAAAAAATGGTGGTATAACTTTAGCAGAAGATGAAGCTGCCAAATACTACTCTATGCCAAAATCAGCAATAGATTCTGGAAAAGTACTAGTATCTCTACCTCCTGAACTTTTAGCTGATGGAATAATAAATCTAATAGAAGATAAAAAATACTTTGATAAATATTTTGAAATAGAAGATTCCCTTGAAAAAATATTTAGTATCTTAAAAGATGAAACCTTGGTAGATTTTAGTTCTTATAAATATGCTACAGTTACTAGAAGAATAAAAAAAAGAATTGTAGAAAAAAAAGCTGAAGGGGTAAATGATTATATAAAAATTCTCCAAAGTGATGCAGAAGAAGTTGCTAAGTTAAAAGATGAACTTCTTATAATAGTTACATCATTTTTTAGAGATGAAGATGCTTTTTTGGACTTAAAAAAACAATTAAGCTCACTTATTGAAAAAAAACTTGACAACAATATTAGAATCTGGGTTACAGCGTGTGCAACAGGTGAGGAAGCCTACTCTATTGCTATGATAATTAGTGATATATTAGAAGAGATGGGAAAGGTAAAAAAAGTAACTATATTTGCAACAGATATTAGTGATAAAGTTATAAATGAATCAAGAAATAGAGTCTTTAAATCAGATGAATTACAAGGTATAAGAAAAAGCCACTTAGATAAATATTTTGAAAAAACTCAAAAAGCATATAAAGTGAATAAAAAGATTAGAGATATGATTGTATTTTCTAAACATGATATTATAAAAGATCCACCCTTTTTAAATCTTGATATGATAAGTTGTAGAAATTTATTAATCTATTTTAATTCTGAATTACAAAAAAGAATTTTAAGTATATTTTATTATTCATTAAGATATGAAAGCTTACTATTTTTAGGAAAAAGTGAGACTATTGGAACACTAACTTCTCTATTTTCAATTGTTAGCAATAAATCTAAAATCTATAAAAAATTAAATGACTTAGCAAAAATTGATATTGAGACATTAACTTATGGAAAAAGAAATACAAACTTTACAAAAGATAAATATATAAATAACCAATCAACTAACTTAATAGATATTGATATTTCAATTAACAAATCAGTATGTAATAGGTTTATTCAAAATGGTATTGTTGTAGATGGAACTAGTTATACTATTCTTTTTTATAAAGGTGACTGCAAAGAGTTTTTACATCATCCACAAGGTGTTCATACTAATGAGTTGTTTAGATTAGTTGTTGATTTTCTAAGATTAGATGTAAGAGCAACTATTAATGAAGCAAAGAAGCTAGGTTCTTATATATCTTCTAAAAAAATCAGAATTTTACCAATTTCGGAGCCTAAAGAGTATGTAATAATCAATGTATACCCTCTAGAAAAGAATAAATTAGGTGAAGATACATATTTTATTTCATTTGACAAAATAACAGATACAAAATCAAGTATAGATGAGGATAAGTATGATCCAATTGATTTTAATGATACAGACATGAATATACTTGAAGATGAATTGCTAACATTAAAAGAGAGACTTCAAATTACTATTGAAGAGTTAGAAACATCAAATGAAGAACTACAAAGCACAAATGAAGAACTACAAAGTACAAATGAAGAACTGCAAAGTACAAACGAAGAGCTTGAAACAAGTAATGAAGAACTACAAAGTACAAATGAAGAGTTACAAGCTGTAAATGAAGAGCTCAATATTTCAAATATAGAATTGGACTTTGCAAATAATGCCTTTAATAATGTATTAGAAAATCTTAGTGCACATGTTGTCATACTTGATGACAACTTAAATATCGTAAAATATACAGTTGGAATCAAAGATTTCTTTGATTTATCTACAAATAATGAGGAAAATTTTTCAACTGTATTGTTAAATTCTAACATTGAACTACCAAATTTATTAGAAAATATTAAAAAATGTTTAAATCTTGGTATTGAAACTGGTTATGAGATTATATACAAAAAGAGAACTTACTATTTTACTATTAAAAGAATAAACTTACCTATGAGTGATGATAAAAGTAATAAGGCTATTGTAATAAGTTTTATTGATAAAACTGAATTTATAGAACAAGATAAAATAATTTTCCAACAAGCAAAACTTGTATCAATGGGAGAGATGATTGGTAATATATCTCACCAATGGAGACAACCATTAAGTATCATTACAACTGTTGCAAGTGGCATAAAACTAGAAGCAGAATACAAAACCTTGAAAAATGAGTACTTAAATGAAAATATGGATATTGTCTTAGACCAAGCTAAATACTTATCTAAAACTATTGATAACTTTAGAGACTTTATTAAAGAGAATAAAGACTTTGGAAAAACAAATATCACTAGAGTTATTAAAGAAACAATTAATTTAGTTGAAGCCTCATTAAAAAACAATTTTATTACTTTAGTTATGGAAATTGAGGATGATTTAGAAATAGATGGTTCTACAAATGAACTTGTTGAAGCCTTAATAAATATTGTTAATAACAGTAAAGATGCTCTAAAAGAAAGAGTTAAAGATGAAGATGATAAATTTATTTTTATCACTACAAAAAAACTTTCACAAAATTCAATTAAATTAAAAATCACAGACACAGCAGGTGGAATAAACGAAAAAATAATTAATAGAATACTTGAGCCTTACTTTACAACAAAACATGAATCTGTAGGTACAGGACTAGGTCTTTCAATTGCAAATAAGATTATTCAAGAAAGACACCATGGAGAAATAGATATTTTTAATGATGAATTTGAATATAAATCAAAGCATTATAAAGGATTAAGTACATGTATAATTTTTAAATGCAAAAATTAATTTTAAATAAGATATAAAGAATAATTAAGTTTCCTAGTTTAATAAAATAGTTACAATTTAATTGTATATTAGATACAATAAAAAATAACCTTTTATATTTTATCAAGATTGGGAATATTATGAAATTTTTAAATAATGAAAAATACATCTTAAATATAATCAAATATGGAGCAATAGTTGCTGTTGTCCTCTTCTCACTCATAATAACTAACATTTTTATCAAACAAAAAAAACAAGACTTAGATACTGATATTCAAACTTTACAAAATAATTATCTTAATCAAAATAAAATAATAATAAAAAAAGAGATTTATAATATCATAGATTTAATAAATGATGAAATAGAAAAGTCAGAAGAGAGTCTAAAAGAATCCATAAAAAAGAAAGTTTATGAAGCATACAGAGTTGCTAGTATTTTATATGAGGGTGAATCCTCAGATTTAAATGGTACTGGTCATCATCATTCAAAAGAGCATATATTAAACACTATTAAACGTGCCCTTACTGGAATGTCATATAACAATGCAAGAGGTTACTTTTTTATGGATGATATAAATGGAGTAAAGATATTACAACCTTTTAATAAAGCCTTTGAAGGCAAAAATATGATGGAATTTGAAGATGCAAATGGCTATAAATTTGTAAAAAAGATTTCACAAACTATAAAAGAAAAAACAGAAGCCTATGATAAATATTATTGGTACAAGCCAAATGACAAAACAAAAGTCTATGAAAAGATTAGTTTTTACAAATATTTTGCTCCATATAATGCAGTTATTGGTACAGGTGCATATGTTGTTGATTTTGAGCAAGAGTTAAAAAAGAAAATCTTAAATTGGATAAAAAAAATAAGATATGGGGATAATGGCTATATTTTTATTTATGACAAAAACGGTGTTTGCTTATCTCATATTGTAGAAGAAAATATTGGAAAAAATAGAATTAATATACAAGATAAAAATGGTAACTATCCAATTAAAGATGTTTTAACTTTTGCAAAAGAGAAAAAAGAGGGTTATATAAATTATCTATCGACGTACAATAATAATATGAAATCTTCAAACAAAATTGCATATGTTAAACTTTTTGAAAAATGGGATTGGATTATTGGAACTGGTTTTTACTTAGATGGATTAGATAAAAATATACAACAAAAAGAAAAAGAGCTAATAAAAAACAATGAACTAGTAATAAATAAGATTCTAAATATTAGTATAGTTGTTACAGTTTTCCTTATTGCCATATCTTTTTATGTTTCAAGTATTATTTCAAAAAGATTTACCTCTTACCAAAAGAATATTCAAGAAGAGATAAATAAAACCATTGAAAAAGAGAAACTTCTAGTTCAACAATCTAAAATGGCTGTTATGGGAGAGATGATAGGTAATATTGCCCACCAATGGAAACAACCTTTAAGTTTAATTAGTATGTCAAATACACTTGTTAAATTAAATAAAGAACATAAAGGCTTAAATACTAAAAAAGAGATAAATGAAGCTATTGAAAATATTGACAATGCTATTATTCACTTATCTACTACAATAGATGACTTTAGAAACTTCTTTGACCCACATAAGAAAAAAACACTATTTAGTACACAAAGTATTTTTGAAAAAACTTTTAAGCTTATAGATTCAGAGTTTAAAACTAGTAATATAGAGATTATTAAAAATATTGACGACGTAAAAATCTCTGGCTATCAAAATGAACTCCTACAAGTTCTAATTAATATCATAAAAAATGCAAAGGATGAGTTTCTAAAAAAAGAGACTAATAAAAAACAATTCCTATTTATAGATGCATATAAAGAAGATGATTATGTATATATAAAAATCAGGGACAATGTTGGCGGTATTCCAGAGGATATTATAAATGATATTTTTACTCCATATTTTACAACAAAAGAAGATAGTGATGGAACAGGGATAGGGCTTTATATGAGTAGGCAAATTATTGAAAATATGGATGGAAAACTTGAAGCTTCTAATGTAGAATTTGAATATGAAAACCAACAATATAAAGGTGCCCAGTTCCAAATAACTTTACCAATAAATAGTAAAATTTAGTCTGCAAATTATAGAAATTTTCTTAATAAATAGTTAAGTTATTTTTAAATAACTTATGTTATCTTTAATTCTAACCTAGAAAAAAGGATAAATAATGAAAAAATTATTTGAAATATTTATCACAATTATCTATTTTGGATTTGCTTTAATTTTAGCTGGAATATCATTTTGTATTTTATGGTGGTCTACAAATGAAGTATTAAATGCTGTAGATAACTATATAGGTAAAGATGAATTTATTCTTGTTATGCTTCAATCAGTTAGTACCACAATTATCTCTATTGCTATTTTGGATATTGCAAAATATTTTATTGAAGAAGAAGTCTTTAGAAATAAAGAGCTAAGAGAAGTAAAAGAAGCCAGAAGAACTCTTACAAAAATAATGACAATTATTGCTATTGCTGTTAGTGTTGAAGGTTTAGTTTATATCTTCAAAGCTGGAACAAAAGATATTACACTATTAATTTACCCGTCTGCCTTAATATTAACTGCTATATTTGCTATAATAGGGCTTGGAATATACCAAAAACTAACTCATAATTTAGAAGATACAAAAGAGGCATCATGGAAACAAAATATAGTGAAATCATAGAAAAAAAATATTTACCTAGTCTATTTTTAAATAAAAAAAATAATCCAAGACATGTGGGTATTGAAATAGAGTATTCAAATCTCTCTTTAGAAAAAAGTGCCCAGCTTGTATCTCAGATATTTGGTGGGAACTTAAAAAAAGTTACAAAATATGAGCTATTGTTAAAAGATACAAAGTATGGGGATTTTAAGTTTGAACTTGATGCCCAATTACTCCAAAAAATGCAAAATGACAATCTTTTTGAAAAACTTAGTAAAGTCATAGGAACTGTTTCCCATGACATAGATGATATTGTAGATAAAACATCTAAAAGATTTGTACCATTTGAAATAGCAGCACCTCCAATACCTATCAAAAATATACATGATACAGATAAGATGGTTGAACTACTTAGATTAAATGGTGCTTTAGGAACAACTCATACTCTCTATTATGCTTTTGGAGTTCATTTTAATATAGAACCACCAAGTCAAGATATAGAAGATGTACTAAGACTTTTTAAATCATTTTTACTCATCCAAAAATGGATAGAAGTGCAAAGTGAAGTTGACATAGCAAGAAAAATATCACCTTATATAAATGACTTTCCTAAAGATTATATTAAAAAAGTAATTGACTTAGATTATAAACCTACACAAGAAGAGTTTTTAGAAGACTATGTAAAAGATAATCCAACAAGAAATCGTATTTTGGATATGTTACCCCAACTAGCCTTTTGGGATGAAAAAAAAGTAAGAGGCTACCTTCCAAATGAGAAAATCAATCCAAGACCAACCTATCATTATAGATTGCCAAACTCAAAAGTAAATCTTTTTAGATGGAATCTATCACAAGAGTTTCAACTTTGGGTTTTAGTTGAACTTCTTGCAAACAATGAAGAAGTATTTGAAAAAATGAGCAAAGAGTTTTTAATACAGCTTGATTCACCTTTATTTAATAAAAATGAATGGATAGAACAATGTCACAGCTACATACTAGACCTCTTATCATAATTACAGGTCCTAAAAAAGGATTTATTTCTAGATTTTTTATTATGTTTTCACTTTTTTTGTGTGGAGCACGTAGCAAAATAATCACCCCAAATGTACCTTATGATGATTGGGAGATGGATGGATTATTGATTAGTGGAGGCAATGACTTATACAATGCCTTTATAGAAGAAGAGAGTTGCAAAATAGAAGATATAATCACTTATCAAAGAGATGTATTAGAGTACAAGCTTTTATATAAAGCGGTGGAACAAAACAAACCTGTTTTTGGCATATGTAGAGGTTATCAACTAATAAATATATTTTTTGGTGGAGAACTTTTCAAGGATGTTAGAAAAGATGGCTACAGATATAAATATACACCTTTACCTTGGAAAAATATAACTATAAAAAAAGGTGGGGTGTTAGAGACTTGCTTAAAAAGTACAACTATAAAAATAAATACCTTACATCATCAAGCTGTAAAAAAACCTCCTGAGTCTTTTAAAATAGAAGCAATGGATGAATATGATATTATTCAATCCATATCAAAAAAAGATGAAAATAATTTAATATTTGGTGTGCAATGGCACCCTGAATATCTTTTTTATAAGAAAAAACATAGAAAAATATTTAAAGCCTTTGTAAGCAAAGCCAAAGCCAATATGAAATAAATCTGTACTAATTCTCTCTTTAAGGTTTTATTAGATTTTTATATTGGTTTAGTTTATTATTTACACTAAAGTTTTACTTGATATATTTTAAAAAATATTATAAGGATATATATGTCAAAAATTGGAATATTAGTTGCAAGTGCAAACAACAACAGAAAACTTGGAGATAAACTCAAAGAGTTAGCAACAATTGAAAACGTTGAAACAGAAGTTATTAATTTATTAGATTTACATCTACCTTTATATAGCACAGTAGAAGAAGAAAAAAATGGTATTCCAGATACGGCAAAAGAGTTAGCTGAAAGAATCTTAGCACTTAAAGCATTTATTATAGTAGCTCCTGAGTATAATGGTGTTATGCCACCTGTATTAAATAATGCTATGGCATGGACATCAAGAGCAACTGAGTCTTGGAGAGATGCCTTTAATGAAAAGATTGTAGGACTTGCAACACATAGTGGTGGAGGTGGAGCAAAAGGGCTTCAAGCTATGAGAATCCAATTTCAACACTTAGGTGCAAATATTCTTGCAAGGGAACTATTAACTACTTATGAAAAACCGCTTAATGAAGATAGTGCTAAAATTATGATTAATCAGTTGGTTAAACTTTCAAAAGCATAAAACATAGGCAAAGTTTTACTTTGCCTTCTTAAAATAGTCCCGTAATAACCCCAAAATCATCAATATCAATCTTCTCAGCTGTTGGCACTTTTGGCAGACCTGGCATTGTCATCATATTTCCAGCAATAGCAACTATAAATCCTGCTCCATTTTCTAGCTTTACATCACTTATTTCTATAATATGCCCGCTTGGAGCACCCTTTAGATGTGGATCTGTAGAAAATGACATTTGAGTTTTTGCCATACATACAGGAAGTTTCCCATAATCTTTTTGTAGTTTTTGTATCTCTTCATATACTTTAGAACTAGCTACTATCTCTTTTGCCCCATATATCTTAGTAGCTATGGTTTCAATCTTTTCCCAAATAGGAAGATTGTCCTCATACATATAATTAAATCCTGCTTCCCTGTTATCAACTATATCTATAATCTCATGTGCCAATTCTTCAGCACCAGCTCCACCATCTGCCCAATGTCTTGAAATCACACATTTCACACCTAACTCTTCACACTTTTTCTTTAGAAGTTCTGTCTCATCATCTGTGTCATAAGTAAAGTGATTTATACTAACTACAACAGGAAGGTTGTAATTCTTTGTGATATTTAAAATATGTCTTTTGATATTTGAAAAACCTAATTCAAGGGCTTCAAGATTTTCTTGATTTAGATGGTCAATTTCAACTCCACCATGATATTTTAGTGCTCGAACTGTTGCAACCAATACTACAGCAGAAGGTTTTAGTTTTGAACTTCTACACTTGATATTTAAAAATTTCTCAGCACCTAAATCAGCTCCAAAACCAGCTTCTGTTACTGCATAATCAGCAAGTTTTAGTGCTGTTTTTGTAGCAGTTACTGAGTTACACCCATGGGCAATATTTGCAAAAGGACCACCATGGACTATGGCAATGTTATTTTCTAAGGTTTGTACAAAATTTGGTTTTATGGCATCTTTTAGCACAGCTGCCATAGCCCCATGAGCTTTTAAATCACTTGCATAAACAGGAGTTATCTTATCTGTTTTATAGCCAATAATTATTCGCCCTAATCTCTCTTTTAAATCTGCTCTATTAGTAGCTAAACACAATATTGCCATAACTTCAGAAGCAACAACTATATCAAAGCCATCTTCTCTTAAAAAGCCATTTCCAACGCCACCAAGACCTACTGTTATTTTTCGTAAAGCCCTGTCATTCATATCTAAAACACGCTTCCACTTTATACGTCTTGAGTCTATAGTTAAAGCATTACCATGATGAATATGATTATCAATCATAGCTGCCAATAAATTATGGGCAACTCCAATAGCGTGAAAATCACCTGTAAAATGAAGATTTATATCTTCCATAGGAACAACTTGCGCATATCCACCACCAGCAGCTCCACCTTTTAGACCAAAACATGGTCCCAAAGATGGCTCTCTTAGACAAATAATTGTCTGCTTGCCAATTCTATTTAAAGCATCACCTAAACCAACTGTTGTAGTTGTCTTTCCTTCACCTGCAGGAGTTGGGCTTATTGCAGTTACTAAGATAAGCTTTCCCTCTTTATTTTGATGACTTAAACTATCAACATACTCTAAAGAGAGTTTTGCTTTATAATGACCATAAGGATCCAAATGTTCAGGGGGAATATTAAACTTTGTTTTGGCTAATTCAATTATGGGTTTCATAGAGGCTTTTTGTGCTATTTCGATATCTGACATATGTCTTCCTAATATATTAAAATATAGATATTTTATTCTACTACATCTGCTATTAGAAATATATTTGTAAGTCATTAAATATATAAATTTACTGTATATATTTTAACCATCATTTTTTATTCTTTTTGTTACAATACAAAAAAATACAAAAGGCACTTTATGGAAATAGAAATCTCCACCCCAGCCCTACTTTTCCCAGCAATTTCACTACTGCTTTTAGCATATACAAATAGATTTTTAACAACAGGTCAACTTATTCGTTCACTTAGTCGACAAGCTAGAGAACACGGTGAGCAAGAGCTTAGTGGACAAATAGCAAATTTAAAAAGAAGACTAGAGCTAACAAAATGGATGCAGTTTTTTGGAGTAGTATCTATGCTTTTATGTACTATTTCAATGTTTGCACTTTTTTTAGGATTTTATGATGTGGGTAAAAAAGTATTTGGACTAAGTTTACTAACTATGTGTCTATCTTTATATATCTCACTGTGGGAAGTTTATATCTCATCAAATGCTTTGAACTTAGAATTAAAAGATTTGGATGAAAGGTGTAGTTAGATAACTCTATTGAAGAGGTAAACCTCTCCGCTTTCTTACTTTTTCAGAGTATATATCGTGACTTTTATCTACTTTCATAAATTTTCTTTCGTATTTTTATACTTGGGAATGATTTTATTGTTTTATTATGTAGTGTAAATAAAGGTTGTTAGTTGCTTTTCAGAACTTTAACGTTTGTCGTGAGCGATATTTTCCGCATAGGGGAAAATATTGTGTTCCACGTTTTTGTTAGGTTTTTTTAGAATTATTATTATCTCCAAGTGCAATTTTTCCACCTTTAAATTGTACGTTTGTGCCAGAAACACCCTTCAATATTACTTCATATGGATGATTTGCTTTTTGCTCTCGTTCAGAACGATTTGTCATAATCATTCTGATTACATCAACATCATGCTCCGTTATATCTTCATTGTTTTTATGTTTATATATATATTCATCTAAATTATTATAGTTTCTTTCATCTTCATGAATTGCTAATAGCACGGATGAACGGAAATGAGAAGTTCTTATTATATAAAGCATAAAAGCCCCTAAACTAAAATATAAACCTAAAGTTGCGAAGTATGCGCTAGATGACAAATCGGGTTGCTTAACTATATTAAATGCAACAAAAGCAAATGTTACAATAACAAAAAGATTTATCATTACCATTTTTAAAGTAGAGGCATTCCTTGATTCTTTCTCTAGTGTGTTTGTAAGAAACCTATGATTCGAGTCTTTTTTAATTGCTTCTTGAATATCCTTTACGGAAGTGTCTGTTAAATAATTTTTAGTTGTATTTTGTATATCTTCTTTCAGATTTTTAATTATGCTATCTTTGATAACATCTGCATTTTGAATTTTTTTATTAATAAGGTCTAAAATATTATCATCAATATATTTTTCTAATAACTGATGTACTAGTTCCTCTTTATCTTTTAAAACATTTTTAGTTAATCTTTCTTCTAGAGTTTTCATTTGTTTTTCTAATTCTGAAATTTTTTCATTCTTTAGACCATCATCGTTTGTAAAAAAGAATAAAGTTGCTAATTTCTTTCCTAATGTATTGTTTCTTAGCATTCCAATAGTTATGATTGCTGTCATTAGTATTAGTGCAATATCAGCTATAGATATATTTTGTGTAAGTGAGATTAAAATTTGTTCCATCTTTTATTCCTTGTTGTTTTGTTACCTAACTATTTATTGAACATTCATTATATACAAAATAGCCTTGAATTTGTGATATTTATAACATAAATAATGTTGCTTTAATGTATGAAAGAAAAGCTTTTATTCGGGCTTTTCTTTTAATTATTGATTTAAATTTGTCTATATTGTAATATTTTCAAAGTATATTTCTGAAATTTTATGTATGGTTTAGCCCTGTATTTACCCAATAAAACAACATAATGTACAACTATTTGTTAAAAATCGTGATAAAACTACATTTTGTTGTTTTAATTCTCATGAACACCTGACGGTCTTCGCACTTCTTACTTTGTGTGGACAAAGTAAGCAAAACCACCAACGGCTGCGAAGCCCTTTGGGTACCTTCGCTTATTGTTTTATCTTTCCTGTCTTGCAAAACTCATAAATAAATATGCATTTAGCATATTTATTTACTCAAACAGTTGCAAGCCTTTTCCGAAAAGATAAAACAAACGCTCAGCTTCTGTAGATGTTGGAGATAAAAGGTGGAATAAGGACATTTGCATTTTTGATTTGTTTAGACTTTTTGCTTTTATTTTCTCTAATTATTACCAGATAGTTTGAACTTTTAAGAAAAAGAAACAACTAAACGGATTTCTTCCTACATCTGCAGGAGCCGAATGTTTATTTTTCATTTCGGAAAAAGCTGAGGACTGTTTGAATAAAAAAGAGTGATAAACTCACTCTTTTTTGTGAGTTCCGCAAGCTAGAAATTAAAAATAATAAATGAGGGAACCTTTGGCTCCGAAGTTGCCACCTTAAAAACAGATAAAAAAATCTAAATTATCATAAATATCTTTTAAATCTTTCCTCATCATATATTTCGTTATTTTTATAAATACTATGTGCTATTACTACTATTTTCCTCATTACTGCTATTTGTGCTACTGTTGTATGTTTCCCATTATCTTTTAATCTATTATAAAATCTTTTTAACTCTTCATTATATTGTGTGGCATTTAGGCTTGCCATAAACAATACACTTCTACATAGTTTTGAACCAGCTTTTGATATTCTTGTTCTTCCTTTTATTGATGTTCCTGAACTCTTCTCTATTGGATCTAATCCTGCAAGTGATATTATCTCTTTTTGGTTTGCATTTGAGTATTGTATAAAATGATGCAATAGAACTATTGCTGATACTTCTCCTACACTTTTTATACTTTGTATATTTATAAATGCTTCTTGAAGTTTCTCATCTTTTGCTATTACTTTTTTTATTTCAAGTAGTATCTCTTTTTCTTTTTGTTCTAAAAGTTTTATCTCTTTTTTTATTCTTTGTATTAATTTACTTATTCCATCTTTAGCTATCAAAGATTCTAAATGATTTTTATTTTGTGATTTTTGTTTAATTAAAAATTGATAGTAAGTTATCAACTCTTTTATCTCTTCTATTTCTTGTTTTATTACTGGTACTTTAATCTGTTCCTTTGATGCTGTTACTATCATTTGTGATAACATTCGGGCATCATTTACATCATTTTTATTTCTTTGTCCTATGGCTTTACTAAAATTTGAACTTTGTTTAGGATTTACTATAAAGCATTTGATATTTTTATTTGCTGCAAACTTTTTTATAACAGAAGAATAATTCCCTGTTGGTTCATACACAAATACTAACTTATCTATATCTTTTTTGTAATGCTTTTTTAATTTAGAATATAGACTTTTTAATGATTTTAAATTATTCTCAATAACTAAATCTAAATCATTAAAAGGAACATACACATTGATTGTTGACTTACTAATATCTAATCCGATAGAATACATATCTGGAACCTTTATTTTAGGATAAAGAGTTCGTTAGGGTAGGATTTCTCCTACCTGATTTGTCATACATATTTCGGACTCGTAAATTCGAACTAGTTTATTACTGTTCTTGTTGCCACTCAAACTTTTAATATGACTATCTGACTTCAAATCAAGATGATTATTTTTTAATCTCTTTCGCCGTAGTTCGATATATCACTTAACAAACTCTATGAAAATATATTATCTATATCTCCATTAATTTTATTATACGAGCCGTAGTTGCTTTTGCTTACTTTTCGTCAATACAAAAGTAAGAAAGCGGAGAGGTTTACCTCTTCAAGAGAGAAAATACCTTTATTTAACCTACAAATAAAACCGAATCAACCTACCCTCTATCTCAACCCTAGAAAACCCAAACTCCCCTTTTATCCACTCAAAAGTTTTTCTTTGATACATAAAAATATGTGTTGGGTCATTTTTGTAGTACCATTTATCAAAATCTATTTTTTCATCATAAATATCTGTCATAAGATACAGACTTCCATCATCTTTTAATAGTGATTTTAAAAGAGTAAACTCCTTATTTGGCTCTTGAAAATGTTCTATTACCTCACTACTAGTTATGTAATCATATTTTTGTTCTAAAAGCCCTTTATCATCTAAATAAAATAGATCATAGCCATGTATTTCATAAGCATTATCTTTAAGTACATTTATAATCGCAGAATCTTTCCCACAACCAAAATCAAGACCTATACTATTATTAGGCTTATCTTTTAAAACTGAGTTTGTTATGGGAGAGAGGAAGTTTTGGTATCTTATATCACTTGAATCATTTTTATGCTTTTCATAGATGTTTTTTTCATCTTCACCAATTAAGTGAAACTCTTTTGCCTTGAATACTCCACTACAACACTCACACTTGTAGTGAGTCTTGTTATAAAAAAGTTTTGCATTATTAAAACATAAAGGACAAGTCATTTAGGCAAAAACTCTTTTTGTTTCTACTTTTTTTATCTCTGAATAGTTATCAAGATAATCTAAGTATGCAATTAGATATTTTCTACTTAGTTCAAATTTATTTTTGAAGTTTGATAGTTCTATGTAGCCCTCTTCTTTTATGATACTTTTCATAGCTTTTACTATGCCATTTAGACTCTCAAAATGAATAAAAAGGTTATGTTGTAGTCTTATTACTTGTTTTTTTGATGTCAATGATTTTAAGATGTCATCACCTAATTTTCTATCAATGTCTAAATCATCATAGATATTATATGGAGCAGTTGGACTTATATCTTCTTCTTTTAATCTATTTAAAACTATCTCTTCTAAATCTTTTAAAAAATCCTCTTTTATATTGGCATTTTTATATAAATTGCCCTCTTTAATTAAAAAGTTTTCTTCTACTAATTCATCTAAAACAGCATCTATAAATAGTGCACTTGCCCATTTTGCTCTCAATGATATAGAAGAGTTTGAAAGCATGGCATAGGAGTTCTTTTCGTATATATTTTTAATCTGCTCTTTTAACTCTTCTTTTGTAGAGTTTGGATAGATGATTAAATCTTTTTCATCCACAAATACCTCATCAAGCCTTTTTGCAAACTCTAAAGCCTCTTCATGACTTAAAGCAAATCTTTGTGTTGAAGAGATTATTCCAAGTCCTTTTTTGTGAGCATTTAAAAGTTCATAATAAGCACTTGTAAAGTCACTTTTATCTAAAGCTTCTAGCAATCTTCTTTTTTGATTTTTCTTCATGGGGTCAATTACTGGATTTAAAACTTTTCCACCACATATGGTTTCGTTGCCACTTCTAAGTATCACTTTCTCACCAAAAACTGTATAGAGTTTTTCTTTTGCTTTTAGTGTTGCAAAACCTGTTTCAAGTGAGCCAATAGAATCAAAAAGTAAAGTTTTTACCTCTATTTTTTTTGCTCCAATAAATAGTGTATAGACTTTATCATGTAGAAGTTTTTTATCTTTTAGACAAGAAAAAGAGATATCAATACCGTCAAATCCCCTTACATATCCCCTTTTAGTAATCAAGTCACCTCTTGTTATACTTTTCACATCTACGTTTTGTAAATTTAATGCTGCCCTATTTGAGATATTTGCTTCTAGGACGTTTTGGTTATGTACTTGTATGTTTTTTAATTTTGTCTCTTTTTGAATTTCACTAATAAAAACTTTTTCATTTAGTTCTACTTTTTTTCCTAAGACTGTTCCTGTTACAACCGTACCTATACCTTTAGGAGAAAATACTCTATCCACATAAAATCTAAAAAAATTCTCTTCTTCTTTTGTACTATTACTTATGGTAAAAAGTTGATTTTTTAGTTTTTCAATTGAGCTTTCATCATAGATAGAGACTTCACTTACAAATTTTATCTCAAAATCAAAAGTTCCCAAGAACATCAATATCTGCTCTTTTTTTAAAGCTAACTCTTCAGAGCTTACTAAATCTTTTTTTGTAAGTACTACTATTAACTCTTTTATTCCAAGTAAGTTTATGATTTCTATATGTTCTACTGTTTGAGGTTTTATACCTTCCACTGCACTTACAACCAACATCACATAATCAAATCCAAAAGCCCCAGCAATCATGTTTTTAACTAACTTTTCATGTCCTGGTACATCTATAAAAGCTATGTTTTGTTGACCTCGACTTAGATTTGAAAAGGATAAATCAATAGTAATACCCCTTTGTTTCTCTTCGTTTGTATCATCACCCTCAAAACCATTTAAAGCTTTTATTAAAGCTGTTTTTCCATGATCTATATGTCCCGCTGTTCCTATAATGATATTTGACATTAATTAAATACCTTTTTTATTATACTTTCTATTTGTTCTATCTCATCTTCTTGTATAGTTCTAAAATCTAAGAGTACTTTTTCATTCTCTATTCTACTAATAAGATTATGCTTTCTTAACTCTTGTTCTATTTTATTTGCTTTGTAATCTTTACACTCTAAACTCAATGCAATAGTTGGTATCTTTTTATTTGGAGTTGTACCACCACCAATTAATGTTTGGGTATTTATTACTTCACATTTACATATATCACCTATAAGAGTTTTAAGTCTATTGGCTCTTTGTTCTAGTACTTCTATCTTAATATGTAGCATATTTAGTGTAGGAATATTTTCTAAATCATTTTTTAAATATGAATTTAGTGTATCTTCAATTATTGCTAAAGTGATTTTATCAACCCTCAACATTCGTAAAAGTTGATTCTTTTTAATCTTTTCTATTAACTCTTTTTTACCTATGATTATGCCTGCTTGTACACTTCCTAGAAGTTTATCCCCAGAGAAGCTTAAAAGTGAAGGATTATATTCCATGATTTTTAAAATAGATGGTTCAGAGCTTGATAGATTGAAAGGCAAGTCAATCATATGTCCACTTCCCATATCATAATAATCTATTACATTGTGTTCTGAAGCTGTTTTTACTATATCTTCAAACTCAACCTCACTAGCAAAACCTTCAATAGAGTAGTTTGATTTGTGTACTTTCATGAGCATTGAAGTATTTTCATTGATAGCATTTTCATAATCTCTTAGGTGGGTTTTATTTGTAGTTCCTATCTCTTTTAAAACAGCCCCACTTTGAGCCATAACATCTGGAACTCTAAAGCTTCCACCTATCTCTACAAGTTCTCCTCTACTAACAACTACTTCTTTACTTTTAGCAAAAGTATTCATGATAAGAAAAACTGCACTAGCATTGTTGTTTACAACAATTGCATCTTCACATCCTGTTAGGGCTTGTAGTGTTTTTACTATATGAGAGTATCTCTCTCCTCTTTGACCTTTTTGTAAATCATATTCCAAATTATTGTATGAAGTTGCTATATCTATAGCTTTTTGCAAACTCTGTTTACTAAGTAGACTTCTACCTAGATTTGTATGTACTATTATTCCTGTAGCATTTATTACTTTTTGTAGTGAAGGGGAAATTGTTTCTTCATATTTGCAAATAACTTCTTTTGCTAAATCATCTTCATTTATTTGTGTAATATTATTTGTTAAAATCTCACTTCGTAAATGCTCTATTGTCTCTTTTGATATTTTAGTAATCAAACTCTTTGAGTATTTATCAAAACAAGACTTTGCTACAAATTTATCAATCTTTGGAATAGATTTAAGTAAAATCATTTTTACCCTTTCAGATAGTTTTAAATTTTTTTAATGTAATATTCTTTTTTACATGGGAGATAAGTGTACCTGGTGGGCACCACAGGCTTCAACCCTGATTGACGGTTTATGTGTAATACGCCGTGGGAGGTTCGATTCCTTCATCTTCTCGCCAATCAATAAATTATAATTGGTGTAACTCCCCTTGGAATAACTTCCCCTATAATCGTGGCATAACCATAAGTTAACTCTTCCACTTTTTTAATATACTCTTTTGCATCATCTTTATCCATAGCAACTAACAAACCACCCGAAGTTTGTGCATCACAATACATAGTATAACACTTTGACGTTGGACACATAATAGTTGTCTTATCTTCAAGATATTTCATGTTTCTTTTTGTTCCACCTGGTATTACATTTTGTTCAGCTAATTCTTGAGCATCGCTCATAACAGGAACTATTCCACAATGAATAGCAAACGAAGTCAAAGGATTTGTTGACTCCAATGCATGCCCTAAAAGGCCAAATCCAGTTATATCAGTACAAGCACTAACATCATACTGTCTAAGTATCTTTGATGGCAAATAATTTAGAGTCTCCATTACTTTTATAGCTTCATCTCTTGTCTCATCACTTAATATATCTCTTTTTATGGCTGTAGTTAAAATACCCATACCAAGAGGTTTTGTTAAAACTAGTACATGTCCTATTTTGGCAGTATTATTTCTATATATTTTATCTGGGTGAATCATACCCGTTACAGACAGTCCATAATACATCTCAGGGCTTTCAATAGTGTGACCACCTAATAAAACTCCACCACACTCTTTTATCTTTTCATTTCCACCGTTAAGTATTTCAGCTAACACTTCTTTATTATGATTCTTTGCATCAAAACCAACTATATTTAGTGCTGTTTTAACCTCTGCTCCCATTGCAAATACATCACTAAGTGAATTGGCAGCAGCAATTCTCCCATAAATATAGGGATCATCAACTACAGGTGTAATAAAATCAAGTGTTTGAACTAAGGCATTATCATCACTTATTTGATATACACTAGCATCTTCACTTGTATCAAAGCCTACTAAAACTCTTTCATCTGTTGGTTTAAGGTTGCAAATTGATTGTTTAAGATCACCCGGACCCATCTTTGCAGCTCAACCAGCAGCTTGAACGAATTTTGTTAATTTATATTCGTTGTTCATAACTAACCTTGTAATTGCATTTTGTGGATTATTTTTAGTATAAGACGTGGAGTATGACATTTTATGTAAACCCAATCCATGAGTTAATGCAAATTTATAAAATATTATATCTTTTTATATTTAAATTTAGATTTAATAAAGTAAAGTTTTTTTTACTTTTTAAGCATTTGTTTATAAAGCATACTATATGATTCCATCATAAATTTAGTTCAAGACCATAGGTTATGGTTTGACATAAAGTGAATTTTACTTACTTTATATCTCAATAGAACGAAACACTATTAGAGGTTATTACCCATGAAAAGAAGAACATTTTTAAAAGGTTCAGCACTACTTTCAACATCAATGTTGATAAATCCAAGTTTATTAAGCGCAAATGACTCAAATGCATTTGGAATCAAAAATGGTACGAGAAAATTCTCAATTACAAATAGTTTTGAGATAAAAGCCAGCAAAGAAGAAGCACAGTTATGGGTTCCAATTCCTTTAGACTCAACATACCAAAAAGTAGCAAACTTTGAATTTAAAGGAAACTACAAAGAAGCATACTTAGCAAAAAATGATTATGATGCAAAAGTACTTTATGTTAAGTGGGACAAAGGATCAACAAAAAGAGAATTAACAGTTAATTATGATGTTGTTACTATGCTAAAAGAACATAATCTAAGCTTAGCAAAAAATGATATGAATTATCCAAGTGAAGTAAAAACTTTCCTAGAAGGTACAGCTCATATTCCAGTTAGTAATAAAATGAAAACTTTTACACAAAACATCATAAAAGATGCAAATACTCCACTTGAAAAAGCCCAAGCAATTTATGACTGGACAGTTACTACAATGTATAGAGATAACAGTGTTATTGGTTGTGGTATTGGAGATGCTAAAAGAACTATTGAAGAGAAAATCTATGGTGGAAAATGTACAGATATAAGTTCTGTATTTGTAGCCTTACTTAGAAATGCAAATATTCCAGCACGTGAAGTATTTGGTATCAGAGCTGGTAAATCAAAAATTTCAAAAGTTTGTGGAAAAGCAGATGCAAATGGTTTAGCAAAAATTACTGGTGGACAACACTGTAGAGCTGAATTTTACATAAGTGGACTTGGATGGGTTCCTGCAGATCCTGCTGATGTTACTAAAGTTAGACTTGGTGAAAAACTAACTAATGAAGATAAAAAAACAAAAGATACAAAAGCCTTTATGTTTGGAAACTGGGAAATGAACTGGGTAGCATTTAATTATGCTAGAGATTTTGTACTAAATCCAAAACCTGCTCAATACCCACTAAATATGCTAGGTTACCCATATGCTGAACTTGGTGAGGATGCACAAGATTATTATGATGCAAAATCTTTTGCTTATAGTTATATCTCACAAGAAGTTGTATGAGTAGAATAAATATTCCGATAATGGGAGCAGTTATTACTGCTCTATTATCAACACTATGCTGTTTACCTGCATTTTTATTTATATTTTTGGGAGTATCAAGTGGAGTATTAACTTACTTTACAAACTTAGATTATCTAAGAATTCCAATGGCTATATTAACTATAGCATTTTTATTTTTTGCAATAAAAAGATTAAGAAAGAAAATCTCATGTGAGTGTTCAAAAAAAGATATTATTATCCAATATTCACTTTTTATACTATTTTTTTGTTTAATCTTTTTTTTACTTTTTTACCCTGAACTAATACCACTATTTATGGATTGATTATGAAAACACTTATACTACTTTTATCTTTTTGTTCTTTTTTGTTTGCTTCAAATATTAGCATTATAAAAGTTGAAAAAATGCACTGTCCTTTATGTACAACAGCTGTTAAAAAAGCTATAAAAAAACTTGATGGCATAGAAAAAGTTAGTGTTAGACTAAATACAAAAGAGGCAAAAGTCATTTATAACGAGAAAGTAAAAATAGAAGATATATTAGAAGCAATAAAAACAACTTCTTATGAGGGTGTTGTTTTATCAACCGCTAAATATAATAAGTAATTTATTTTTATTATTCATAACAGTTAGATTATAAACTCTCCAAGCTAGCTTCATTGAAGCGGTAGGTTTTGTGCTGTACTTTTACTAAGATATTTTTCTCTGCCAACTCTTTAAATAGCTTTATTAAAGTTGGTTTAGAGATAGAAAACTCTTCCATTACATCTGTATAAGAAGCTGTAAAATGGTTTTCATTATCTAGTTTACTTATTATGTATTTTACAATGGCAACTTGTTTACTATCAGTAATTGCAGCAATTGTTCTTATAACATTTGAGTTTGTTCTTATTTGTTTTTCTTGAACAATAGGCAATAAAATATCATGCAAAGTATTAAGTAACTCTTTTATATTTATAGGTTTTACTATGTAGTTTTCAACTTTTAGTTTTATAGCATCAAGTAGATAGTTTGTATCAGTATGAGCTGTTGTAAGTATGGTAGGGATATTTATATTTTTACTTTTTATATGTTTTAAAAAATCAATTCCATTTTCATTTTCCAATAAAATATCTGAAATTATGGCATCAACTTTTTTATTTAATAAGATTTCCATAGCTTCATTTGATGTCTTAACCGCATATATATTATTTACAAAATCTTCCAAAACATCAGAAGTGTGTTTTAAGAGATTTTCATCATCTTCCAAATATAAAATATTGAAGTCATGTAAGATGTTTAGATTTCTTTCATTCATTTATTTCCCCATCATTTATTGGTATTTTTATTGTAAAGAGCGAGCAACTATAATTTTTGTTATCTTTTATTTTATGCATCACATTTTTATAGATAATTGAGCCATTTATATGTTTTTCAATAATCTGTTTTGACATATAAAGCCCAATACCTGTACCTGCACTTTTATACTTTGTTGTATAGTATGGCTCAAATATTTTAGGTACAATTTCTTGGGGAATTCCACCACCATTATCCATCATATTTATAATTGCATTATTTTTATGTTTGCTAACTATTATTTTAATTATTCTATCATTTTTATCAATATTTGAACATAAAGCATCTTTTGAGTTAGAAATAATATTTAAAAATACATGGGAGAGTTCATTGTAGTAACTATTTATTGTAATCTTATCTTTTACTAGCAACTCAATTTTTATATTCTCTTTTGTTAAAAGATATTTCGATAACTCTATTGTATGTACTATACAGCTTTGTATATCAAATTTTATTTTTGTTTTATCAGGTGAAAAAAAGTTTTTAAAGTCATCCAAAGTATTTGACATATTACTTGCAAGTAATAAGGCATCATTTACCTTTTCATCTACAAATTCATTTGTGAGTTTTCCAAGTTGCATTTTTGTTTGGAAACTTTGTACTATCATGGTAATTGAGCCTAAAGGTTGTCTCCATTGATGAGCTATATTATTTAACATCTCTCCTAAACTCGCAAATCTTGCCTGTTGGAACATGATAATATCTTTTTTTCTATTTTGTAAAACTTCTTTTGATATCTTTTTTTCCAAAGAGTTATTAAGTAGTGTTAACTCCTTGGTTTTTTCATCAACATTTTTTTCCAAAGAGTCATGAAGTTTTTTAAAGTTATTTGTAATAAAGATTGATAAAACAATTGAAAATAGAAAAACTAAAAAAATAGAAATAATTGAAAATATAATAATTGTATTAAAGACTTTTTGTGTATCACTTTTTTCATTTATTGCAATTGATAAATCATAGTTTATTAAACTAGTTAAATAAATAGATATGGCATTTATTTGCAAATTCAATTTAGTCAACTGATTTTCATCAGGTTCATTTTTTATACTATTTAAAGCACTCTCTATGGCTATCATCTTTGTATCTATATTTTTTATAATATTATCTTTTAATATCTCATTATCATCATTTTTACTTTTATTGATTATAAATTCTTTTATAAAAGAGGTGATTATTTCATCATTATCAAAGGCCATCTCTTTTTTATATAGTTCCCAATTTTTTCTTATTATCTGTTTTCCAAGTGAGATTACCTCTCTTCCTTGTTCATAGCTTAAATTCTCAGTGTTGAAGTCTTTTAACGTATCTTGAATATTTACTTTATATGTATCTTTTATATTTTCTAATTTTATAAGAGACTTTGTTCTTTTATTAAAGAATCTATCAAAATCCTCTTTAACTGTAAAAATCGAAACCTGTGACAATAAGACTATACAAACCATTCCACCTGCAATAATAAAAATCAAAAAATATGTCTTATATGCAAAACTTAACTTATCAAAATAATCAAGTACTTTAGAGAATCTTTCTTTCATTATTTTATCTCTACAAATTGATTATCTCTATATTTAAAAAGATATGTTTTATTTAAAAGTTGAGTATTTTTAAAATTTATATCAATACCTGGTAAAACATCAACAGGAGTAGTTTTTAAAGTATAAAGTAGTTTACTTCTAGTTCTATCTCCTTGGATACGAGATATAGCATTGACTAAAACTTTTGCAGATAAAAATGCTTCAAGGGATATAAATCCCAACTCAACTTTTGGATAATATTTTTTCATCAAATCTTGATACTCTTTTATAACAGGAATTGAAGTTTGTGTATAGCTTGGAACAACTTGAGAAAATATCAAATTATTTGCATCAATATTATAGCTATCAAGTTCTTTTATCATTGCATTTGCATCTCCAAAAGATATATTACAAAAAAGTGTATCTTTAAAGTTTACATTCTCTTTAGCTTTTTTTATAAATAGTGCATTTGATTTATAAGCCCCTATCATTATTATTGCTTCTGGATTTGCATCTTTTATTTCATTAAAGGCATGGGTTATTGATAAGGTATTTCTTTTATATGAGCCTTCTGCTATTAAAGGTAAATCTCTTGATTTTAAACTTTTTAGAAGTGAAACATAGCCTTCTTCCCCATAATCATCATTTTGATAAAAAACTGCAATTTTTTTCAAACCCTTTTTATTATTTAGATAATAAACTAAACTCTCTATCTCCTCAGAGTATGAGCTTCTTAGATTTATAAAGTTTTTATTATGATTGTTTCTTAAAAAAGAGGCTCCAGTAAAAGGAGCGATAAAAGGAATCTCTTCATCATAAAGAATTGGTAAAATTGATTTTACTGTTGGTGTTCCAACAAAGCCAAAAAGTGCAAATACTTTATCTTGATAAATTAGCTTATTAGAATTGTCAATTGTGAGTTCTGGTTCATACTTATCATCATAAGTTATAAATTCTATTTTTTTATTGTCAAGTAGGTTTGATTCGTTGACATATTTAAAATATGAGTTTGCACCATAGATTACTGACTCCCCCCAAGACTTTATAATTCCTGTTTTAGGCAGGGATGAACCTACTACAATTTTATTTTCAGTATATACTTCACTTTTAAAGTAATAATAAAATATAACAAATATAAACAAAATAATTGGAGCTCTTTTAATCATATTGAAGTTTACTAAAAATATCAGAAAGATTTGCTTTATCAATAGGTAACACTTCATTCAAAAAAGGTAAACTATTTTTTAACTTTTAAGTTAATTTTAATATTAAACAACTAAAATAAGGTAAAATATATTTTACCAAAGGGCATAGTTTATGCAAGAATTTATTTACTACAATCCTAAGGGACTTGACTTTCCTATTAGCGATGATATTTTGGTTACTACTAGCCTAGATGAAGTACAAAACAAATCATTTTTAATCTCAAATACAAATCTTATCTCAAGTGAATTAACAGCAAGAGAAGTTGACTTTTATATAAAAAACTCAAAAGATGCATTATCTAAAAAAATTGAAAACGTATCAATACTTTATGAAATAGCTGCCTCAAAGTATGATTTTGCCCAAGATATCTCGTATGAACAAGAAGTATCAAAAGATATTTTACTTGTGGCAAATGAAAAAGAGGATTATGATAATTTTATTGCTTCAACGTTAAACGATGATTTCAACCTTTTTTATATAAAAGAGGATATTTTAAAATCTATCTCTGGACATATTGGAAAGTTGAGTGTAGTAGTTGATGATGAAGGTAAGGATGTAATATTAAATGTTGCACAAATTGTATGGTTCGATGCAAAAGAAGAGGGTTTAAAACAAAGTGGAACTTTTGACCCAAACAAATCTACACTAGAAAATATAATAAATACTTTGAAAGAAAATATTACATTATACTCATATAAAAAGTTTACTACTTATGATAAAAACATCTGTCAATATCATGAAAGAAGAGAAGAAATCTGTAGCAAATGTGAAGAAGTTTGTCCAACTGTTGCTATAGTTAAAGATGATAAAACAAAGACTTTAGAGTTTTCTCAAATTGATTGTCATGGTTGTGGTGGTTGTATCTCTGTTTGTCCAAGTGGAGCCTTAGATTATGCCCCATCAAATAAAGAATCCCTTTTTGAATTAAGTAAATTTTATAAAAACAAATATCCCCTAATAATTCCAGCAAAAATGGAACTTGATAATTTAAATGTTTCTTTAAAAGAGGATATTTTACCTTTTGCAATAGAAGGTGAAAAATTCTTACATGAAGAGACACTTCTAACACTTCTTCAAATGTCAGGTTCACAACTTATATTCTATACTGACTTTATTTCAAAAGGTACTGGTGATGCGATTAAAATCTTAAATGATATCTATCAAAAAAGATACTCAAAAGATGCCATTATAATTGCAGCAAATGAAGAAGAACTAACTTGTGCAATAAAAGAAGTTTCATTTGTAGAAGGTTCTTATTTTAATTTCAACCAAGAAGAACTCAAAAAAAGAGAAATCTTCTCACATAGACTTCAAAAAATCGTTGGTGAAGATGATTTAGGTATTGTTAAAACTGGTGAGCACGTACACTACGGTCTTGTAAAAGTAAATGAAGTAAATTGTACTTTATGTTTAGTTTGTGTGGGTGCATGTAATGTAGATGCACTACAAGCAGATGCTACAGATAACACCCTAAGATTAAACCCAAGTTTATGTACTTCATGTGGATACTGTGAAGTTTCATGTCCTGAAGCTGATTGTCTAAGTATTGAGCGAGATGTGATTCACTTAGAACCTACTTGGTTTAAAGAAAATATCTTAGCACAAGATACTCTTTTTGCCTGTGTAGAGTGTGGTAAAGAGTTTGCCACTACAAAATCAATAGAAAAAATAGCTGCAATGATGGGTCCACTATTTTCTGCTGACCCAGTAAAAGAGAGAAGCCTATATTGCTGTGCTGATTGTAAACCCAAAATTATGATGCAAAACTATTTTGACCAAAAAAACCAAGGACCAACTGATGCAAGATAAAAACTCTATAAACAAAGCAAGAGCTCTTTATTATAATCTTTTTGAAAACTTTTTTGTAGTTAGTTCAAAAAGTGAAAACTACTTTGAACTAATAAGATTAATAAATGTATTAAAAGAAAATCCTTTAGACCAAGTATCTGGCACTGCTTTAAACACAATATCAGAAATGCTTGACCCAACATCTAATGTAAAATTAGTTCAAGAGTATGATGATTTATTTCATAATCCCCTTACCAAAAAAGTAAGAACAACTGCCTCTTTTTATGATGAAGGAGTTGAGTCTGGGAAAAAAAGAGTTGAGATGATTCAATTTGTTGCCAAAACAAAACTTAGACGTGATGAAAAAAACTTTTTTGAATATGAAGATTCAGTTGGATTTATTTTTGCACTTATGGCATCTCTTTGTGATGCTGTTGCAAATGGCAATAAAGAGTATGAAAATACTGTTCATTGTATTTTTGCACAGATTATAAATGAGTTTATAGATGAATTTGCAAAAGATGTTTACGAACATGAAAAATCAAATGTTTTTAGAGAACTAATGGTAGTTCTACACTCTTTTGTAGAGTTTGAAAGACTCTATTTAGAAGTTTCAAAACCTGCACCAAAAGAAAAAGTAGAAGAAAATAAAAATGAAAGTATCTCAGAAGAAGAGATGCAAAGACGTGCTAAAAACAAAGCATTAAAAGCACTTGGACCTAAAAATGCTCAAGATGAAGCTTGTCCAGTTGATATTGCATATGATGTAGAATCAGAAATCTAATATAGGTAAATCCTATGTTAGAGATTTTATAAAGAAAGCCAAGCTTTTTTTATAAAGTCTCTATAATTTAGGGGCTTAATTTCTATAAGGAGGTCAGTCGTGCAAAAAAGCAGAAGAGAATTTGCAAAAAAAACAGCAATGATTACTGCAGGTGCAGCAGCAATTGCTGGTACAAGTGTATTGGCTGCTACTGGTGAATCATCGGTTCAAGATGATAGTAATAATGGTGTTGTTGTAGGAAAATCTAGAAATAAAGAGATTCTTTACAAAAAAACTGCAGCTTGGGAAGCGTATTATAAAAACGCAAAATAGTTAAAGGAGACATGTATGTCAGCAAATACATATGAAACTCTAAATGCTAAGGTTGGTAGACGGTCATTTATGAAAATGGCTGCGGTTGCTACTGCATTTGGAGTGACATCATCTTTTGCTAGTACTACTGCAACTAGAGAAGCAACAGCGGAAGAGATTAAAAATCCTTTCCCTGGTTCAAAATTAGTGAAAACAATTTGTACTGCTTGTTCTGTAGGTTGTGGTGTAATAGCTGAAGTTCAAAATGGAGTTTGGGTACGACAAGAAGTTGCTCAAGATCATCCTGTATCACTTGGAGGGCACTGTTGTAAAGGTGCTGATATGATTGATATGGTTAGATCAGAAGTAAGACTTAAACACCCAATGGTTAAGAAAAATGGTCAATGGCAAAGAATTTCTTGGGATGAAGCTTTAGATGGTATAGCTTCAAAACTTGAAGACTTAAGACAAAAAGAAGGACCTGATTCTACAATGTTTTTAGGGTCAGCTAAATTTGGAACGGAGCAGTCTTATTATTTTAGAAAATTTGCTGCAATGTTTGGAACTAATAATATAGATCACCAAGCTAGAATTTGACATAGCTCAACAGTTGCCGGTGTGGCAAATACATGGGGTTATGGTGCTATGACAAATTCTTTAGGGGATATTCAAAACTCTAAGGCGATTATTATTTTTGGTGCGAATCCAGCGGTTAACCACCCAGTTGGTTTCCAACATTTCTTAAAAGCAAAAGAGAGAAATAATACAAAAATAATTGTAATAGATCCAAGATTTACAAAAACTGCTGCAAAAGCAGATTATTATGCACAAATTAGACCTGGTACTGATATTCCATTTATGTATGGGATGTTAAATATCATATTTAAAAATGGTTGGCATGACAAAAACTTTATCAATGATAGAGTTTATGGTATGGAAGATATTATGAAAGAGGCTAAAAACTGGCCAATTGAAAGAGTTGCAGATGTTACTGGTGTTGATGCTGATTTGATTGTACAAATTACTAAGCATTATGCACAAAATACTCCTGGAACTTTGATTTGGGCTATGGGTTTAACTCAACATACAAATGGATCATCTAATACAAGAATGGCTCCAATCTTACAATTAGCTCTTGGAAACATGGGTGTTGAAGGTGGAGGATGTAATATTCTTAGAGGTCACGATAACGTTCAAGGTGCTACGGATATGTGTTGTTTATCACACACATTACCAGGGTATTATGGATTAAGTGAAGGTTCATGGAAATATTTTGCTAAATCATGGGGTGTAGATTTTGAGTGGCTTCAAGGTAGATTTAAAGATCCATCATGGATGGGTAAAAAAGGATTTACATTAGCTAGATGGTGGGCAGGTGTTCTTGGAGGTAATCCAGGAGAAGATGCTATTCACAATGCAGGAACTAGATTAAAAGCTCTATTTGTTATGGGTAATGGTATTACATCAACAGCTCAAACAAAAAAAGTAAAAGAGGCTTTAGATAACTTAGACCTAGCAGTTTTTTGTGACCCATTTGTTAATGAAGGTGCAATAATCACTGATAAGCAAAACGATGTTTATATCTTACCAGCGGCAACTCAATTTGAAACAGCAGGAAGTGTTACTGCTACAAATAGATCTGCTCAATGGAGAACAGAAGTTGTTAAACCAATGTATGAGTCTAAAACAGACCAAGACATTATGTTTGAATTATCTAAAAGACTTGGTTTCTTTGAACAATTCACAGCAGGTATGCAAAAAGGCAAAGAGTTTACTTGGCCGGAAGATGCAACAAATGAAATTGCAAGAATCATAAAAACTATTGGATTAACTGGTTGGACAGCCCAAAGATTGAAGAAACATCAAGAAAATTGGCATATGTTTGATGAAGTATCTGGTAGAGGATATGGAGAAATGACTGGTGAGTACTATGGTTTACCATGGCCTTGTTGGACAACATCACACTCTGGAAGCCCTGTTTTATATAATATAAACAGATCAGTAAAAGAAGGTGGTATGGGATTTAGGAATAGATTTGGATTAGAACATGATGGCGTAGATTTACTTGCAGGAAAAGGCAGTGCACCTAAAGATTCAAATAATAAAGATGGATATCCTGAAATCACTAAAGATAATATTGAAGAAGTATTAAAAATCAAGTTAACCAAAGAAGAGAAATCTAAAATCGGTAAAAACTGGAAAGTAGATACATCAAATATTATTGCTGAAAAATGTATGGAGGCAGGTATTGCTCCTTATGGAAATGCAAAAGCAAGAGCAAAAGTATGGACATTTGCTGATCAAATTCCTAAACATAGAGAGCCATTACACTCTCCAAGAACGGATTTGACAAAAAAATATCCAAGTTTTGCAGATAAAAAAGATCACTATAGAGTTGATACAAGATATATTTCTGAACAAAGTAAACAAGACTGGGCAAAAGATTTCCCAATCAACTTAGTTACAGGAAGACTTGTAAACTTAAATGGTGCTGGTATGGAAAATAGAGCAAGTAAGTATCTTGCTAAATTAACACCAGAAATGTTCTGTGATATTCATCCAGACTTAGCTGGAACATACGGAATTAGAGATGGTTCAATGATGTGGATTCATTCACCTCAAGGAACAAAAATAAAAGTAAAAGCACACTACTCTTTCTCTGTGAGTAATGATAGAGTATTTATTCCAATTCACTTTGCGGGTGTAATGGAAGGTGAAAGCTTATTACATAAATATCCTGATGGAACTGCTCCTTATGCGACGGGTGAAAGTGCAAATACTGTTACTAACTACGGTTATGACATAGTTACACAAATCCCTGAAACAAAAGGTGGTTTATGTCAGATTTCAAGAGCGTAGGAGAAGTAACATGAGTAGTAATAAAGTAGACTTTTCAAGAATGAAATTTTACTGCGATGAACACAGATGTATTCATTGTGATGGTTGCTCTGTTGCTTGTGCCGAAGCGCATGAGTTACCAGTTGAAATTTCTAGAAGAAAAGTAATAACGGTAAATGAAGGTAAGCAAGGGATGGAGTTCTCTTTATCTGTTGCTTGTATGCACTGTACAGATGCACCTTGTGAACAAGTATGTCCAGTAGATTGTTTCTATATTAGAGAAGACGGAATCGTTTTACATGATAAAGACAAATGTATTGGTTGTTCATATTGTCTATATGCCTGTCCTTTTGGAGCTCCTCAGTTTCCTAAAGATGGAGCATTTGGAACAAAAGGTGTTATGGATAAATGTACTATGTGTGCTGGTGGTCCTGATGAAACTAATAGTGAACACGAAAGAGAACTTTATGGTCAAAACAGAATATCTGAAGGTAAAGTTCCAGTTTGTGCAGCAATGTGTTCTACAAAAGCATTATTAGTTGGTGATTCAGAATCTATTGCAAACATATACAGAGAAAGAGTGCTATCATTTGGACATGGAGTACAGTCTATGCCTTATGGTTGGGACAAAGCATATGGAAAATAAAAGTTTTCTAAGTGAGTATAAAGCCTATTTTATTATAGGCTTCTTATTCATCCTTTTAACATATTGGTATTTTTGGTTAGCAACGATAGCTGATATAAATTATGTATATCAGTTTTTATTGCAAATGGCACAAGGTAATTTTACTGGTCAAGTTGTTCCTTTTGAGAATTTAACTCATTATCAACAAATGGAAGTAGGATTATTTGGTCCAAGATATGATGCAATTGCACCAGAAGTTATAAGAGCATTTGAAGAGAGGCAACATCTACTACCAATAGTATTTTTAGTAGAGTTTTTTCTATTCTTATCAATGTTCATTATAGCAAAAGGAAGAAAACAAGCAAAAATTACAAGAGAAAATGACAAGATACAAGTCTATTCACTTTTTCAAAGAGTTGTGATTTTATCAAATATCATCATTATGATTTATCTTTTTATCACTGGTTTTTCAATCACATTTGGAAACTTAACTGGTGGAGGATATCTAGCAAGATTGATGAGAGCAACACATGAAATAGTAGGACTTGGATGGATGCCTATATGGTTTATAATGACAATAATTGCCTTTAAAGACCATAAGTATTTTGCAAGACCAAGTATAAAAATTTGGAATAAGATTTTCCTAAGAGGAAAATATAAGCATATGGATAGAATCAATTACTACATGTTTGTAGCTTTTGGTTCGATGTTAGTTGTAAGTGGATTTGTTATTTGGTATTTATTTCCAGATGCAGCTACTAATGCACAAACAATCCAAATAAAAAGATTTGTTCTTTTTATCCATTTTATGGGAAGTGCAATTATTTCATTCTTTACATTTGAGACAGTTTACTCTTATTTTGTATCTGTAAAAGGATATATTCCAGGTGTAATTACTGGGAAGTTACCAGTTGAGTATCTAGAACAGATAAGACCTGACGTTCTAGAAGAAGACGATAGTTTAAAAAAAGATTAGTATAAAAGCTCTTTTGAGCTTTTTGCTTCTCTTTTTTTTCAATTTTTTACTTCTTTTAACACTGTAAATAAATTACAGTTAAAGAAGCAAATCCTAAAGAGAGCGACGTTCGCTCTTTAAATATTTAAATATGCAAATTTTGCATATTAAGGAAAGATATGGACGACAACACAAAATATTTAAAAACAGTAGTAATTGACAAACTTATAGAAAATGAAGCTCATGAATTTGAAGACGTGACTATAGAAGAGGCACGTCTGAACCTATTTTTAAATGGAGAGAAAGCCATATCAATGATGACCATACCAAAAGATCAAGATGCCCATGCAATTGGTTTTTTGATGAGTGAAAATGTTATATCAAGTATTGATGATATTGAACTTTTAGAAGTTAGTGCTGATGGCTTAAGAGTTGATATCAAAGCAAAAGTTGATGAAAACTCTTTACAAAATCTTTATAAAGAGAAAACATTGGTTAGTGGCTGTGGTGGTGGAGTCACTGGCAATGTGGAAGGTAGTTTGGAAATACCATTTAACCAAACTGCTTTTAAAATAAAACCCCAAACAATTTACACAGAAGTAAAAAAGTTTTATCAAGATAGTGAACTTTATAATCTAACAGGTTGTGTTCACAAAGCAATGATTTATCTGCTTGATGGCACAACTATCACAGCAGAAGATATAGGAAGACACAACGCAATTGATAAGGTTATGGGTAAATGTAAACTTCAAAAACTAGATACTTCAAAGTCTATACTTTTTGTATCAGGAAGATTAAGTTCAGAGATGGTTACAAAAGCTGTGATGCATAAAATTCCAGTCGTAGTTTCAAGAACAGCCCCAACTTATCTTGGAGTTCAAACTGCACATAAACATGGACTTACACTTATTGGTTTTGCCCGAGGTAAAAAGATGAACTTATATACACATAGTGGAAGAATAGATGTCTAGTCTTGATGATAATATGAAAATAGAGTTAGACTCTACTCAAAAAGAGTTCTTATATACAAACTTAGATGAAGAGGGGAAACTCTCTTGTCTAAAAGCTTTTAAAGTGGCAAGAAAGATTGGTAGAAAACCAATTGAGATGTCTGCTATTACAAAAAGCTTAGGTATTAAAATCACAAACTGTGAACTTGGAGTTTTTGGAAAATTAAAATTTAAACAATCAGATATAAATGTATACAACAGAATCAAACAAAACTATATGGGACACAAAGAGTTAGAATGTAAAGTTTTATGGGATGAGGCTCAAAAATCAACTCTAAATATAGTGGGTTCTACTGTGAAAAACTCAGATATTGAAGTAACTCATTGTCAACTTGGATGTTTTGTGATGAAAAAAGGTTTAAAAAATGCAAATAAAAGTTAAGGTTTGGATAGAAGATGAGAATAGAAATCTTGTATTTGGAAGTGGAAAAACAGAAGTTTTAGAATATATAGACTTAACAGGTTCTATTTCTAAAACTGCCCAAAAAGTGGGTATGAACTACAAAAAAGCGTGGAGTCATATAAAAATACTTGAAAACTATATAGAAGAAGACTTGGTAATCACAAAAAAAGGTAGAGGTGAGGATAGTGGTACAAAACTAACTCCAAAAGCTAAAGAGTTAATATCTCTATATAAAACCCTAGATGAAGATATAAAAGAGTTTGCAACAAAAAGATTTGAAGAACTTTTTATTTTAAAAAACAAAGAGATAATAAATACAAAGGATAGTAGCAATGACTAAGCTAAATGTTCTGCAATATAGTAATATGCAAAATTTACATATTAAAGATGAGTTGAGATTAAGTATTCTAGACAACAATCTTGAGTATCAAGTTTTAGAGAAAAAGTTTTTATCCAAATATAACTTTAATAAATTAAATAGCTTTTCTTTTGATAAGGCTGGTTTTTTAGAACTTTTACTTCAACTAAACAAAAAAGGTAAAATTGCTATTTGTGTAGGAGAAACTGAAAGTCTAGTAGAAGCAGCATATGAGTTTGAAATACTAGGTCTTGAACTTTCGTGGATAGGCTTACAAAAAGATGGAAACATAGATAAAACTGATATTTCAAAAGAGTTTGATTTTATCTTTATCTCTTCATATATTATGGATACCTTTGTAAAAATAGATTTAAAAGAGATAAAAAAACTAACAGATGCAAAAATCATCTCTAATGCAAGTGCAAATTTTGACACCTTAAGTGACGCTATCTATTTTGACTCTTATAAACTAAGTGGCTTTTTTATAGATGGAGTAATACTTTATGATGAAGAGTTATTTGAAAAAAAGACTATTGGTTTTACAAATCCTATTGCCGTTGATTTTATATATGAAGCTTTGCAAAATCAAAGCTTTGATGAGAGTTCTAAAGAGCTATTTGAAAAGATTTTAAAAGAGATTTTAAAAGATGATATTTACTTCTTTGTAAATAATAAACAAACCCTACCCTACTCTTTACACTTTGCCCTAAAGGGTATCAAAGCCAGAGAACTTATACGAACTTTAGCCTTAGATGATATTCACATCACAAATGGAGAAGGCTGTTCTTTAGGTCTATCTAAACCATCAAGAATCATACAAGCTATGGGTTATGATGAAACTACAAGCAGAAACTCTATCTCTTTTAGTTTTGATAAAAAATACACCGCAAGTGAAATTGAAACAGTAGTTAAAAAACTAGCAAAAAAATATAGACAAATAAAAGTCTTAAACGAAGGAAATTAGATGAATCAGAAATTGAACTTTTTGGATTTTGATGAAGCTTTTAATAAAAGTTTAGAATTAGCAAATAAAAACTCCACTGTGGAAATAATCCCACTTTCAAGTGCTTTAGGAAGAGTTATATCTAAAGATATTATATGTAGAAAAAACCTTCCCTCTTTTGATAACTCTGCCATGGATGGTTTTGCTTTTAAATTTAGGGATGCTGGAAAAACACTTATAATAAAGAAAGTAATTTTTGCAGGAGACAAAGGTGATAAGGTAAAAGAATCACTAGGAGTTAATGAGTGTTATAAAATCATGACAGGAGCAAAAGTACCAAGTGATGCTGATACAATTATACCTATAGAAAACTGCCTTGATGTTACAAATGAAAGTGTAAGTATTCCAAAAGATATAAAAAAAGGTGCCAACCTAAGATTCAAAGGAGAAGAGCAAAAAGAAGGAAATACTCTTTTTACTGAAGGAGAAGAACTAACATCTTCACATATAACACTTCTAGCTTCTCAAGGTATTGTGATGATAGAAGTATATAAAAAAATCTCCATAGCTATTCTTTCAACAGGAAATGAGATAAAAGAACCATGGCAAAAAGCAGATGAAGAGGAGATATATAACTGTAACTCGTATGCTCTAATTTCCCAGTTAAATGAAAAAGGATTTGATGCCACTTATTGTGGAGTAGTACCTGATAGTTTGGAAGAATCTAAGAACTATATCTCAAACTTAAAAAACTACGATGTAATAATTACAACAGGTGGTATCTCTATGGGAGATGCTGACTTTGTAGGAGAGGCGTTTTTACAAAATAGTTTAAAAACATCTTTTCATGGGGTAAATATAAAACCAGGTCGACCTATTATGATGGGTAAAATGGATAAAAGTGTTGTCATATGTCTTCCAGGAAATCCACTTACAGCTATGGTAAATATCTATTTGTTTGTAATACCAATGCTAAAAAAGCTACAAGGGGCAAAGGCTTATTATCATGATATCTCAAAAGCTACAAACACAAAAGAGTTTAAAACCAAAAACGGGAGGGTAAATATAGTATTAGGAAGTACAAAAAATGCGATGTTTAACGTGACAAGAGATAACAAATATGGTTCTGGAATGATTACAGCACTTTATGAGAGTAACTCTATTTTAGTTACTGGAAATGAAACTTCACTCATAAATGAAAATCAAGATGTTCTTGTAATAGAGTTCAATAAGAAACTACAAAACAAACAAATCAATATATTTAACTAAAGGAAAACAATGATTAAAAAAACATTATTAACACTAGGATTAAGCGCAGTTGTTGCAAGTAGCCTTATGGCAAAAGAGAAAATAGTAGTATTTCACGCAGGAAGTTTAGCAGTTCCATTTTCACAAGTTGAAAAAGCTTTTGAAGCTAAGTATCCACAATATGATGTACAAAGAGAAGCATCAGGAAGTAGAGCAGCTGCTAGAAAAATCTCTGAGATAGGAAAAGCGGCTGATGTTATGGCAAGTGCTGATTATAAAGTAATTGATAACTTACTTATCCCAAAAGATGCAAAATTTAACGCTCAGTTTGCAACAAATGAAATGGCAATAGCATATACTCCAAAAGCTAAATATGCAGATGAAATCAATGCACAAAATTGGCCAGAAATTTTCCTAAGAGATGGTGTTAAAGTTGGACATTCAAATCCTAATATGGACCCTTGTGGATATAGATCTATACTTGTGACAAAATTAGCAGAAGAACACTACAAAATGCCAGGTTTTTATGAGAAGTTATTTGGTTATGGAGAGTCATATAAAGTTGGTGAAGAGAATAAAGATAAAGTAATAGTAAGACCAAAAGAGACAGATTTACTTGGACTTATTGAAGCAAATGCTTATGATTATCTATATATCTATAAATCTGTTGCAGAGCAACATGGTTTGAAATATATTACTCTTCCAAAAGAGGTATCATTAAAAGATAATGAAAATGCAGATTTTTATAAAACTGCTAAATTTATGATTGATGGTAAAAAACCAGGTCAGCTTATCACTAAAAAAGGTGGTGCTATGGTATATGGTATCACAGTTGCACAAAACAAAAAATCTCCTCAAAACAAAGATGGAGCAATCAAGTTTGTGAACTTTGTTTTATCAAGTGAAGGTCAAGCTATCATGACTAAAAATGGTCAAGGTGTAATTAGCCCAGCAATAATAACTGGTGATGCTTCAATTATAGGAAGATAATGAGCTATTTAAGAATAGAAAAATTAACAAGCAAGATAGATAATTTCTTGCTTGATAATATAGATTTAACAATAAATAAAAATGAGTATTTTGTACTTTTAGGACAAAGTGGTAGTGGAAAGACAAGGCTTCTTGAGACTATTGCTGGACTAAATGAAAGTTCTGGAAGTATATATCATCATGATATTGATATAGTAAATTTTACACCTGAAAAAAGAGATGTTGGATTTGTATATCAAGAGTTTGCACTTTTCCCTAATCTAAATGTGGAAGAGAACATACGATTTTCAGCACGATATAAAAAAATAGAAAAATCAAAAGAGTTATTTGATGATATTGTAGGTTTTTTAAAACTTGAAAAATTACTTAAAAGGGAAATAGAAAATTTAAGTGGCGGAGAAAAACAGCGTGTTGCTATAGCAAGAGCTTTGTTTTCAAGACCAAAAATCTTACTTCTAGATGAACCTTTAAGTGCCATTGACCCAACTTTTAGAAACTCTATTATGAAAAGTTTAAAAGATATCCACAAAAGATATGACTTAACAACTATTCATGTAACCCACAACTTTAGAGAAGCCTCATATTTAGCTGATAAAATAGCTATTTTAATGGATGGAAAGATACAACAAGTGGGAGCTGCCGAAGAGGTATTAAACAATCCTATAAATATTGATGTTGCAAGATTCTTGGGATTTAAAAATATTTTTCCTGCTTCTTTTATAGATAACAACTCTTCATGTAACTTTTTCTCTGTTGACCCAAATGTTATAAGAGTATCTGTTGAAGATGAGCTTGTTTGTGATTTTATTTTTAAAGGTAGACTTGAAGAGTGTATGGGAATAGTTGACCACTATAAACTCTTTGTAAATGTAAACGAACATCAATTTTTTATAAAAATACTTAAAAGAGATTACGAAGGGTGTTATGCCCATAGTGGAAGTATTATAAATATTGGATTTGACAAAAAGGATATCAGTTTTATATGAAAAGTAAATCATTTATTATCACCCTAGTAGCACTAGGATTTATTATTATATTTTTCCTATCTATTCCTATTTTAAAGATGTTTGTTGGTGTTGGAAGCTCAAAACTTATGGAGACTATTCAAGATGGTGAAGTTATAGATTCTATTTTACTTACCATGAAAGTATCAGCATGGGCTATGGTTTTCGTACTTTTTACGGGACTTCCACTAGCATATATAATTGCTCGATATAACTTTTATGGAAGAAGTCTTTTAGAATCAATAGTTGATATACCTATTATGATTCCCCATACAGCTGCTGGTATTGCTCTGCTGACAACTTTTGGAGATACTATGCTTGGAGACTTTTTTAAGTTTTTTGGTATAGAGTTTGTAGGAACTGAATATGGGATTATGATTGCTATGATGTTTTTGTCAGCTCCATTTTTAATAAACTCTGCAAAAGATGGCTTTAGAAAAGTAGATGTAAAACTAGAAAAAGTAGCAAGAACACTTGGGGCAAATCCTATATCAGTATTTTTTAGAATCACTATACCAAATGCTAAAAAAGATATCATAAATGGTGCACTTATGATGTGGAGTAGAGGTTTAGGAGAATTTGGAGCAGTTGTTATACTTGTATATCATCCTATGACAACACCTGTGCTTATATTTGATAGGTTTAACTCCTATGGATTAAGCTTCTCAGCCCCTGTTGCTGCTGTTATTATTGGGTTTTCTGTTGTTGTATTTTTAATAGTTAGATTTATAACTGGAAGATTAAAATAAAAAAGTTAAAAATAGATATAATATCACAAATTTAAGGAGAGAAAATGTTTGTAAAACTAAATGAAAGAGTACATTTAAACCTAAATAGAATCACAAGAACAAAAATAGACCATGTAGAAGATGGAATTAGAGTTAGATTTTATGAAGGTAAAGACCAAGTAGCAAAATCAAAAAGATTTGAAACTATTGAAGATGCAAGTAAATGGTTAGAAGAACTTTTAAAGCCATTTAATAAATAGAAGAATAAGAGACCTATCTCTCTTATTCTTTTTAAAATTACATAAAAATATCAGACATTTGATTTTTATACCAGCCAACTGCATACTCTGCCTCTTGCATTCTAAAACTATCCTCTGCATGTAGTGGACTTAATCCACCAGCACCTTTAACCTTTATAATCTTATCTTCATGTGCTTCATATACTGCAGCAACTGAAATTCCATAAGATGGTGAAAGTAAACTATAGCAAGTGTTTGCAAGTTTTGGAGGGTTGACAATAGCTTTATTTGATAAAATTCTTGAGATTTGTAATGCTGCTATTTTCCCTTGAGAATTTGCAGAAAATCCTGATTTTGGCATCTTTGTAGCTATTGAGGCATCACCTATAACATATACACCTTTTACTAATTTAGATTCAAAAGTTTTTGTATTTACAGGACACCAATCACCTTTTGTAAGCCCAGAATCAAATGCTAAAGTACCAGCTTTTTGTTCTGGAATATAATTTAGCACATCAGCTTTTACTTCTCCATCCTCTGTTGTCACAACTTTTGTTTTTGGATCAACAGATAAAACTTTTCCTCCAAACTCAGCACTTCTCCAATCAATCATATCAGGATAAAGTTTTTCCCAACCCTCTTGAAATAATCCTTGTTTTGAGAATTTGTTTTTTTGGTCTAAAATTACTATTTTAGAGTTAGGCTTATTATTTTTTAAATAATGAGCAACTAAAGAGATTCTTTCATAAGGACCAGGAGGGCATCTAAAAGGGTTTGCTGGCGCTACCATTACAAATGTTCCACCATCTTTCATATTTTCAAGTTGTCCTCTTAAAAGTTCAGTTTGTGAACCTGCTTTATAAGCATGAGGAACAAGGAGTTCTGAGCCTTTGTCATAACCTTTATCATATTTAAAATCAATACCAGGTGCTACTATTGCTTTAGTATAAGATATAATTTTTCCACTTTCTAAAATAACATTATTTGTAGAGCCATCAACCTTTTTTACTTTTTCGTGTAGTACTATAACTTTGTATTTACTCTCTAAAGTTTTATAATCGTGTTTTATAAAATCTATGTCATTTATTCCTGCAATTACTGTATTACTAAATGGACAAGTATAGTACTCTTTGTTTTGTTCTATCAAAACAACTTCTGTTTGAGGAGAAAACTTTTTTAAATATTTAGCAGCAGTTGCCCCACCAAAACCACCTCCAACAATTACAACTCTTTTTTTATCTGCTGGGAAAGAAAGAGATGTCATGCCATTACATGCAGCAAAAGAGAGTGCAGTTGTTCCTAAAAGTACTTTGTTAAAATTTCTTCTATTCATCATAATATTATCCTTTTATCTTTCAACATTAGAGAAATAGTAAGCAATTTGCTCTAACTCTTCATCTGTAAAACCTTTTGCATGTTTTTGCATCATGGTTTCAGTTCTTTTTCCATTTTTATAATCCAAGAGTATTTGATAAAGACTAGCTTTCCCCATGCCAGCAATATACGGTGTAATAGTTTCGGATTTACCGTCAGTCCCATGACATGAGGCACAAGACAATGACAACATCTGACCTCGAAGTGGATCATACTCAGTAGCATATGTTAAACTGCACAAAAAGACCAGCAAAAGCCCAATTTTTTTCATTTTATCCCCTTTTATGTAAAAATTATGTAACTAAAATATAATATTTTTATTAAACTAAATTTTAGCTTAAAATGTCACACCATTTTCACACTATTATCATACGGATTTTATATCTTCAAGTTAAACTTCTTATAGAGATATCAATACAAGGAAAAAAGATGGTTTCAAAAATTGTAAAAATAGGTTTAGGATTGGCATTGTGTTCAACACTAAGTTTCGCAACAACTGCTGATGAAGCAAAGACATTTGTTAACAAAGCTGCAAAACTTTGTGCAGATAAAGGTGAAGTATCTTGTTTAAAAGCTTTTAATGTTAAAGAAGGTGAATTTATTCAAGGTGAACTTTATATCTTTGCTTATGATTTTACTGGAACAGTTAAAGGTTTTGGAGGAAAACCATCAATGGTAGGGAAAAACCTTATTAATGTAAAAGGTGCTGGTGGTAAAATGGTTATTCAAGAACTAATTAAAACTGCAAAAAATGGTGAAGGTTGGGTTGATTATAAATGGTCTAATCCCACAACTAAAAAAATTGCAGACAAAACTTCATTTGTTAAAAAAATAAATGACAACTTATGGATTGGTGCTGGGTATTACAAATAATAAAAAAGACCTTTAATACAAAGGTCTTTTTTGCACTAGCTATAATACTTCAATCTGACAGTTTAAATCTATACTTCCACCACGAATAACTTGAGCTCTCAATCCTGCTTTATGTACCATTTGAGTAAGTGTTTTTTGTTCATCTAATTTATCCGCAAGATATTTACAAGGCTCACATAATCTGATACCTTTTAATATAACTTCCCCTATTTGAAACTCTTTATCCACAAGTGAGTTTAAATCACAATTTGAAACTACTATATTTCGTCTAAAATCTTCAGGTGTAAATGAAAGTCCATGTTCTTCATTTAACTCATTGATTTTTTCTATTTCTATCAAGGTTACATCTCTATCAGGTTCTACTTCACCTTTGTTTGAGAATGTCCCTTCTTGATAATAATATCTATCTCCAAAGATTCCTTTACCAACTTCTAAAACTACTTGGTTTACATTTTGCATAGAGCTTTCAATACTTTTTGAAATAAGAAGATTCGATATTTTTCCTGACATAGTGTTTCCTTTTTTTCTTTAGATTATAGCTTAATAATATAACTAGTTACTGAACTTTTGATATTTCTCTCTTGAAGAGGTAAACCTCTCCGCTCTTTTCTTCTTTTATTGAAAAGAAGAAACAAGAAAGCAACCAGACGAGTTAATAAAGTCAAAGATTCCCTCCCAGTTCTAAATTTATTTTCTAGTCTGCGGGACTCATAAAAAAGAGTGAGTTTATCACTCTTTTTTATTTCAAACATGTCCTCGACTTTTTCCAAAAAAAATTTAAAACTACTCGGCTTCATCAAAGTCTGGGAAGAAAGAAAGTTCAAACTATCATATATAAATTTAACAAATAGAAATTACAAGTCTAAACAAATCAAAAATGTAAATGTACTTATCCCACCTTTGTTCCCAACATTGGCAACTGTTTAAGTGTTTAAAAGTTCCTAAACGGAAGTTTTAATAAACGAATTTTCTCAAAGAGAGTGCAAGCACAAGCCAAGCAGAAAAGATAAAAATAATAAATGAGGGAACCCAAAGAGCTTTGAAACTCTGTTGGTGGTTTTTTGTTTTACTTTTTACCACTAAAAAGTAAAGAAACGAAGACCTTTAGGTATTTATGAAAAAAGAATTTAATAAAAGTGAAAGTTCAGTCTCTCGTGTTGTAGTCTATTTAAAAGTCAAGTTTTCTACACTTTACGATTATTATTCTTGTTCTATTTTATTATCTATTACATCAATTTTAATATCAGGGAGATTATTACTCATATCTATATAATTGTTGTGTTTTTTAAAACTATCTATAACTATGTCTAATGGCTTAGCATAAACTTTTGGTAAATCTTTTTCACCTTTAAATCTAATTGGAAAAGCTAACTTTTCATGTGGAGGGTCGAATTTGGCATTCACTCCATCTTTATTACCTCTTGCATCTATTCTATAGCAGCCAAAGTCTTTAAGATATACAGAATTTAAACCATGTATACAAAACTTATCACCAGAACCATCATCACTTATTGTTAATCTTTGATATGCTAATCCACATGGTATATTATTTGCTCGTAATAAAGCTGCAAGAAGATGACTTTTTACATAACACCAACCAGTTTTATATTTTAAAACATCACTAGCTTTTAAAGTTACTATGTTATCTTTGCTATCACCGCTATGTCTTATCTCATCTCTTACAAATTCAAAGCATTTTTTTACAATTTCAATATCTATTTTACAACCAGATGATAAACCTTTTGCTAACTTTTGTATTTCTTGATTTGAATAATCAATAATGTTTGTTTCTTCTAAAAACTTTTCCATAATCTAAAAGTCCTTTCTTTAGATAACTATTAAGGATATATTCTATATAAAATATCCTTAGTAATTTACTTTATTCTACTGAATAAAATTCTTTATATTATGCTATTAAAAAAAGAAAAGTTAAGAATTTAGACAAATCAAAAATGTAAATGTCCTTATCCCACCTTTGATTTCCAACATTTGCAAAAGCCGAATGTTTATTTCTCTTTTCGGAAAAGAGTTACAACTGTTTGAACATAAAAATATGCTTAAAAGTATATTTTTATGTGAGTTTTGTAACTCAGAAAAGATAAATAATAAATGAGGGAACCCAAAGGGCTTTGAAACCGTTGGTGGCTTTGCTTACTTTGTCCACACAAAGTAAGAGAAGCGAAGAGGTTTACCTCTTCAAGAGAAAATATTAAAGTTTAATCCTCAAAAAGTTTTGTATCTTTTCCATCAAAACTAACCAAATTTTTCTTCTTCATATAAGTAATATGCTCCTCTTTAGACATCTTATTATAAAGATTAGTCAAATCATCCCTTTGACCTATAAAGTCATATAAAGGAACACCCATACCACATGAATTATTTACATTCTCAATAGTCACTTCAAAAACTTGTCTTGCAGCTCTTTTTGTAGAAAAGTGGGAAATATACTCTTCCCATACATCATCTCGTTCTTGAATGGCTTTTGCTTTACAATAAAGTCTTAGGATATTTGGCTCACCATCAAAGGCACAAAACATTATGGTCATTCTGTTATCTTCTAGTAAGTGAGCTGCTGTTTCATTTCCACTTCCAAAGTAGTTTAGCCATAGGATTTTATTTTCATCTATTATTTTGAAAGTATCATCTAAACCCTTTGGTGATAGATTTATCTTTCCATCTTTTGGAGCAGTTGAGACAAAAAACATCTTTTGATTTTCTATAAATTCTATATCTTTTTTACTAAGTCTTTCTGTAATACTTCCCATAAACTTCCTTTTTAATTAGATGTAGACTTTAAGCTTTTTCTTCTTATATTTTGATAAATTTATTAATATAATAAATTCCAAGGATATACAATGAATATAGAAATATATTATTGCGGTATGTGAAATTATTTGCCACAAGCTTCTAGGTTAGAAGAGGAATTAAAGAATAATTTTCCAAATGCAAAAATAAATCTTATAAAAGACTCAGGCGGTACATTTATAGTAAAAGTTGATGAAAAAGTGATTTTTGATAAGTTAGCTATGTCAGAAAATGAAAAAAGATTTCCAAAAGATGATGAAATAAGTGATAAAATAAATAATATAAACAATAATGATAATGAATATTAATTAATACTAAAGTTTATTTATTTTATAATTCCTTTTTTATAAGGAATAACAATGGAAAAAACAATAAAACTCATAAGAGTTTCACTTGGTATTATATTTTTATGGTATGGAACTTTAAAATTATTTCCACAACTAAGTCCCGCTGAAGAGTTGGCTACATCGACTATTCATATACTGTTTTTTGGTTTAATCAATGATGCCCTAGCAATCAAGCTCTTGGCTATTTGGGAGATATGTATTGGTTTAGGTTTTATATTTGCTACTTATATAAGATTTGTAGTAAGTATATTTTTAGTTCATATGATACTTACCTTTACCCCTCTATTTTTATTACCAGAGCTCTCTTTTACTCATACACCATATGCATTTACAATAGTTGGACAATATATTGTTAAAAATGTTGTATTAATTTTAGCTGGAATTTTAGTATTACAAAATGAAGTTAAATTGACAAAAAAAGTAAGTGGTATGTTATAAATGAAGAGTTTAACTCTTCATTTAAGTGATTTATTCTGCAAGTAAGTTTCTATAAAACTCTCTATACTTTGTATCACCCTCGTCTCTTGCTTTCATAGCAGCTCTTGGATGTTCGTTTAATTGACCAGTTAGCATATATGGAATTGAGTAACCCCAATCAAGCTCTTTTTCTAAAGGTACAATATACTCTTCTATGAACTTAAGTACTGGCATAAGTTTATATTTTGGGTTTTTTAAAAATCCAATTAAAAGCTCAAGTGGACAGTTTCCTGCCCCTCGTCCAAGTCCTGAAATAGTAACATCAAGGAAACTTGCTCCATACATCATAGCTTCAATTGTATTTGCGTATGCTAGTTGTAAGTTGTTGTGAGCATGAATACCTATTTTTTTACCAGTTTTTTCTGCATAACTTAAATATTTTTCTGTAAGTTTATTGATTTGTTCAGGATAAAAAGATCCAAAACTATCAGCGATATAAATAATATCAACATTTGTTTTAGCTAGTTGTTCTAGTACTTCATTTAACTCATCATCAAAAGATTTTGATATAGCCATGATATTTACAGTTGTTTCATAACCTTTTGCATGAGCCTCTTCTATCAACTCTATTGCAGCAGGAAGTTGGTGAATATATGTTGCTATTCTAATCATATCAACAACACTTTCACTTTTAGGTAATAGTTCAGATGGAACAGTTCTACCAATATCAGACATAACTGCTATTTTCATATCTGTGTTATTTTCACCAACGATTTTTCTAATATCTTCTTCTTTACAGAAATTCCATGCTCCAAACTCCTCTTCACTCATAATAGTTGGAGAGTTATTTTTCCCTATTTCCATATAATCAACACCAGCAGCAACACAAGTTTCATAGTGTGCTTTTATGAATTCGTCTGTAAAGTGGTAGTTATTTACTAATCCACCATCTCTAATCGTACAATCAAAAACTTTGATGTCTTCTCTAACTGATAATATTGAACCTTTTTTTTCAATCATGTTGTTTATCTTTCCCTTACATTTTTACTTGCGAAATAATACCTAAAAGGTATTCAAAATCCTCTTTAATGAAAAATTAAGCCAAGTTCTTTAGAAACTCAACCGTCATTCTCACCCCTGCACCACTTCCGCCATGAGGATTATAACCCCAAGCTTTTTCAACAAAGGCAGGTCCTGCGATGTCAAAATGTAGCCATTTTTCTTTGTTCTGCTCATAAATAAAATTATCTAAAAACAGTCCAGCTGTAATAGCCCCACCATATCTTGTACTTGCGATGTTACAAATATCTGCAATCTCTGATTTGATAGTTTTCTTTAAAAATCTATTAAAAGGTAAAGTTGTAGCATACTCTCCTGAGTTTAAAGCAGAACATACTGCATCTCTTTTTAATACTGTATTATTTCCCATGATTCCTGTTGTATATTCTCCAACACCAACCACACAAGCACCTGTCAACGTAGCATAATCAAAAATATAATCAAAATCTTTTATCTTATCTTGCGCATAACATAAGCAATCAGCAAGCACAAGTCTTCCTTCTGCATCCGTATTTCTCACTTCAATAGTTTTACCATTTTTAGCGACAAGTACATCATCAGGTTTATAGGCATCTCCACCTATCATATTTTCAACAGCACCAATGATTCCATGAACTTCAATTGGTAAGTTAAGTTTTGCAACAGCATTTAAAATACCAATAACTGCACAACCTCCACTTTTATCTGATTTCATTGTAACCATAAAGTCAGCAGGTTTTAAAGACAATCCACCAGAGTCATAAGTTAAACCTTTTCCTACTAGTATGATTTTTCTTGTGGCATTTTTAGGTTTATATGTCATGTGGATTAGTTTTGGTTCATGAATACTTGCTCTTGCAACACTTAACATGGCATTCATATGATTTTTTTCTAAGTACTCTTCCCCATGTATTTTACAAGTGATATTATTATCTTTTGCAACTTTTCTAGCCTCTTTAGCCATCACTTCTGGATAAAAGTCTTGAGGTGTAGTATTTACGTAATTTCTAACTTTATTAACAGAGTCTGCAATATAAGTTGATTCTTCAACTATTTTTTGAAGCTCTTTAGAGTCCTCACATATAATAATTAGCTCTTTTTTACCCTCTTTTTCTTTTTCACTTTTATATTTATCAAAAACATATGAACCTAAAATAGCACCTTCAACTAGAGCTTTTAGTGTTGATTTTTCTTCACCAAAAATCTCTATTTTGGCATCTTTGTATTTTGTAGAGTTAAACTTTTTAATAGCTGCTGATATTGCAATTGCTATTGCATCATAAGACTCTTCTTCACAACCAACATAAATCTTTTTTGACTCAACTAAAAATACCACTTCTTCATCTTTAGCTTTAAAGTTTAAATCGTCTAAAATCTCTTTATCATATTTACATATATTTTCTAAATCTAAAACAACTTTAATCTCAACTGCTGTATCGACTTTTTTTATATTTTCACTACTTAACGTTATTTTCATAGTTCTTTTCCTTCTTTTTTGATGCTTTACTGAAATAATAAATCATACTTCCACCAATAATGATTGCAAATGGAGCTGCAAAATACCAATGCTCTTTTACCCAATGAATGACTTTTAAAATCTCTTCTCCAAAATACCAAACAGGAACAATAGTAAGCGCTGCCCAACACCAAGCACTTATAAGGTTTATAAAGGCAAACATTTTTGCACTATATCTTGTAAGTCCTATTGATATTGGTATTATTGTTCTCATTCCATACATATATCTTTGAACAAAGATTATTGGCCAACCATATTTTTGTAGCAATAAGTGTGCCAAAGCAAACTTTCGTCTTTGACCTGCAAATTTTTTATGAACATAAGCTTTATTAAATCTTCCTATATAAAAATAGATTTGATCACCAACAAAGCCACCAATACCAGCTACAAAAATAGCCATGTATAAGTTCATAGAGCCATCATGAGACATAAGACCTGCCATGATTAAACCTAACTCTCCTTCTAAAATAGACCATGCAAAAAGAATAATATAGCCATACTCTTTTAATAAAAATAAAAATTTATCTTCCAATCCACTAACTGGTGCTTGATACAAACTGTATGCAATAAATGAAAAAAATGTCGCAACTACAACAAAAAGTATCTTACCTGAGTTATTTTTTAATCGTTTAGTCAAAAATTATCCTATTCAAAATTTAATAAATCTTTTGCTTGAACCATATCTTTATCACCACGTCCTGATAAATTTACAATTACAGTTTTACCTTTAAATTTTTCTTTTGCTTTTTTTAAATATGCTATTGCATGCGAACTTTCAAAAGCTGGAATAATTCCCTCTTTTCTACTTAGCCATACAAAAGCATCTAGTGCCTCTTTATCTGTTACAGAATCATAATCAACACTTTTATTTACCATATGAAAAGAGTGTTCAGGACCAATTCCTGGGTAATCTAATCCCGCAGAAAAAGAGTGAGCTTCTGTTACTTGTCCATCTTCATCTTGAAGTAAATATGAGCATTGTCCATGTAAAATACCAGGAGTTCCTTTTTCTAAAGAGCAGCCATGTTTATCTGTATCAATTCCTAATCCACCAGCCTCAATACCTATACAAGTCACCTCTTTGTCTTCTAAAAAGTGTGAGAAAATACCAATGGCATTTGACCCTCCACCAATGCAAGCTAATACATAATCAGGCAGTCTTCCATCTTTTTGTAAAATCTGATGTCTTGCTTCCCAACCAATAACTGCTTGAAAATCTCTAACCATCATAGGGTATGGGTGAGGACCGGCTACTGTTCCTATTATATAAAAAGTATCTCTTGCATTTGTAACCCAATATCTAATTGCATCATTCATAGCATCTTTTAAAGTTTTACTTCCTGATTCAACAGAGACAACTTTTGCACCTAAAAGCTTCATTCTAAATACATTTAGTTCTTGTCTTTCCACATCTTTTGCACCCATAAACACAGTACACTCTAAGCCCATAAGTGCGGCAATAGTTGCAGTAGCAACCCCATGTTGTCCAGCTCCTGTTTCTGCTATAACTTTTGTTTTACCAAGTTTTTTAGCAAAAAGTCCTTGGGCAATTACATTATTTACTTTGTGAGCTCCCGTGTGGTTTAAGTCTTCTCTTTTTAGATATACCTTTGCTCCAACTTCTTCAGAGATATTTTTAGCATGATATAAAGGTGTATCTCTTCCAACATACTCTTTTAGAAGTTCATTTACCTCTTCCCAAAACTCTTTATCAAATCTATATTTTTGGTACTGTTTTTCAAGGTCAAGTAAAATAGGCATCAAAGTTTCTGGAACATACCTTCCCCCAAACTCTCCAAAATGACCATTTTCATCTGGATCAAATTTACTTCTTTTTGGAATATAAACTTCTCTCATTAGATATCCAATACAGAATATACAGGAGCATGTTCACTAATTTTTTTATCCCCTTTTAGGAATTTAAGATTAAGTAAAAAACATACTTCTACTAAATCTGCATCAACATGTTTGATAAGTTTTGCAGCTGCATTTGCAGTTCCACCTGTTGCTATTAAGTCATCAATCATTAAAACTCTTGCATTTTTTTTAGGGAAAGCATCTAAGTGAATCTCTACCTCATCAAAACCATACTCTAATTCATATTTTTCACATACTGTAGTACCAGGTAGTTTTCCTTTTTTTCTAACAGGAACAAAACCAATATTAAGTCTATCAGCTAAGGCTGCCCCAAAAATAAATCCTCTTGAATCAATACCTGCAACATAATCTAAATCATAAGACTTATATCTATCTTCAAGATGATTCATCAGTACTTGATAAGCCTCTTTATTATTTAATAGTGTTGTAATATCTTTAAATACTATTCCCTCTTTAGGGAAATCTTTTATATCTCTTATTGAATTAAAAATTAAATCTTTTTGTTCTTGTGTTAAACTCATCTTTATCCTTCGTAAGCATCATCAATTAGTTGGCAAATAGTATGTCCAAAAAGTATATGCATCTCTTGTATTCTTGGAGTATCATTTGATGGAACTATTAAGTTAACATCACAATAAGAATCCATCTCTCCACCATCTCGTCCTGTAAGACCTATAATTTTACAACCTAAGTCTTTTCCCACTTCAAAAGCATTGATTACATTTTTTGAATTTCCTGATGTAGAAATTCCAATTAAAAGGTCACCCTCATTTGCTAAACTTTCAACTTGTCTATCAAAAACTCTATCATAACCATAGTCATTACCAATGGCAGTTAAGGCACTAGTATCAGTTGTAAGGGCAATCCCAGGCAGACCTCTTCTTTCTGTTTTGTATCTTCCTGTTAACTCAGCTGCAATATGCTGAGCATCAGCTGCACTTCCACCATTTCCAAAAATCAAAATTTTATTTCCTGCTTTTAGTGTATCAACTGCTAGCTTTGAAGCCTTTTCCAGTGGTCCTGCCATAGTTTCTATTACTTTTTGAATAGTCTCTAAATGTGATTGAAATTCTTTTTCTATTGTTTTTTTCATATTATCTACCTAATATTCTCTCAATTGTTGATGTAGTACTTTTACCCTCAACAAAATCAATTAAAACTGTCTCTTTAGCAATATCAGAACCAACTACTTCTTTTCCTTCATAGTCAGCACCTTTTACTAAAACATCAGGTTTAACTCTCTCTATTAATTCATAAGGTGTATCTTCATCAAAAATCACCACATAATCAACACACTCTAAAGCAGATAAAATATATGCTCTATCATCGTGGTCATTTATAGGTCTATCATCACCTTTTAATCTTCTAACACTATCATCTGAATTTAAACCTACAATTAATATATCACCTAGGGCTTTTGCATTATTTAAATAAGATACATGACCTTTATGCAAAATATCAAAACATCCATTTGTAAAAATGATTTTTTTATTTTGCTTTCTTAATCTTTTAGCTACTTTTTTTATCTCTTTTACTGTTTTTATATGCAGTTCAATAGAGCTTTTATGTAAGGTTGCTTTATAATCTTCAATCTCATCAAGTGTAACTGTTGCACTTCCTAGTTTTCCTACAACAACCCCAGCTGCTAGGTTTGCAAACTCTATTGCAAAATAAATATCATCAACTAAAGATAAGGCATAACCTAGTGATGCTAGAACTGTATCTCCAGCACCTGTTACATCATAAACTTCTCTTGCAACAGTAGGTTTAATTGTTACTTCTTTATCTTTTAATACAGCAATTCCCTCTTCACTTAGAGTTATAACAGACATCTCGAGATTTGCTATTTTTTGAAGCTCTTTTAAGGCATCTCTTAAACTATCATCTGAGTTTATTTTTATGCCAGTTGCTATTTCTGCCTCTTTTTTATTTGGTGTTAAAAAGTATGCCCCTGAATATTTAGCATATTTTTCACCCTTTGGGTCTACTATTACTTTTTTATTATGTGAATTTCCTATTTTAATAATTCTTTGAGTTAAATCGTTTGTTAAAACACCTTTTCCATAATCAGATAATAAGATTAAATCATATCCATTGATTATTTGTTGTAACTTTGCATACATTTTATCAGTAGAATCAAAAGAGATATTGTTTTTACTCTCATGGTCGTATCTTACAACTTGAGACTTTGATGCCATGATTCTAGACTTTTTAGAAGTTTTTCTTCCCTTTTGAAGTATTAAAAAACTTTTTGCATCAGTTGCATCAATTAAATATTTTACCTCTTCAGCAACTTCATCATCACCCACAACCGATAAAACGCCAACATCAGCACCAAGACTAAGAAGGTTATTTATAACATTACCAGCTCCACCTAAAACTTTTGTCTCTTTTTGCACATCAATTATTTGAACAGGAGCTTCTGGTGAAATTCGATCACAAGTTCCCCATAAGTAGTGGTCTACCATTAAATCACCAATAACTAAAATATTTGGTTTTTTATCATTTTGTAAAATTCTTTCCATTATTTAACCTCCACTTCGTATATTCTTTTTATTTCACTTATATAATCTTTTATTCCATCTTCCATCTCATATCTTGGTTCATATTCAAGATTTAATCTAGTCTCTTCTATATTTGCTTCTGTGTGAAATTGGTATTGTCCAACATATGGATTAGGAATATAGTTTGTTCCAAGGTTTGTTCCTAACTCTTTTTGTAAAATATCTGCAATATCTTGAAAAGATCTAGCCTTTCCAGTTCCCACATTATAAACTCCACTTTTTTTAGGAGTTGCTGCTTTTATATTTGCTTGAATCACATCTTCTATATAGATAAAATCCCTAAGTATTTTATCACTTCCTTCAAAAAGTTTTGGTGTATTGCCAGCTATAATTTGATGACCAAACTGTATTACAGTAGAGGCTGTTTTATTTTTATAAAACTCTCTTGGGCCATATACATTAAAATATCTAAGCCCTACTACAGAGATATCTAAATCATCTTTTAAATAATCATAAGTGATATTATCCATCATAAGTTTTGAAAAACCATAAACATTTCCTGGGTTTTCATTTCCTACAGTTTGAGGAGACGCAGCATCTCCGTATGTTGCAGCACTACTTGCATAAATCATATTTGCATTATGTCTAATTGCCATTTTTAATAAATCTTCATAGGCATTTACATTTGTTTTTATCATCAAGTCTTGCTCACTAGCAGTTGTATCAGAAATAGCAGCTTCGTGGAAAATAAAGTCAAAATCATAATCTTCATCGATTTGGTTTAATAACTCTTTATCATTTATATCACCACTTATAACCGTACCTTTAAAGCCTAATAAGTTTTTATAGTGTCCAAAAGATTTTAGGTTTCCATTGCTTAGTGTCTCACCACTTCTAAATGAATCTAAAGCAATAATATTTGCCAAGGGATAATTGTTTTGAAAATAAAAGCATAAATTTGAGCCAATAAATCCAGCAGCCCCTGTAATTAATATAGTTTTTTCATTAAAATCGTATTCTGTGTATTTCATATTTACCTACTTTACATAAATGGGCTTTATTCTAGCGAAAATTAAGTTACGGTTTTATAATAAAATAAGCTAATAAGGTAAAATGATGTTATGAACTTGTAATAATTATATCTTTTACGTATTTTATTGAGTCACATACAAAGTCAGCAGGACTATTTTCTTCAGCAAAAGTATGTCCAGTTTTTACTTGAATCGTATTTTTTATATTGGCATTTTTTGCACATAATATATCTGATTCTTTATCTCCTATAAGCCAAGAGTTTTCTAAGTCAATTTTATGATTTTTTAAAATATTATCTATCATGCCACTTTGAGGTTTACGGCAAGTACAACCATCAGTTGGATTGTGGGGACAATGTTCTACTTGGGAAATATTAATTTGTTTTTTTTGAAATTCATCTAACATCCAAGATGTTAATTTTTCAAAATCCTCTTTTGAATAATAACCTCTTCCAATACCAGATTGATTAGTTATAACAAAAAGCTTATATCCACTTTTTTGTAAATAACTTAAAGTATCAAAAACACCATCTATAAACTCGAAATCTTCGATTTTACAAACATAGTTTTTTTCTATATTTATAACACCATCTCTATCTAAAAAAATTGCTTTTTGCATTATGCGTCCATTATAATTCATAAATTGTTGAGGAAATACCAGAATCTTTTATTTTTTCGCAAACTTTTCCGCTATTATCGTCAGCTACTATAACATTTAATTTTTTATCTTCTATTGAAATAGTTATACATGAAGTTTCGTTATCTTTAAATATAGCTGTTTTTCCCTCTACTTCCCAACTGTTTTGATTTAAAGTTAAAGCACTATTAAAATCATCTAAAGTATCATTTACAAGATAATAAGATCTAACAGAGGAGACAATAGTAGCAATATCCTTTTTTATTATTGCTACTTCTGCATTTGCTTTTGTATCCATAAGTTTTGGAACTGCTACTGTAGAAATGATTCCAATAATAACTATTGCAAAAATCAACTCTAAAAGTGAAAAAGCTTTTTTATATCTCATGCTAAACCTTTTTAATAATAAAAAAGATTATATCATGAAATTTTTAAATTACTTTTTAATTATTAAATAATAAAAATTTATTAATTGCTTCTTTTACTTCTTTTACTCGGTTTTCATCACCTTGCAATCTATCAAAATACTTCTCTATTGGTTCATTTTTATCTATTTGTGATATTTTTGAGAAAATTTCTAAAAATACATAAAAAGGAACATCGTCACCTCTACTTAAGAAGTGAATTGCACGCTGTAGAGATACAAAAGGGTTTGTATTAACCCTTGATAAACCATTTTTCTTTGTTAATACATAGTTTACAAACTCTTCTCTTATCTCTGCTTCTACGATTTCTATAGTAAAGTCTTTTGTATTTAAAACACACTTAAAACCTATTTTAGTCGAATAAAAATCAAAGATATCAACTATAAATTTTAAGTCTTTTTCTAAAAACCTTTCTCTGTAAACTAGCTGAACCAAATCAGTGTCATAGGAATAAGTATTTGAGTTATTTTCATATAAAAAGTATTTTCTATCTAAATTTGCACATACTCTTTTTAACTTCTCTTTAGTAGTTAAAAAGATATCAATATCCCTAAAAGTATCTGCTTTTATACAAGACCCAGCCAAGTAAAACTCAACGTACTCATCTTCAAAGGAGTCAATTTTTACATTTTTGAAAAAATTTTCTAATTTATAAATTACATTTTCTAATCTATACTCGAATTTTAATACTAAATCATATGGTATAAAATCAAAATCATTAAAAAATTCATATTTCATCTTAACTCCTTTTTATTTTATTATATATTACTTAACCACAAAATTGGGATTTAATAACTCTACTTTGTTGTAACTTAAGGGTTTATGAGTTTCAAAATTATATGTCATTTTTCCACTCTCTCTAACAATTGCATCTGCTGCTGCTGTATCCCACTCCATAGTAGGGGCAACTCTTGGATAACAATTCGCACTTCCATCTGCCACTAAACATAGCTTTAAAGAACTTCCCATAGATGTTAACTCTTTTTCTTTTGTTGTTTTTATATTATCAATATACTCTTGTGTCTCTTGGGACATATGAGATTTACTTGCGACTATTATGTATTTGTTGTCATCTCTTTTTATTGGCAGTTTTTGAATGTTTTTAAAAGCACCTGAACCTTTTTTTGCACTATACATAACTTCTATTGCAGGGGCATAAACTACCCCAAGAACTGGCTCTTGATTGTGTATTAGAGCAATATTTACTGTAAACTCATCATTTTTTTTGACAAACTCTTTTGTACCATCTATTGGGTCAATACACCAATAATACTCCCAGTTTTTTCTTATGTCATAATCTGTTTGTTTATTCTCTTCAGACATAATTGGAATATCTGGATATAGATTTTTTAAACTATTACATATGATTTCATTTGCTTTTAAATCAGCTTCAGTCAGGGGTGATTTATCATCTTTATACTCCACTTGGAAATCTTTTTTATAAATTTCCATTATGACTTTACTTGCTTCTAGTGCAATATTTTTTATATCATGTAAATTTATTTTTTCTAGCAAATTTTTCCCTTATAATATATTTGGTATATCAATATTTGTCTCTTTTTGATTATCAGCAACACTTTCAAAAACAACTTCTATAGGAGCTTCACCCCTATGTTCTTTATCAATAAATTTTGTTAAAGCCTTATGGAAATCAAGTTTTACCGTTCCAATTGGTCCATTTCTTTGTTTACCAATAATAACTTCTGCCTCTTCAATTGGTTTATTTACAAAAGAAGATTTATATTCATCACCTTTATCTTTTGCTTCTTTTTCTTTTCTTGCTTCATCTCTTTCTTTATATACATCATCCCTATATACAAACATGATAATATCAGCATCTTGTTCTATAGACCCAGACTCTCTTAAATCACTTAACATAGGTCTTTTATCAGGTCTATTTTCAAGTCCCCTGTTTAGCTGAGAAAGGGCGATAATAGGTATTTTCATCTCACGAGCTAACATCTTAAGACCCCTTGAGATATCCGAAACCTCTTGGTGTCTATCTTTATTTCCAGTACCTTGCATAAGTTGCAGATAATCGATGATTACTAAAGAGATATTATTATCTTTATTTTGAGCTAGTTTTCGCACCCTTGCTCGAAGTTGGTTAATATTTACACTTCCACCATCATCAACAAAAAGTTTCTTTTTGTTTAAATCCTCAAAAGCAGCACTCAATGTTGACCATTGTTGGTCATTTAAATCACCTTTTCTAAGGTTTTGTAACTCTATTGAAGTTTTTGCAGCTAGCATTCTTAGCATCAATTGTTCTGCTGGCATCTCTAGAGAGAAAAAGATTACCCCTTTGTTTGCCTCAACATTTTTAAGTGCCATATTTAATACTAAGGCAGTTTTCCCCATAGCAGGACGGGCTGCAATAATGATTAAATCCCCGTCATTAAAACCAGTTGTTTTTTTATCCAACTCATAAAAACCTGTGGTTTCACCTATAAGATGTTTTCCACCTAGTTCTTTCATTCTTTTTATATAATCTAATGTGTCATCAGTTATTGTAATAATATCTTTTAGTTCACTTGAAGCTGAATCAGTAGTGATTTTATAAAGTTCATTTTGTACTGTATCAACAGCTTGAGTTGCAGGGATATCATCTTCAATTGCTACTTTTTTTATGGTTGTTGCGAGTGTTGAAAGCTCTCTTTTTACACTTCCATCTTTTATCTCTTTTGTATAAGCTAAAGTATTTGTAATTGGATTTGCTGAAAGTATCTCGATAAGAATATCATCATCAACATCTTTTGCACTTACTCTTTTTCGAATAAACTCTTCATCAATTGGCATATCATCATGATGAAGTTTTTCCATCACTGCAAAGATTTTTTGATGAGCAGGTAAATAGAAATCTTTAGGTTTTAAAATACCTAAAACATCTTCTATCTCATCAGGGTTAAATAAAATTGAGCTTAGAACTGCTCTTTCTATGTTTATACTATAAATACTATCCATTATTTCTCCAGTTAAAGGATACGATTTTAGCTAAGAATAGATTATTGTTTTGTTAATCTACTCTTTTTGTTCTTCTACTTCTTTTTCAACCTCTTGTAAAAATCGTTCAAGTAGTTCTTCTGTAGGAAGTTTTGCTATGGTTTCACCTTTTTTTATAATCAAACCACTACCTTTTCCATAAGCAATTGCCACATCAGCACTTTTGGCTTCACCCAAGGCATTTACAACACAGCCCATAACAGAAACGTTTAGAGGGGTTTTTATATGTTTTGTTCTTTCTTCCACTTGTGCTACTGCACTTACCAAGTCAGCTTCAATTCTTCCACAAGTTGGACAAGAGATGATATTTAAACCCTCTTTAGTTAGACCTGCATCTTTTAAAATAGCTCGTCCTACTTCAATCTCTTTTTCTAACTCACCAGTAATAGAGATACGCATAGTATCACCAATACCATCAAGAAGAAGACTTCCTAGGGCAATAGATGATTTAATAGTTGAGTGAAAAAGTGTTCCAGCTTCTGTAACCCCTAAATGAAAAGGATAGTTGTTCATAGGTCGTAGGTCTCTATAAGCTTGAACTGTTCTTTGAACATCACTAGCTTTTAGAGATACTTTTATATCTGTAAATCCTAAGTCTTCTAAAAATTTGATATTATAATCAGCACTTGCAACCATACCCTCAGGTGTTTGGCCATACTTATCTTCAAACTCTTTTTCTAATGAGCCACAATTAACTCCGATTCTTATTGGAAGATTTCTATTTTGACAAGCTTTTACAACCTCTTTTACTCTATCTTTACTTCCAATATTTCCCGGATTTAATCTAATACAATCAACAGATTCAGCAGCAATGAGTGCCAGTTTATAATTAAAATGTATATCAGCAACCAAAGGTAATGAAGTTTGTTCTTTTATACTTTTAAGTGCAAGTGCAGCTTCCATATCTGGAACTGCAACTCTAACTATATCAGCACCAGCAAAATGCAACTGCTTTATTTGCTCAACAGTAGCTTCTATATCTGATGTTTTACTATAAGTCATAGACTGTACAGAGATTGGAGCATCACCACCAATTGCAACATTGCCAACATATATTTTTTTTGTAGGGTATCTTTTTATCATGGCAGGATTGTAGCAAAAAAAGATAAATTTTCAAATAAAAAAAAACTTTAATATTTTATATAAGAAATGGTACAATTTCATATATGGAGAAATAATGAATAAAAAAGCATTTACCATTTATATATTATTATCTATACTTATACTTCTAACAGTAATAATTATCTCTTTTAAATACCTTGAAAATGAAGAAAAAAGATTATTAAACACAAAATATACCCTCCTATCAAAAGAGATTAAAAAAAATATCGATTTTTTGATTGAAGATAAAAAAGTAGCTACTTTATCTTTTAGTATTGCAGCATCTAAAATTGAAAGAGTAAAAAATGCTTTTATTTCAAAAGATACAACAAGTTTAGATTTTTCATCTTTTTCAAAAGAGTTAAGAACTGAGACAAAATTTAAAAATGTTTGGTTTCAGCTTATTAACAAAGAAGGTAAAAGCATTTATAGAAGTTGGAGTAAGAATAGAAATGACTCCTTATTATTTAGAGATGACATAAAAGATATATTTAAAAATAAAAAAATAAAAACTACAATTAGTGTGGGACGATATGATATGACATTTAGCTCTTTGATTCCCGTTTTTGAAAACAATGAACTCATAGGAATCTTTGAAGTTATAACACACTTCAACTCCATATCAAGAGCCTTGGAAGAGACAAAAAGTGATACTGTTGTTTTTGCCCATAAAAGATTTTTCAAGACTGTGATTTTTCCTTTTACAAATAACTTTATAGATGAATATTATATTGCAAATGTAAATGCAAAAGAGTATTTAATAGATCTAATTAAAAATTATGGTATTGATGATATTTTAGAAAGTAAAGATGATTTTCTAATTTTAAATAATCATTTCATACTAAATTATAAAATATATGATTTTGAGAATAAAAGTATAGGATATATAGTTCTTTCAAAAAAACTTCAAGATATAGATATTTCTGAAATAAAAAAGTTTAAAACTAATTTTATGTTTAACATAGTCTTTACACTTGTTATTTTATTTTTTATTTTGACACTTATTTTTTATTACTTCTTTTCAAACAAAATTATACTTGAAAAGAGAAAAGCTCAAAAAATACTTGACTCACAACAAAATATTATAATCTTAACAGATGGAGAAAATCTCAATAATGCAAATAAACAGTTCTTAGTCTTTTTTAATCAATATGAAACTGTAGATGAGTTTAAGTTAGAACATAAATGTATTTGCGAGATGTTTATAGATTTAAATGATGAAAGTTATTTAATAGAAAAAGATTATGATGGCAAAAACTGGGCTGAACATATATTGGCAAATCCACAAACTAGTTTTAAAGCTGCCATGAAAAAAGATCTAAAGATTGAACACTTTGTTTTAAATGTTAACTTAACACAATTTAAAGGTGAAAAAATACCTTATATTGTCGTTACTCTTACAAATATAACAGCAGATATCAAACAAAAGTCTGAACTAAAACGTCTAAATAACAACTTAGAAAGTTTAGTTACTATAAAAACAAAAGAGTTAAAAAACTTAAATAAATCTCTTGAACACAGAGTTGAAGAAGAAATTAAAAAAAATAAAGAAAAAGATAGAATACTTTTTCAACAAAATAAAATGGCCTCAATGGGAGAGATGTTAAATAATATTGCCCATCAATGGAGACAGCCATTAAGTGCGATATCCACTTCTGCTAGTTCTATTTTATTGAAAAAAGAGTTAGATGTATTAGATGATGCATCCATAAATTTTTTATGTTCACATATTGTTGAGAGTTCAAATTTTTTATCAAAGACGATTGAAGACTTTAGAATTCTTTTTAAAGATAATGAAAAAGAAAAGAAATTCTTTTTAAAAGAAGCAATATTAAATGATATAAAGTTAATTAATAACATGCTTGTTAGTGAAAAAATAGAACTAGTTATTCATATACCAAATGATACTGAACTTTTTTGTAGCAAAAATCAATTTCAACAATCAATACTTAACTTAATAAATAACTCAATTGAAGCACTTATTGAAAATACGGATGAAAATAGATTAATTATTATTTCCTATTCTAACTCTTCATTAAGTATACAAGATAATGCAAAGGGAATAAAAGATGATGTAATTGAACACATCTTTGAACCTTATTTTACAACCAAACATAAAAGCCAAGGAAAAGGTCTTGGTTTATACATGACTAAAATGATTTTGGAAAAAAATATGAATTATAAACTTCATGTCCAAAATAACCATTTTATCTATAATTCAAAAGAATATTTTGGTGCAAATTTTATTATAAACTTCAACAAATAAACCAATAGCAAGCCATTAACTTTTATTTTAACTATTTTCGATATAATTGCCAAATATTATATAAAAGGAACTAGATGCAAGAGTTTTCTACTTTTGACATGATTGTTGTTGGGATTTCTGTAGTTTTAGGACTAAAAGGTCTATTTAAAGGTTTTATAAAAGAGGTATTTGGACTTGTTGGTATTATTGGAGGTATATTTATAGCTTCAAGAATGTCAGAAGTTGTAGGCGATCTTATTAAACCAATAATTGGAATACAGAGTAATGCAACTCTTTCACTTATAGGGTTTGTAGCTACTTTAATTGGATTTTGGATTTTAGTTTATATCCTAGGTACTGTTTTAAGTAAAATTACTGAAATGAGCGGATTAGGTGCAGTAAATAGACTGCTTGGGTTTATATTTGGTACAGCTAAAATATTTTTAATAATTTCTGTAATAGTTTATGCCCTATTTCAAATTGAATCATTCAAGTCAACATTAAATGAAAAGTTTTCTAAATCTTTAGTTTTTCCATATTTAGTAAAAACTGGTGGATTTATAGTTAAACTTGACACATCAAAATTCATGCCAACAAAGCAAGAAGAACCAGTAGTTGAAGAAAAGACTATAAAAGAAGATACAACAACTAAAGAAAAAGTTATTGAAAATGAAGTTTTAGAGAATACTACAACACCAAAAGCTCAAGAAAAAGAGACTTTAGGTGATAAAATCACTGAATCAACAAGTGAAGCTGTTCAAAAAGTAAAAGAAACAGCAAGTGAAATAATAAAAGATACACTTACAAAACCGGCAGAAGAAAAATAAAGGATTTAAATATTGTTTGAAAATAAATATATACAACAAAGAATTGAAAAAGCAAAAAACTTAAGAGAACTTGGAGTAAATCCATATGCCAATGAATCAAAAAGAAATACTACTATTACCAAATATTTAAATGTAAATAGTGATGTTTTCCAAAAAGAAGATAAAAGAGATGAAAAAAGACACTATATAGTAGCTGGAAGAATTAAATTTTTCAGACTTATGGGAAAAGCCTCTTTTTTAAAAATAGAAGATGAAAGTGGTATTTTACAAATTTATGTATCAAGAGATAATTTACCAGAAGGGTTTTACAACAATATATTTAAAAAGAATATTGAAGTTGGTGATATAATTGAAGTGGGTGGATATCCCTTTGTTACAGGAAAAGGAGAGTTATCACTACATGTTGATGATGTACAAATCCTCACAAAATCGATTTCTCCATTACCAGAAAAATATCATGGTATTCAAGATAAAGAGCTAAGATATAGACAAAGATATTTAGACTTGATTATGAATAGTGAAGTGAGAAAAACTTTTCATATTAGAAGTAAAGTTGTAAGTTTAACAAGAAGATTCTTTGAATCAAAAGGATTTTTAGAAGTAGAGACACCTATGATGCACCCAATTGCAGGTGGAGCTAATGCTAAACCATTTACAACACATCACAATGCACTAGGCGTTGATAGATTCTTAAGAATTGCACCTGAATTGTATTTAAAAAGGTTGATTGTTGGTGGTTTTGAAGCTGTATTTGAAATAAACAGAAACTTTAGAAATGAAGGAATGGATGCAACACATAACCCTGAATTTACTTCTATTGAGTTTTATTGGGCTTATAAAACATACAAAGACCTAATAGCTATTACAAAAGAGTATTTTGAGTATCTGTTTGAGCATTTGGATTTACCTACAGTATTGCCTTATGGAGATAATGAAATTGATTTTAATCAGTTTTCAGAGATTCCTTTAATCCAATCACTTTATGAAATAGGAGAAGTTCCACAAGAGATTGTCGAAGATAGAGAAAAAATTATTGCATTTATGAAAAAAGAGAATTTAGAAGTAAATGAAAATATGAATTTAGGTCAACTTCAAGGCGAACTTTTTGATGAATATGTTGAAGAGAAATTAATTAACCCAACATTTATCACTGAATATCCAGTTGAGATTTCTCCTTTAGCTAGAAGAAATGATGAGAAGTTACACTTAACAGATAGATTTGAGCTTTTTATTGCAGGAAAAGAGATTGCAAATGCATTTTCTGAGTTAAATGACCCAATTGACCAACTTGAAAGATTTGAAAGTCAAATGGCAGCAAAAGATGGTGGAGATGATGAAGCACATGAGATGGATGAAGACTTTGTAAATGCTTTATCTTATGGTATGGCTCCAACTGCTGGGCAAGGTATAGGAATAGATAGACTTGTAATGATGTTAACAAATCAACACACTATTAGAGATGTATTGCTATTTCCAGCAATGAAACCAATTAAGCATGAAATAGATTTGCATGCAGATGAGGAGAATTAAAAAAAGTGATAAATTCACTTTTTTTAATTCGAGTAAAAACATTAAACAAAATCAGGAGAATTAAAAATGAGTTATATTAGTAATAAAAGTTTAAAAGAAGCAGATAAAGAAATTTTTGACATAATTGAAAATGAATTAGAAAGACAAACTCATCACTTAGAAATGATTGCTAGTGAAAACTTTACAAGCCCAGCAGTAATGCAAACTATGGGTTCAGTATTTACAAATAAATATGCAGAAGGTTATCCATATAAAAGATATTATGGAGGGTGTGAATTTGCAGACCAAGCAGAACAATTAGCCATAGATAGAGCTTGTAAAATTTTTGGTTGTAACTATGCAAATGTTCAACCACACGCAGGAAGCCAAGCAAATGGTGCTGTTTATGCTGCATTAATAAAAGCTGGAGATAAAATCTTAGGTATGGATTTATCACATGGTGGACACTTAACTCATGGTTCTAAACCATCTTTCTCTGGAAAAAATTATCAAGCATTTTATTATGGTGTTGAACTAGATGGTAGAATCAACTATGATAAAGTTATGGAAATAGCAAAAATAACAATGCCAAAAATTATTGTTTGTGGGGCTAGTGCATATGCTAGAGAAATAGATTTTGCAAAGTTTAGAGAAATAGCTGATGCAGTTGGAGCAATTTTATTTGCTGATATTGCACATATTGCAGGTCTTGTTGCAGCTGGTGAACATCCATCACCTTTCCCTTATGCAGATGTTGTTACAACAACAACACACAAAACACTAAGAGGACCAAGAGGTGGTATGATTATGTGCAATGATGAAGATATTGCTAAAAAAATCAATTCAGCGATTTTCCCAGGATTACAAGGTGGACCTTTAGTTCATGTAATGGCTGCAAAAGCTGTTGCATTTAAAGAAATACTTGACCCTTCATGGAAAGATTATGCAAAGCAAGTTAAAGCAAATGCTAAAGTTTTAGCTGATGTATTAATGAAAAGAGGATATGATATCGTTAGTGATGGTACAGATAACCATTTAATCTTAGTATCATTTTTAAATAAACCTTTTAGTGGTAAAGATGCAGATGCTGCTTTAGGAAATGCTGGGATTACTGTAAATAAAAATACAGTTCCAGGAGAAACTAGAAGTCCATTTGTAACAAGTGGTGTTAGAATAGGAAGTCCTGCACTTACAAGTAGAGGGATGAAAGAAAAAGAGTTTGAAATAATTGCAAACAAAATTTGTGATATTTTAGATGATATAGAAAATACAGATTTACAAGCAAAAGTTAATAAAGAGTTAGAAGAGCTAGCTAAAGATTTTGTTATTTATACTAGTTCAACATATTAATAAACAATAAAAAGGCTTATTATGGAAATAAAAGGCGAAGACTTTATAAAAAATGTTCAAATAAAAAGAGAACAAACAGAATTGGAAGAGAGATTAATGGAACTTGAATCGCAAGCTAGAAATGTAAACCCAACATCTAGTAACCCATATGAACAAAACAATCCTTACGCAAGTAATGATAACTTTACTTATGAAGAAGAAGTTAATAAAACAGAATCTGAATTAGATGATATTCTTTTAGGAGCAAATAACTCTTCACAAAATAAAGATAATAAGAAAAAATATATTATCTTAGGATTGGTTCTTGCAGTTTTATTCTTAATTACAATTATAATCTTTCGCCTTTTAGATAATGAGTCTAATATAGATGATTCATTAGCAGAAAATAAAGAGACTATTCCCCAAGATAAACAACTAGGTGACAATATTGAGCAACAGTATCAAAAGATAGTAAATGAAAAACTAAAAAGTATTGAAGCTTTAAATAAAAAGACAGAAGAAGAGAAAAAAGAGATTAGTGAAGCTATGAACTTAAATAATATTCAAAAAGAAGAAAAAAAGGTTGTCTTACCTGAAACTTCAACTAAAGATATTCAAAAAGCTCAAGAGTTAAAAAAAGATATTTTTAATGTAGAGGCAGAAAAAGCTGAAAAACCAAAACAAATAGTTAAAAAAGCAACTCCAAAGCCTGCACCTAAACCTGTTGTTAAAAAAGAAGTAAAAAAACCAGCTGTTAATACTAGCTTTAAAAATGCTAGTTCGAGTAAGCCTAGTGGAACTTTTATTCAAGTGGGAGCTTTTTCAAAGAATATTGATAAAGAGTATATGGACAACCTGAGAAATAGCAGACTTAATTATCAGCTTTATAAAGTAGATGTAAAAGGAACTACATTTACAAAAGTATTAGTAGGTCCTTATAACTCTAGAAATGATGCAGTAAATAACATGAATAGTGTAAAAGCTAAATTGAATATCAAAAGTGCTTTTATTTTAAAATTATAAAAAAGGTTCTAATATATGCAAATTTTTTCTAAAGAACTTTTTTTAGACCAATTTACGCCCGTATCAATTTATAAAAAAGTAAAAGAAATCTATAAAGATGAAATTACTTTTTTATTTGAAAGTACCATAAACTCTAGCGATGGAAACTACTCTTATATTATAATTGGTGCACGGGAGAGAGTATGGCACGAAGGCTCAAAAACCTTTTTTAGAAATGAACTAAATGAAGTAAAAGAAGTAGCTTCAAATCCACTAAAGTTTTTAAAAGAGTATTACAAACAGTTTGATAAAGAGTTCTATAAAGAAAAATCTTTAGAGTTAGGTATTGGTCTAATTGATGGTTTTATAGGAAATGTTGGTTATGATATTGGAAAAGAGTTTGAGCCTGTATTAAAGCCATATATGGATAACTTGGAAGATGAACTTAATATCCCTGATTTAGATTTAATACGTCCTAAAATAATTTTAGGATTTTCACATAAAACTTCTAAACTAGTACTTCTTACTTCTTTAGAAAAATGTAAAGATGACTTAAACTTAATAGAAAAAGAACTTTTTACCCCTTATGATTTTTTACCCCTTAAAAAAGCCAAACTTTTAGATGAAGGAAAATTCAACTATACAAAAGAACAGTTTTTTGACATGGTAGAGAAATCAAAAGAGATGGTAAGAAGTGGAGATGTTTTTCAAATACTTATGTCAAATAGATTTACTCAAAAAGCCGTTGTAGATCATTTGAGTTTTTATAGAGCATTAAGAAGTAAAAACCCAAGTCCTTATCTTTATTTATTAGAATATGAAGACTTTTCAATAGCAGGAAGTTCACCAGAAGTTATGGTAAGACTTGTTGATGGACACATTCTTTTACGTCCAATAGCAGGTACTAGAAAAAGAGGAAGAACCATCGATAAAGACTTAGAGATGGAAAAAGAACTTCTTAGTGATCCTAAAGAAAGAGCAGAACATATCATGCTTATAGATTTAGGAAGAAATGATGTAGGAAGATGTGCAAAACCTGGAACTGTAAAAGTTACTGATTTAATGAGAATAGAGAGATACTCTCATGTTATGCATATAGTTTCAGATGTTGAAGCAATCATCGATGAAAAGTATGATATGTTTGACCTTTTTGCAGCAACTTTTACAGCAGGAACTATGACTGGAGCTCCTAAAATAAGAGCTATGGAATTAATCGCAAAGTTTGAAGGAATAAAGCGAAATTTTTATTCTGGAAGTATTGCATACTTTGGTTTTGATGGAAATATGGATAGTGCAATTACAATTAGAACTACAATGCTAACTGATGATAAAGTAATCTTCCAAGCAGGTGCAGGAGTCGTAGCTGATTCAGTTCCTGAACTTGAATACCTAGAAGTACAGAATAAACTTGCAGCAAATATTGCTACGCTAAAGGATTTGGCGTAAAACTTTAAAAGATTTATCTTAATTAATATTGGATATGATGTTATTACAAAATTATAACCATATTTAAAGGATAAACTTTGCTACTTGGCGTAAATATAGACCACATTGCAGTTTTAAGAGAAGCTAGAAGAATAAATGACCCAAATCCCCTTGACTCACTTGGAATTTGTAAATTAGCAGGTGCAGACCAAATCACTATTCATCTAAGAGAAGATAGACGTCATATACATGACAGTGATGCAAAAAATATTATTAACTTATCAACTCTACCTGTAAACCTAGAGTGTTCAATCAATGAAAAAATCATAGAAATTGCATGTAAATTTAAACCCTCTCGTGTAACACTAGTTCCTGAAAATAGAGAAGAAGTTACAACAGAAGGTGGCTTAGACTTAAAATCTAACTTTGAAAAAATACAAAATGCAATTAAAAAACTTCATGAGAATGAGATTGAAGTTTCCCTTTTTATAGATCCAACAAAAGATATGATTGAGCTATCAGAGCAACTTCAAGTTGAATGGATAGAGCTTCATACTGGAACATTTGCAAACATATATGCAATGCTTCATGGAAATTTAATCAATACACATCACAGTATAAAAGAGTTAGAACTATCACGGGAAGAGTTAAAAAAACTTTTAACAAAATCAAGAAAAGAGATAAAAAAAGCTGCTCTTTTAGCAGATGATTTAAACATAAAAGTAGCTGCTGGGCATGGACTAAATTATCAAAATGTTACTATGATATCAAGAATTAAACAAATACGTGAATTAAATATCGGACAAAGTATAATTGCAAGATCTGTTTTTACAGGTCTTAAAGATGCAATCATTGATATGAAAAATCTTATTAAGGAATAGTATGAAGAAAATTGCTGTATCTATTGGAGACCTTAATGGAGTTGGTTTACAAATAGCCCTTGAAGCACATAAAAAAATCAAAAAAATTTGTACTCCTGTTTATTGTATAAATAAAGATTTATTAAAAGAAGGTGCAAAGTTATTAAACATAGATGTTCCAGAAGATTTTGAGATTGAAAAAGTAAAAGGCAAATTTTCTATTAAACCAGGTACTGTAACAAAAGATGCAGGTGCTTATTCTTTTGACTCTTTTACCACAGCAATAAAACTAGCTTCAAAGAAAAAAGTAGATGCAATTGTAACTCTACCTATAAACAAAGAGTCTTGGAACAAAGCAGACGTTCATTATAAAGGTCATACAGAAGTTCTAAGGGACTATTTTGATAAAGATGCAATTATGATGCTTGGATGTCCTAAGATGTTTGTAGCTCTTTACACAGAACATATAGCCTTCAGAAAAGTTGCAAAAAAGATTGAAGAAGAAAAAATAACAAAATTTTTACTTGATTTTTATAAAAATGTTAAGCAATCAAATATTGCAGTTCTTGGACTTAATCCCCATGCAAGTGACAATGGTGTATTAGGAGATGAAGAGGTTGAAATTATAAAAGCTATTAAAAATGCAAATAAAGAACTTGGTAAAAAAAATTTCAAAGGTCCGCTAGTACCTGATACTGCTTTTTCTCCTATGAATAGAAAAAACTATAAGTACTATGTTTGTATGTACCATGATCAAGGATTAATCCCCCTAAAAGCCTTATATTTTGAACAAAGTATAAATGTAAGTCTAAATATTCCAATTATACGAACTTCTGTTGATCATGGAACAGCATTTGACATAGCTTATAAAAATGCAAATGTATCTTTAAAAAGCTACATTAATGCAGTAAAAGAAGCTATTAATCTAAGTAAATAACAAATGAAAATCTTAGACTCTTGTTATGAGCTTGAATTCAATAAAATAAACTTTCAAGAGAGAAAAAACAAAATAACACATCCTAAAACAATAGTTTGTGGGCCACCTAAAACAGGGAAAAGTTACCTAATTTATGACTACTTATCTAACTTTGAAAGTGAAGATTATTTATATATTAATTTAGATGATTTTAGAAATCAAAAAGATGAAATAATTCTTTTTTTAGATGATTTTATAAAAGAGAAAAAAATCAAAGTTTTAGTTTTAGAAAGCTTTGATTTTGATTTTGAGATTCCTATTATGCAAAGTGTTTTAATTACAACAACAAACTATAAAAAACTTTTTGGATTTAAAACTATATTTGTACATGGTCTAGATTTTGAAGAGTTTTTACTGCATGATAACAAACACCAAAATACAATTGCATCTTTTAATCATTTTTTCAAATATGGTAATTTGCCTGAAATGATAGCAATAGATGAAAACAAAAAATTTAATAGATTGCAAGAGATTATTAAACTTTTTTGTAAAGATAAAACAGAGATTGAGGTTTTAAAACTCCTGTTTTCATCAATTGATGAAAATAAATCTATAAATCAGCTTTTTACTATACTTAAAAAAAGTATAAAGATTTCAAAAGATAGGTTTTATGAACTTTGTAAATTTTATGAAGCAAATCAATTGATATTTTTTTTAAAAAAGTTCAATCATGAAAAATCAACAAAAAAAATATATGCCTACAACCACTCCTTTTTAAGTTCAATCTCCCACAATAAGAAATTTAAAAATGAGTTTACAAATATGATTTTTTTACATCTTCAAAAAGAGTACAAAAATATATATTACCTAGATAAAATTGACTTTTATATCGAAGATAACAAAAGTTTAGTTTTATCAATTGCTTTTTTTAATAGTATGCTTCATGGTGCAATTATTAAAAAAGTTCACAGTATAATTGATGAATTAAATATTGTACAAGTTTATATTATAACAGCAGGAAATAGTGATACATTAAGCTACAAAAAAACAGAAATCACTATTTTACCCTTTTATGAATGGGCTGTTCAATAATTCATTTAAAAGAGTATTTAGTTTAATTTAGATAAAATCCAAAAATTATATTAAGGATACATACCTATGAAAAAAAGAGTACTTGTTAAGTTTTCGGGTGAAGCTTTAGCTGGTAGCGATGGATATGGTATTGATACAAAAATACTTGATTACATCGCAGATGAAATAAAAGAGTTGATTGATAACGATATAGAAGTTGGTATTGTTATTGGTGGAGGAAATATCATTAGAGGTGTAACAGCCGCTGCTGATGGTGTTATTAAAAGAACTAGTGCAGACTATATGGGTATGTTAGCAACTGTAGTAAACGGTATTGCTATGCAAGAAGCACTAGAACATAAAGGTTTAAATGCAAGATTACAAACTGCTATTAAAATGGAACAAATTGCTGAACCATTTATTGTAAGAAAAGCAAAAAGACACTTAGAAAAAGGAAGAGTAGTTATTTTCAGTGCAGGTACTGGAAATCCATTTTTTACAACTGATACAGCAGCAACACTTAGAGCTACTGAGATTGGCGCATCTATGTTAATCAAAGCAACTAAAGTTGATGGTGTTTATGATAAAGATCCAAATAAATATGAGGATGCACTTAAATTAGATACAATATCATATGATAGAGCGTTAGAAGACTCAATAAAAGTTATGGATGATACTGCAATTGCTCTTGCAAAAGATAATAAACTTCCAATAGTTGTTGCAGATATGTATACAAAAGGTAATTTACTTAAAATCATCAACGGTGATTTAAGTCAATGTTCAATAGTAAAATAAATAAAGGAATAGTATGAGATTAGAAGAGAGATTATCACAAGCATTAAAAAGAGTAAACAATGATAGATATATCCTTTCATTGGCAGTTGGTCAAAGAGCTGATGAATTAAGTAAAGGTGCAAAACCACTTTTAGACAAAAATACACAACATATGAAATATACAGATATTGCCATTGACGAAATTGGTCAAGGACTATTAAATATTGAAGGTTTAGTAACTAAATAATTAATATGGATCCATATATTAATAAAATTCAGCGTATAAACACTATTGATAGTGCTTATGCTGAATTAGACTCCCAAATTGAAATAACCCCCAAATTAAAAGATATTGTTGATTTTACAATTCAAGCCCATGAAGGTCAATTTAGAAAAAGTGGTGAGCCTTATGCTGTACATCCACTTTTAGTTGCCTGTATTACTGCCCACTTCTCAGCAGAAGAGACTATTGTATCAGCTGCTCTACTTCATGATGTTGTAGAAGATACAAAATATGACTTGGAGTTTGTAAAAGAGAAATGGGGAGAAGATATTGCCCATGTTGTTGATGGACTTACAAAAATTGATGAGATAAGAGAGCATGAGTTACTACCCTCTAGTTCAGATAAAAAACTTATAACCTCTGCACTATCTTTTAGAAAAATGCTAATTGCATCAATTGATGACCCAAGAGTTTTAGTTGTTAAACTTTGTGATAGACTTCACAATATGCTTACACTTTCAGCTTTACCTGAAAATAAACAGTTTAGAATAGCAGAAGAGACTTTAGTTGTTTATGTTCCTATTGCACATAGACTTGGTATCTCTACCATTAAAAATGAGCTTGAAGATTTAGGATTTTTTTATATTTATCCCCAAGAGTATAAAAAAATTGATGATTTTATGAAAGAGCATCAACAAACCATACAAGTAAGCTTCAATGAATTTATATCATCAACAAAAATTCTTTTAGAAAAGAATGGTTATGATGATAGTAAAATTAAAATATATACAAGGGTTAAACACTACTACTCAATCTACATGAAGATGCAAAGAAAAGGTGTAACTATTGACGAAGTCTTAGACTTAATGGCTATTAGAATTCTTGTTGATAAAGAGATTGATTGTTATAAAGTTTTAGGACATATACATTTAGAGTATAAACCTTTAATCTCAAGATTTAAAGATTATGTGGCAACACCTAAAGAAAATGGTTATCAAACTATTCACTCAACAGTTTTTTACAACTCTAAGATTCATGAAGTTCAAATTAGAACATATGATATGCATAAAGTTGCTGAGTTTGGAATTGCAGCACATTGGAAATATAAAAGTGGGGCAAAACATTCTCCTAATTTAAATTGGTTAAAAGCCTTAGAGTACTCAAATGAAAATATTGAAGAGTTCTATAGTGAAGCTAAAGAAAACCTCTATTCAGAAGATATGGTAATCTATTCTCCAAGGGGAGATACCTTTACCCTTCCTCGAAATGCAACTGCTTATGATTATGCGTATATGATTCATACAGATGTGGGAAATAGGGCTGTTGATTGTTATATAAATAAAGTGAGAAAGCCACTATTAACATCACTTCAAAGTAGTGATATAGTATCAATAAATACTACAGACCATAATATTCCAAGATGTTCTTGGATTGAAATGGTTACAACAAATAGAGCAAAAAAACAGATTAAAATATTATGTGCACAAAGAGAAAAAGAGATAAATGAGTGCAGTGGTAAAAATATATTAAATACAATCTTTATAAAATATAAATCTAATATTGTAGATTTATATAAAGTCGAACACCTACATAGAGTCCCATTATTATTGGATTTTTTAAAGCATACAAAAAGATTACTTGAAAAAAAGATTCAAGAAAATATGAACTTTGTTGCAAGGTTTAAAATGCCTACAACTAAGCTAAAAGAGTATAAGTTTGAAAATATTCTTTTTTATTCAAATAGTTCAATTAACACTATCTCTTTTGAGCACTGTTGTCATCCAAAGTTTGGAGATGATATTGTTGCTTTTAAAGAGGGAAATAAAGCTATACTTCATCACAAAATGTGTGATAAAGCCTACAAAAAAATAAAAACTGAAAAGCAGATGCTTTTTTGTAAATGGATGGATAATAAACTCTACCAATATAAAATGGTAGTGAGTTTACCAAATACAAAAGGTGAATTAGCAAAACTTTTAACTTATATGAGCCAATATGAAGGTTATATATTATCAGTTAGTTATGGTAGAGAATCACATAGTTATATTCAATATTGTGATATTGAATTTGAGATTAATAAAAAAAACAGAGATGAAGTTCGTAAATTAATAGAACAAAAAGTAAAGGTTATAGAGTTTTTTTCAAAAAAAGATGCATATAACAAAAACTAAATTTTTATTTAATAAATAAAAAGTATAATAAGCGATTATTTAAAGAGGGATTATGGAAAACAAAATAAAAGAAGCACTATTAGAAATTCAAAGAGGAAGCTTTGAAATAATTGATATTGAGTCAATTGAAAAATTATTAAAAAATTATTATGAAAAAGGTGAAAACTTCTATGTAAAAGCTGGATTTGATCCAACTGCGCCAGATTTACACCTTGGACACACAGTTCTTCTTCAAAAATTATCAGTTTTCCAAAAATTTGGAGGAATTGTTCAATTCTTAATTGGAGATTTTACTGCAAGTATTGGTGACCCAACAGGTAAAAGTGAAACTAGAAAAATATTATCAAAACAACAAGTTTTAGATAATGCTCAAAGTTATAAAGAACAAGTTTTTAAAATATTAGATGAGAGTAAAACCCAAGTAGTCTTTAATTCAAATTGGCTAAATGATTTAGGAGCAGCTGGACTAATTGCTCTTGCTTCAAACTTAACAGTTGCCCGAATGTTAGAACGAGATGATTTTTCTAAAAGATATGCCTCAAATGCACCAATTGCAGTAAGTGAATTTACATATCCCCTACTTCAAGGTTATGATTCTGTTTATTTAAAATCAGATATAGAGCTTGGAGGAACTGATCAAAAATTTAATCTTTTGATGGGTAGAACTTTACAAAAAGCGTATAATACAGAAAAACAACAAGCTGTTTTAATGATGCCAATTCTAGAAGGTCTTGACGGAGTTCAAAAGATGTCAAAATCCTTAAACAATTATATTGGTGTAACTGATGAAGCTAATAATATGTTTGGAAAAGTATTATCTATATCAGATGAACTTATGTGGAGATATTTTGAACTTTTATCATCTAAATCATTAAAAGAAATAGAAGAGTTAAAAACAGGTGTGGAAGATGGAACGATGCATCCAAAGCTTGTAAAAGATTCATTAGCTATTGAAATTGTAGATAGGTTTCATGGAATTGGGGAAGGATTAAAAGCTCAAGAAGAGTTTAAAAAAGTTTTTGCAAAAAAAGATATCCCTACAGATATAGAAGAGTTTGAATTTAATGATGGTACTTGGATTTGCCAAGCATTAGTTGACTCAAAGTTAGTTAATTCAACTTCACAAGCTAGACGAGATGTTAAAGCAGGTGCAGTTAAAATTAATCAAGAAAAAATAAGCGATGATAAACTAAATTTATCAAAGGGTGAATATATTTTACAAAAAGGTAAAAAAAGTTTCGCTAAGATAATAATAAAATAAAGGGCTAATTTTGAAAATAGGTAAATATGAAATAAAACATCCAATTATCCAAGGTGGTATGGGTGTTGGTATAAGCTGGGACAAATTAGCAGGAACAGTAAGTTTAGAAGGTGGACTTGGAGTAATATCAGCTGTTGGTACAGGATATTATAAAGATAATCAAGATCTTGCTATTAAAATGAAAAAAGAAAAACCAGTAGATGTTATGAACTTCTATAGTAAAGATGCCCTTAAAAAAATCATTAGTAATGCAAGGAAAATCTGTGGTGATGCACCACTTGCTTGTAATATATTATATGCATGTAATGATTATGGAAGAATCGTTGAAGATGCATGTGAAGCAGGTGTAGATATTATAATTACAGGTGCTGGTATTCCAACAAACATGCCAGAGTTTACAAAAGATTATCCAGATGTTGCACTTATTCCAATTGTATCAAGTGCAAGAGCCTTAAAACTTATATGTAAAAAATGGAAAAGATATAACAAACTTCCAGATGCAGTAATAGTAGAAGGTCCATTAAGTGGTGGGCATCAAGGATTCTCTTATGAACAATGTTTCCAAGAAGAGTTCCAATTAGAAAATATTGTGCCTCCTGTTATTGAAGAAGCAAAAAATTGGGGCAATCCTCCAATTATTGCAGCTGGAGGAATTTGGGATAAAAATGATATTGATAAATATCTAGACATGGGTTGTGCAGGTGTTCAAATGGCAACAAGATTTATAGGAACTTTTGAATGTGATGCAGATGTAAATATGAAAAATGTTTTAATTCAATCAAAATCTGAAGATATTAAACTAATGAAATCTCCTGTTGGACTTCCAGCACGTGGTGTTCAAACAAACTTACAAAAATCTATGCTAGAAGGTACTGCTCCAAAAGTAGTATGTATTTCAAACTGTGTGGCTCCATGTCACAGAGGTGTTGAAGCAAAAGCAGTTGGATACTGTATTGCAGATAGACTTGGTGCTGCTTATCAAGGTGATGTAGAAACTGGATTGTTTTTTACAGGTTCAAATGGATATAAAATTAATAAAATAATATCAGTTCATGAACTTATGGAAAAATTGACAAAAGGGGAATAAAATTTTAATCAAATTTATTCTTCTAATTTTCTTATCATATAATTTATTTGCTACGTCTTCTGAGTTAACTACAAAATTTAATTCAGCAAAGATGAACTATTTAAGAGCTGTATTAAATAGTGACCAAAAGAATGAAAAAAAACACTTACAAGATTTAGTCAAAATTGGCAAAAAACTCAATAAAAACACAGCAACATATGAAAAAGAACTTAAAAAACTAGCTTCAAGTAATAAACCAATTCAAAAGATTGACAAAGTTCAAAAAATCGCTAAAATTAAAAAAGTTAAACCATCAAAAAAGAAGCCAAAATATAAGAACTCTACTTATAATATTGACAATGTATTTGTTAAAGACAATCAGATTATTATTGATTTTAAACATTATCTTAAAAAAGATTATATTAAATTTATAGAAGAAAAAAGAGGAAATAAGTATTTAGATATTTTTGATTTTAAAGGTAGATTCAAAGATGCATCTCCTACAATATTAAAAATGAATGGTATAGATAGAATTAAGATTTTTCAATACAAATATCGAAAACTAAGAATAGAACTTATACATAGAAAAAATCTAAAAACAATATATATTATAGGCAAAAAAAGAATAATCATTAAAGTTCTTGATTTAAAAAAGAGTAAATCAAATGTTACTCCTGTAAAAACATTATTAAATAAAAATAAAGTAATTGTTATAGATTCTGGACATGGAGGGAAAGATTCAGGTGCGGTAGGATCTAAAAAGAGATATGAGAAGAATACTGTATTCACTATTAGTAAATATTTATATAGTGATTTAAAAAAAAGAGGCTACAAAGTTTATCTTACAAGAAATAAAGATAGATTTATTCAAGTGAAAAATAGAACAGTTTTAGCCAATAGAAAAAAAGCAGATATCTTTATATCAATACATGCAAATGCAGCACCAAAATCAGTAAGAAAAAAAGCAAGAGGTATTGAAACATATTTCTTAAGTCCTGCAAGAAGTGCTAGGGCAAAAAGAGTTGCTGCCTTAGAAAATAGTTCAGATATGAATGCAATGAACAATAACTCTCAAAACAGCTTTCTAACAATCTTAAACCAAAGTAAGATTACTTCTAGCCAAAAACTAGGTATTGATGTACAACAGCATCTTCTATATAGTGCAAGAAAAAAATATAAAGATGTAGTTGATGGTGGAGTTAGAGAGGGACCATTTTGGGTTCTAGTAGGAGCTCAAATGCCCTCAATTCTTGTAGAAGTTGGTTATATAACACATAAAGTAGAGGGAAGAAGACTTTTTGAAAAAAGCTATCAAAAAATATTAGCTAAAGGTATTGCTGATGGAATTGATGCTTATTTTGCAAAAAATCAGTAATATTATCTATTAGTCTTATCTGTTTAGTTCTTATATTTGGTAATTTAAATATAGAAAAAAACTTCACTTTTGAGTTTTCCCAAGATAAATTATTATCTAAAAGTCTATCTTCTAAAAAATACTCATTTAAATTTTCTACTTTGTTAGCATTTACTAGCCATACGCCAATATCTTTTTCTAAATTAACTTGGTCAAAATATTCTTCAAAATCTGAAATCTCAACTTTAATGTTACTCTCTTCAAAGAACTCTCTTTTTGCACACTCGTGTGCAGTTTCATTACTACACTTCACACCTTTAAGACAGCCCCACTTATTAAAACTCTTTACAGACTTACACAATAATATTTTTATATCATTATCTTCAATTCTGTACAAACACACACCATAAGCATACTTTTTTGACATTATTTATAACCTATTTTTTTGTTTATCAAAATATACGTAATAATATACCATAAAATAATTGGTAAAAGAATAGAAAACTCTGGATTTAATACCCCTGAAGATGAAAATTTATGTAGCATAAAAAATATCCCCCATATAACTAATGTTGAAGCAATGGATAAAGAGGTAAACTTCCCAATATTGAAAAATCTACTATTAAATGAAGTATATGAAAATATTAAAATTATCAAAGGTATAAAATATAGTGGTGCAACAATCTCATAATATAGTGAAGCCCTTATTTTATCAGTATTAACATCTTGGTCATTTAAAAGTATTAATGCGGATATGGCATCTAATATTGAAAAAGATGATGTTGATTCATAAACATTATCTAAAATTTTAGGTTTAAAGCCTTCAAGGGTATATAAAAACTTTTCATGATGTATCTCAATTTTAGAGCTATTCCAATCTATTGTTTTTGGTTTCTTTGTAATTTTTGCATCTATAACATACCATCTATTATTTTGAAAATATGCTTTTTTAGCAACAATACCCTCTTCTATATCGTCATCTACAACCTTATAAATATGTATATCCTCAGCATATTTTTGCAAGGGATATAACTTTTTAAAATAGACAAAGTAATCATTATACTTAACAAAAATATCACTCTTTGAATTTGTAAAATATGTCCCTTTTAAAATCTTTGAAGTATAATCATATGAATAAGCAAGAGGTGTAGTTTGAAGTCCTATTAACAAAATAACTAATATCATAGATACTCTTACAACAGGCATAAAAATTTGTCTATGCCCTACTCCTAAAGATAAGGAGGCAACCATTTCATTTGTTTTAACCATTATTACAATTGTAATAATCCAACCAAAAACTAAAGATAAAGGCAGAGTAAGTGTAAGTGTAAAAAAGCTGTTATATAGCATATACAATAGTTGTAAGTTTGCTGAATTTGGAAGTTCATCATAATTTTGCAAGAAGTCAATTCCCACAAAAAATATTTCTAAAGATACTAAAACTATGACAAAATTTCTAATAAATTTTTGTAGTAAATATTTTGTTATTATTCTCATCTATTTCATTGTAAATTTGGATTTTACTTCATTCATAGAATCAATTTTTAATGACTCTATAGCTTTGATAGTATGAGAGATTATACCTTCTAGTTTATTTAATTCTTCTTTTGAAAAGTCTGATAACACATAATTGGCAACATCCTCTTTAGATTCTGGTTTTCCTATTCCTATTCGTATCCTAATATACATATTTCCAATATGAGAATCTATTGATCTTAAACCGTTATGTCCACCATGTCCACCACCTATTTTAAATTTAACAGCACCAAAAGGTAAATCTAAATCATCATGGATAACAATAATATCATCTAGGCTTAGCTTATAATACTCTTTTATAGCATGGACTGATTGTCCAGAGTTATTCATATAAGTTGTTGGTTTTACTAAAAGTTCATTTGGTGATTTTAAAACATCTGCATTGAAGTTTGATTTATTTATATTTGAAGTTGTAAGGTTTTTAGCTATCTCATCGATAACTAAAAAACCTACATTGTGGCGATTGTTTTCATATTTAGTCCCTGGATTACCAAGTCCTACTATTAAAAACATAATTTTACTACTTAGCTTTAATTACACCAACGATTGGTACTCTTGGATCTAAGTAACAAGTTACACCTTCTGGCATCGTAAGATCTCTTACTAAAACGTTATCACCAGTATCTAAATCAGCAATTTCAATATGGAAATTTTCTGGTAAGTTTTCAATTGCACATTTTACTGCAACTCTTTTTTTATGGAAAACAAAAAGACCTTTGTTTTTTAAACCTTTTGGAGTTCCCTCAACAGTTACTGGCACAGTATAGTTAGTTTTTACACCTGGTAATGCCATCATTAAATCTACATGTAATAATTCAGAAGTAATAGGTGCCTTTTGGTACTCTTTTACAACTACTTTACAAGTAGTATCTCCAACTTTTACATCAAATGCAATTGTTGTTTTGTTTTTTAAGAATCTGATAAAATCATTTCTTTTAAATGCAGCATTGATGTTCTCAACACCTTTTCCATAAATATTAGCTAAAATGTAACCATCTCTTTTTAGTTGTTTAGCATTTTGCTTAGTTATACTATCTCTTACGATACCCTCTAACATTTTAATTCCTTATTTTAATTTAAAGTTGGGGATTATACTAAAAATTAATTTAAACTAAGTTTAAGTTGGATTCTATTTTTTTAAGTTTTTTAGATAATAGTATATAGACTTGATTTCATCATTTGTTAAAAAATATGAGGGCATAATATTTGAACTTCCTCTTTTTGTAGTTAAAACATCTACAAAATTTTCAAAAGGCACATTATTAATAGCTGGAGAGTTTAAAGTTTTAATCTCATTTTTTTTATTTTTATATTTTGCGATAATTACACTTTTATCACCTTTGCCATGGCATTTATTACACCCTATTCCCCTTGGGTTTTCATATAACATTGCACCATATTCATAATCAGTAATAAAAGAGTTATTTATAATATCTTTTGCAAAACATACATTATAAAATAAAAGTAAAATTGCAAAAACTACTATTCTCAAACTTAACCTTTGTGTAAATTCTTTTTGGGTATTATAGCAAGCTAAAATTAAAACAGTTATAAGGTAACTAGAATGGTTATATTAGATGGTAAGGCATTATCAGCAAAAATAAAAGAAGAAGTAAGAGTTGAAGTAGCAGAACTTGTAAAAAATGAGCAAATCACCCCAGGACTTGCAGTTATTTTAGTGGGAAATGACCCCGCTAGTTCTACTTATGTAAATAGCAAACACAAATCATGTGAGACAGCAGGTATATATTCAGAAGTTCATACAAAAGATGAATCAATAACTCAAGAAGAGTTATTAGCTTTAATTGAAGATATGAACAACAACCCAAAACTTGATGGTATCTTGGTGCAATTACCACTTCCAAAACATATTGATACAACAACAGTTTTAGAAGCTATTAATCCTCTAAAAGATGTAGATGGTTTCCATCCATACAATGTAGGAAGAATGGTTTCAAATTTAGATTCATTTTTACCAGCAACTCCTTTTGGTGTAATGAGAATGTTTGAAGAGTATGGAATTGAATTAAGCGGTAAGAATGCAGTAGTTATTGGAAGTAGCGATATTGTTGGTAAACCAATGGCCTCTTTACTTATAAACGCAAAAGCCACAGTTACTGTTTGTAATTCACGAACAAAAGATTTAAAAGCTCATACAAAAGAAGCTGATATTGTAGTGATTGCTGTAGGTGTGCCACATCTTCTAAAAGCTGACATGATAAAAGATGACGCAGTTGTTATTGATGTTGGTATCAATAGACTTGATACTGGTAAATTAACAGGTGATGCTGATTTTGAAGATTGTAAAGACAAATGTTCTTTTATCACACCAGTTCCTGGTGGAGTTGGACCTATGACTATTGGAATGTTATTAAAAAATACTCTAAAAGCTGCAAAATTAAGACAGAAAAGAGAAAGTAATTAATGTTAAGAAAACTATACAACTGGTCTAGTTCTTGGACTGGTACGATTATAATTGTTTTGAGTATTATATTTTTTGTTGCTCAGGCTTTTGTAATTCCAAGTGGAAGTATGAAAAACACACTTTTGATAGGAGATATGCTTTTTGTAAAGAAATTCTCTTATGGTATCCCAACACCAAGACTTCCTTGGCTTGAGGTAAAAGTACTTCCTGACTTTAATGACAATGGACATCTAATAAGTGCACAGGGACCTAGTCGTGGTGATATAGTTGTTTTTAGATATCCAAAAGAAGAGACAATTCATTATGTAAAAAGATGTGTAGCAGTTGGTGGAGATATTGTTGCTTTACAAGATAAACATCTTTTTTTACATCCTAAAGAGGGAAATGAATATGTAAAGAAAAACTTTGTAGGCTATCACGTAACAGATGTAAATGGAAAACTATTTGTAATGGATCCTTATAAAAAAGATCATCCAGGTATTCATAATGACCCAGCAATTACAAGAATTGGTACTCCTTTTAGACAATTATTTGATATGAATCCAATCAAAATACCTGAAGATGAATACTTTATGATGGGTGATAATAGAGACCACTCAAATGACTCTAGATTTTGGGGAACTGTTCCATATAAATATATAGTTGGAACTCCTTGGTTTATCTATTTTTCTTGGGACAAAAACTATGAAGTTAGATGGGATAGAGTTTTTAGAACAATTGAAAGCATAGAAAAAGAGATGGAAGGCAAAGAGCTTAAAATCAATCACGAAAAAGGAATTTATTAATGAAATATTTTATTGGAGCAGATCACGCTGGTATTGATATAAAAACCTATGTGAAAGAGCTTTTTGAAGCAAGAGGTCATGAAGTTATAGATTTAGGGCCACAAAACAAAGATAGAGTTGATTATCCTGATTTTGCAGCAAAAGTTTGTAAAGAAGTTTTAGCAAATGAAGGTTCAAAAGGTATTTTAATTTGTGGTTCAGGAATTGGCATGAGTATGGCTGCAAATAAATTTGATGGAATTAGAGCAGCCCTTTGTCATAATGAATACTCTGCGCAAATGGCAAGAGAACACAATGATGCGAATGTAATCTGCCTTGGTGAAAGAGTTAGTGGACCAGGTATGGTTGAAGCTATAGTTGAAACTTGGGACAAAGCAAGCTTCCAAGGTGGAAGACATGAAGGAAGAGTTAAAAAAATCAATAATCTTTTTGGTAGCTGTAGAGCATAAGGAAAATTCTAACAAAGATTTTCCCAAACCTTTTCCTTGGAACTATTTTAAAATAGCTAAAGAGTAAAGTCTATAATAATTTTTTCTTTTAAGCACAAAATATAAGCAACAAATTTTTATCAATCTCTATTTTTGAAATTATACATCAAATATAAAAAAGATTTTTCTAAGTGCCTATTTATCAATATTATGGGATAATCAAAACAAAAATAAAGAGTCAAATATGCACGAACCTTGGGTAGCTTACGTAGTAGTTGGGACAGTTGTTACATGTATGATGATAGGTAAAAAAATGATGTTTTTTAGTGATGACTCAACAAAGAAAGATAAAAAAGATGATTAACCACAAAATTATAGATTATATTTTCTCTTCAGCTTCAATTCAAAGATGGAATGATTATCCAAGAATGGTTGAGCTAGTAGAGCTTGATAAACAAGCACACAAATTTATTATTGCATATTTTATTGCAAAACTTGAAGATGATGTAAACTATACACATCTAATAGAAGCTGGAATTTTTGAGTTTTTACGTCGTGTTGTAGTTACAGATATAAGACCTGATGTATTTAGAAAAGCTCTTCAAAGAAAATCAAAAGAGATAAATTCTTGGGTTATAAGTAAATTACATGATTCCATAAAAGATATAGAAGGTGGCAATTTTCTCAAAAAATTTGAAGAATACCTAGAAAATCCAAATATGTATAAAAAAGAGAGATTTATAAATAAAGCAGCCTCTTACCTTTCTACTAAATGGGAGTTTTCAATTGTATATCAAACAAGTGCTTTTTTAAGTGATATTGAAGAGGTTAAAAAAAGTGTTGAAGAAGAGATTGAAGATTATTATGAGTTAATAGGGGTACGAAAAATTGCACTCAATAAAAAGCTATCAAAAATTATTGATTTAAGTGGAAGACTAAGATTTCAAAAAAGATGGTCTCAAACACCAAGGATACCTGAAACTTCAGTTTTAGGGCATATGTTAACTGTTGCTTTATTTGGATATTTTTATTCACTTGATGTAAATGCTTGTGAGAAACGATTACAAAATAACTTTTATACAGCCCTTTTCCATGATTTACCAGAAGCTCTTACTAGAGATATTATCTCTCCTGTAAAGTACTGTGTTGATGATTTATCTGATATTATAAGTGAATATGAAATTATCAAAATAGATGATGATATTATGCCAAATGTTCCAGAAAAGATAAAAGATGAATTTTCATACCTTTTAGGTCTATACGATGGTGTAAAAGATGAGTTTTTAGACAAAATCTATGAAGATGATATAAAAGTTGTAACAAATGGATTAGCTGCTTATAATATTGATAAATACAACCCAATAGATGGACTTGCTTTAAAACAATGTGATAAATTATCAGCTTTTGTAGAAGCTAGTCTATCAATCTCTCATGGAATAAAATCAAAAGAGTTAGTAAATGGGAAAAAAGAGATTTTAAAATCTTTAAAAACTGTACAAGATGTTGATTTTAAAGAGATTGCAACAAAAATAGACTTAGCCTTTGGAACAACAGGGCAAACCCAAGTTAGAATGGACTTTGAATAAAAGGAAATTTCTTTCCTTTTATTTTACTAGAACATATATCTTAGATTAACATAAGCATATCTTCCTGGGTCATTTATTATTGTTGAATTTCCACCTGTTGATACATACGTAATATCTTTATATGTATTTGTTGAAGCGTAAGTTCTATCAAAGATATTATCAACTCCAAAAGTAAGCTCAAAATTTTTATTAATACTATTTTTATATTTTAAATTAAATATTGCATATCCACCTAGTTTTTGCTCACCATTTTCACTATCAATGCTATCCCAGCTATCAACTGCAACTATTTCACTTGTGAGTTTATGAGCTGCATACTCATAATTTAACGCTAAATTTGCTTTCAAGGGAGGAATATCTGCTAAGTCTTTATCTGTTTGTCCTGCTAAAGCCTCATCCTTTTTACCTCTTTGATAAGCCATACCATAATCAAGTGACAAAGCATCATTCATATAATAAAATCCACTAACATCTATCCCATAGATTTTTGCATCTATATTTGTAAAGCCTGTTCCGTTTACACTATATATATAATCTTTTAAAACAGAATAGAAAAGTTTTGATTTGATATTAAAGTCACCAATAGTTTTTTCAAAACCAAAATCAGCTTCGTAGTTTTTTACTGCTTTTAAATCTGGGTTTCCAATTACTGCACCACCTGAGTTTACAAAATATAACTCTCTTGCATCTGGAACTCTTTCAGATTTTCCAAAACCTGCAAAGATTTTTGTTTTTTTGTCTAAGTTATATACTGTAAAAATATTTGCATTTAAAGCACTATAATCATTATCTTTTTTTGTAGCATCAACATTATCAATTGAAGTATTATCATATCTTGCTCCTAGTTCAATATCTAATGCACCTACACTCTTTTCATAAGTTGAAAATAAAGCTTTGTTTTCAGTATCTGTACTAGCAATTGAGTCTCTAATAAATGGATTAGTTTTATTATAATATTTACCTTTCCAGTTTCTAACACTTGTATCTAATCCAAGAGTTAATATATCATCTTTTATATCCATGCTATTTTTTATTTTGGCACCCCAAATTGATGATTTCATATGATTTGTCATTTGCATTGCACCATTATCTCTTAAAGTTGTGCTCATAGGATGGTCAACATTTGAGTAATAGTAATCTAAGTTTAACTCTTTTGAGTATTTACCTAAATCTCTTTTTGCATATGAAAAAGTATAAATATTTGAATCATCATAATTGGCATCCATTGGAGTATTTGGATATAGAACATTATCACTTCTATTTGCAGTGTATGATAATTTTATTTCTGAGCTATCATCTATATTAAAGATGGCTTTTGACAAAAGAGTTTTTTTTGTATAAGCTTTATGGTCTCTATTTGCAGCTGAATACTCATTTGCAGTAGATGCTGCCATTCCATTTGCAACTTGTTGTTCATAGAAATTATTTCCATTTCCATCTTCATATTGGTCACTGCTTTCTGTTGAAGCAGAAAGTAAAAGTTTAAACCTATCAGTTCCACTACTAATAGTTGCACTAGCTTTTCTATAATTAAAACTTCCTGCATTGAGGTTGATTTCACCTTGTAAATCTTTTGTAGGCTCTTTTGTATTTACTTTTACTTTTCCACTTAATGTTCCAAAGTTCTCTACATCATATGGACCTTCTGTTACTTCTACACTTTCAACATTATTTGATAAGATATGTGATGTTGGTGGATCCATTCTATTTGGGCAGGCTCCATAAATCTTTGCATCATCTATCATTACATTAATATTATCTTTTTTTTGACCTCTTAAAATAATATCATTTGCAATTCCACTTCTTCTTACAAGTGATATTGATGGAATATTTTGAGTTAATGCTTCTGCTAAATCAGCACTTTTTATCTCATTCTCACTTACACTTTTTACAACTTTTGTATTAACTTTTTCCTCAACATTTACTGTTGGTACTTCAATTTCATTAGCTAATAAAACAGTTGAAACGACTAAACTTAACATACAAATAGATTTTTTCAATACTTTCTCCTTAATTTTGAGAAAGATTATTATATTTTTCTGTTAATTTTATGTTAATTATTATATTTTATATTTAAATTAGTATCAGTAAAGACAGCTTTTATTCCTATTTCAAATAACTTTTTTGAAAGTTTTTTATCATTTATAGTATAGACATTTGTATAAATATTCTCAGCTATTAATTTTTTTATTTTATCTTCTTCTATCAAAGAACTATTTATATGATAAGCATCTACATCTAAATATTTAAGATATCTTAATAGATTATATTCATTAGTTTTTTCAAAAAGTGCAGCAATTGAAATATTTTTATTTATCTGTTTTATCTGCTCTAGATAGATGTGATTAAAAGAGGATATTAATACCTTATCTGCCATTTTATGTCTATTGATAATTTTATAAATCTCGAAAATACAAATTTTATCAAAAGAAGTTTCTTTCATATCTTTTATCTCGATATTTAAAGGGATGTTATGCTCTTTTGAAAACTCTAAAACCTCATCAAGTAACATAATCTTTTGTAAAGGGATATCTTTATCAAACCAAGCAGAAAAATCAAGACTTAAAAGCTCATCATAGATAAAATCATACACTAAGTAGGAGTCTCTATTTTCATATATCTCACATACATTTGAGGTTCTAGTTAATATTTCATCATGGATTGCCACTACTTTTTTATCTTTTGTTAAAATAATATCAAACTCTATTATATCAGCATAAGTAAGTGCATTTTCAAAAGCTATTTTTGTATTTTCAGGAAACTTTGCACTATATCCTCTATGGGCTATAAGTAACTTGTCCTTTTCAAATCTATCAAAAAAATTCATAAAAACCTACTTGTTATATAATTTATTGAATACTCTATTTCACTTTGTTTTTTTTCATCACTCCATAAAAAGTATTTAGCCATAACTTCACAAACAAACTCAATACTTGATAAAGTCTTTTTGTTATCTTTTAACGCTAAAACTGTAATTCTAATCAAAATATCAACTGCCCTTTTTACAAAATAGTTTTCAATTGCATAAATAATATCAGCCTCATTTATTCCTAAAGATTTTAAAGGTAAAAGCTGACAATTTTTTGTTTTACAATTATCTTTTTTCTCTATTAAAGCTTCTTTAAAAATAGCCTCTAAACACTCTTCCGCCATCTTTCTATATGTTGTCCACTTTCCAGCACCAATACTTACAAGGTTTGATTTTGAGATACTTATTATATGTTCTCGAACTATTGAAGACAAGGGTTTCAATTCATCTTTTCTTAATGCCCTAACTCCACTAAATGTAGAAATAATATCATCTTTTGTTGCCTCTTTTTTTAGATATTTATTTGCATAAAATAAAAGATATGACACCTCTTCTTCACTTATTTTTTGACTACATTTTCCATCTATTTCTAACTCTGTAGTGCCTATAATTAATACCTCATTCCAAGGATGAAAAAAAATCACTCTACCATCTTCTGTTTTAGGAATCAAAATTCCTTTTTTAGAAGGCAGAAACTCTTTTGGCAAAACTATATGTGAACCTTTACTTGTAGTAATTAAATCTTTTGAGCTTATATCATCTATTTTTCTAATTGTATCTATATCAATACCACTTGCGTTTATGATAACTTTTGAAGTAAGTTCAAACTCTTTTTCTAAGAACTTATCAAAATATTTAACTCCTATAACTTTTTCATCATCATATAAAAATTCTTTTACTTTGCAGTAGTTATTTAGTACAGCTTTATATTTTTGTGCAGTAATTAAAAGTGAAGTTATCATTTGACTATCATTGAAACTACCATCATAAAAAGAAATAGCACCTATTAGATTTTTCTTGTGAAGAAAACTTAATTCTTTTTTAGAGACAAAAGTAGAACTTCCTAAAGATTTTGCACCTGACAAAAACTCATATATTTTAAGCCCACAATACAAATAAATAGTCTGAAACCAACTATAAACGGGTGAGAGGATTTGAAAGCTTTTAGAAATATTTGGTGCGTTTTTTAAAAATATAAATCTTTCAGCTAAGACTTCATTTACAAGTTTAAACTGAGCCTTGTTTAGATTTAAAATTGCTTTTTCTAAATAACGAACTCCCCCATGCACTAACTTTGTACTTTTTGAGCTAGCACCTGAACCAAAGTCATTTTTTTCTAAAAGTAAAACTTTATATCCTCTTGTTGCTACATCTAATGCTATACCACATCCTGTAGCTCCACCGCCAATTATAATAAAATCATACTCTTGTCTTATTTTATTCATATTATCCCAATATATTAATCCCTAATTGCAATATAATATAATAAATCTAAATATGATATACTTAAAAAAACCTATAGGACAAAAATGAGTAAGATTACACTAGAAATAGAAGATAAAAATTTAGAAACAGTTTTAACAATATTAAAAAGTATAAAACCAGAACTTATCTCAGAAATAAGTGTTGATGATAAAACTTTAGGAAAAAAAGCATTTAAGTATGTACCTAAAAAACAAATAAAAAAAAGAAGCTCTATTCAAGAAGATCCAATAAAAGGTGCAATAAGTCTAAAAAATGACTTTAAATCAAATATTTAAAAAATAGGAACAAAAAATGCAAATATTAATATCAATCATATTAATCATTATTTTAATCGGATATATAATTTATAAAATAGATAAAAAATTTGAAAAGAAAGAAATTCTTATTTTAGGGGCAGTTGTTATTGTTGTTATACTTGTTTTTACTCTTTATCAAAAGAATCAAAAAGATTTTTTACCTAATCAATTTAAAGAAAAGTATAAAAAAGAGAAAGGTTTAGATATTTTAAAACTTTCAAGTGAACTTTTAAATAATAAAAATGTCTCTTCAAAAAAACGCTTTGTCTATAAGTTTACTTATATTATCAATAAGAATAATAAAGAGTATTTATGTACTACAAATAATGTAGAAATCAATAAAATTGAAGATACATATGTATTTGGAAAGTGGGAAGAAGAGTGCAAAGAAAAATAAAACAAAATAAGAAAGAGTACCTTAAAAGATTAGATAAAACAGTTGAAGAGATTAAAAAACTTCCTCTTCATAAAATAGATGAAGAAGTAAGGTTTTTAAAAAAAGCTTTTGATATAGCTTATAAAAATGATATTTTTAGCTTATATAAATTTGATAAAAATACCCAAGAGAAATTAAAACTAAAACTCTTTTCAATCCTTACACCCTACTCTGGAAACCTCTCGTTTCTAGCTATTCAAATACTTGCAGCAAATTCAATTATGGCTAAAAATGATTTTAAAAGAAGAAAATACTTTTTTAATAAAAAGTGTGGGATAGCAATAAACCATTTACGTTCAAATAAAACCCATGTAAGAGCAAAAAAATATAAAAATGGATACTTACTAAATGGAGTATTAACTTGGGCAAGTGGCTATAAAATTTTTGATAAACTACTTATTGGATTTCATTTTGAAAACAAAGAGTATGAAGTGTTGGCCTCTTTTGAAAAGAGCAAAAGTTTCAAAATACTTGAAACACCAAAAACTTTTGTCGGACAAGGACTAAACACCATAAATGTATATTTAGAAAACTTTTTTGTAAAAGATATAAATATAGTCTCAGCAAACAGTATTGGAAACTATACAAAAAACAAATCTCTATCTAAAACTGTACATTATGCGCTATATGGTATAGCCTTAGGAGCTATTGATAAGTTAGATAGCCATACACTAAAAAACAGTTCTAAAATAAAACTAAAAGATATTAAAAAAAGATTTTTAAACTCTACGAATGGTCAAGAGTTAGATAATTTAAGAGTTGAATTATTTGACTTAACGCAAAATATTATTACAACTGGTATGGTGCTAAATGGTGGAAAATCAATCCTTCATAATAGCCACTTACAAAGATACTACAAAGAGATAATAATGTTTAATTCAAATGGATTAAATGCACCTATTAAAAATCTCTTTTTAAATAAGTTTACGCAGGTTTAAAAGATTGTTTTGTTTTACAAACATGAGGGAAAAGACAATTATCACAATCAGGCTTAACTGCTTTGCAAGTGTATCGTCCAAATAAAACCATAGCTTGATGAAAAATATGTAAATCACCTTTTAGCTTCTTTACTAGATGCTCTTCTGTTTGTTCAACAGTTTTCCCATCACTAAGACCTAATCTATGAGATACTCTAAAAACATGAGTATCAACAGCCATCAAGTTTGCACCTTCGGCTTCTATCATAAACACATTTGCAGTTTTGTTTCCCACGCCTGCTAACTTCATCAAAGCTTTTGTATCATGGGGAATATCTCCCCCATGATTTTCAATCACACTTCGAGCCATCTTTATGATATTTTGTGATTTGTTATTAAAAAAAGAACAAGATTTCAATAAATCCTTCACATCTTCTAGACTTGCCTCAGCCAAATCAAAAGGCGTAGGATATTTTTCAAACAAAGCAGGAGTAATAATATTTACCCTCTTATCAGTACATTGAGCTGATAAAATAATAGCAATAAGTAGTTCAAAATCATTTTTATAACTAAGTTCCGTAACAGCATCAGAGTATTTCTCAACAAAGGCTTCTTTTATTATTTCAATATCTTTTTTGGTTGCTTTTTTCATCTTGAAATTTTAGTGAATTATTTTAAATATTGGATTAAAAAACAAAAGAATAGTTATTATTAATACCAAATTAAATCTAAATTTAGTACAATTTTATATATAAAAAGGGAAATCATGTATTTAAGCCAAGATATAAAACCAATAAGTTTTCTAAAATCTAAAACAGCTGATGTAATTAATGAGGTCAATGAAAATAAAAGAACTGTTATAATTACGCAAAATGGTGAAGCAAAAGCTGTAGTACAAGATATAAAAAGCTATGAAAATATGCAAAATTCAATCAACTTATTAAAACTCATAATCCTAAGTGAAAAAGACATAGAGAACAAACAACTAACAAATCAAGATGAAATGTTCGATAATTTAGAAAGTACCCTATTTAACTAAATGAAAAACTACGAAGTTCAATGGACAAAAATCGCCCAGAATGACCTTTTAAATATAATTGAATATATCAAAACAGACAGTGTAAATATAGCAAAAAAAGTATTCTTTGAAATAAAAGAAGAGTGTAATAAACTATACTATTTCCCTGAACGAAACAGAGTAGTACCAGAACTCAATGAAATTGGTATTTCAAAATACAGAGAAGTTATTCACAAACGATGGCGAATCATTTATAAAATAGAAAATCAAATAGTTTATATTTTATTAGTAGTTGATTCAAGACAGAATTTAGAAAATATTTTATTTCAGAGGCTAATAAAATAGTTTATTTACTACATTTATATTAAACTACCTTTTTTATCTCCCAATATTTTTACACTTTTAATTATAGCTAGAAAGTATTAGATTTTTTAAAAGGTCAAGGCGAAGTTTAAATTTTATGAGGAGCGTACTAAAGTACGTGACGACTAAAATTCAAACTTCAACGCAGAGATTTTGAAAAAGATGATACTTTATAGCTATAATTTTTTGATTTTTTCTATTTCGTCTCTTAGACGTATTGCCTCTTCGAAGTTCAAGTCCTTCGAAGCTTTTGTCATCGCCTTATTCAACTCTATGAGCATCTTCTTTCTCTCAGCAGCTGGCATCTTATTTAGCTTATCTAACTTCAAGGCCACATCATCATACTCTTCAAGTTTAAGATTATCTTCCAATACTCTTGAGGTAGTTGTGGGAGTTATACCATGCTTTTTATTATGTGCTTCTTGAACTTCTCTTCTTTTATTTGTCACATCAATAGCAAACTTCATAGAATCAGTTACTCTTTTGGCAAATAAAATAACCCGTCCATTTTGATTTCGGGCACCCCTTCCCATAGTTTGGATAAGTGAAGTTTTGCTTCTTAAAAAGCCTTCTTTATCTGCATCTAATATAGCCACAAGTGAAGTTTCAGGGATATCTAACCCTTCTCTTAAAAGGTTAATTCCCACTAAAACATCAAATTCACCCAATCGCAATTGCCGTATGATTTCTACTCTCTCTAAAGTATCAATCTCACTGTGCATATATTTAACTTTGATACCCAAGTCCAAATAGTATGCTGTCAGTTCTTCTGCCATTTTTTTAGTTAAAACTGTTACTAATACACGTTCATTTTTGGCAACTATTTTTTTGATTTCATCATGTAATTTTTCAACTTGATATTCACTATCCATAATCTCAATAGTTGGGTCTAAAAGTCCCGTTGGTCGTATAATTTGCTCAGCTACAACTGAACTCATAGAAGTTTCTAGTTCATTTGGAGTTGCACTCACAAAAAGGTAATGTGGCGCTTTATTAATAAACTCATCAAACTTCAAAGGACGATTATCTAAGGCACTTGACAATCTAAATCCATACTCAACAAGGACTTCTTTTCTACTTTTATCTGCTGCGTGCATTCCTCTAAATTGTGGTAAAGATACATGAGATTCATCAACTATAAGTAAAAAATCTTTTCCTATTTGTTCAAAATAGTCCATCATAGAGTATGGTGTTTCACCAGGTTCTAGTCCAGTCAAATGTCGAGCATAGTTCTCTATTCCTTTACACATTCCTGTACCCTCTATCATCTCCAAATCAAACTCTACTCGCTGCTTTAGTCTTTGATACTCTACAAGTCTATCTTCTGCTTTTAAAAATGCCAGTCTCTCTTCTAGTTCTTCTTCTATTTTTTTTACAGCACTTGCTAGGTTTTCACTGTTTACTACAAAAGGATTTACTGAATAAATTGTCACATCTTGAACATCTTTTTGTTTGATGTTTGTCATATATTCATGAATAGTTATTGATTCTACTTCATCTGCAAAAAACTCTACCCGTATAAATTCATCTTGCCAATATGCAGGAAATACATCTATAACATCTCCATTTACTCTAAAATCTGCCCGGTCAAAAAATTTGTCATTTCTTTTATATCCCATGTCCACAAGTTTCATTAAAAGTGAGCGTTGTGAGTACTCAAAGCCCACAGATAATTTTTGAACCATAGACTTATATTCAGCAGGATTACCTAAACCATAGTTTGCAGACACAGAAGCTACAACAATAACATCATCAAAAGAGAGTAAAGATGCCGTTGCACTCAGACGCATTCTTTCAAGTTCTGAGTTAATAGAACTATCTTTTTCTATAAACAAATCACTTCTTGGAATATAAGCTTCTGGCTGATAATAATCATAATAAGATATGAAATATTCCACATGGTTGTTTGGAAAAAAAGATTTAAACTCACTATAAAGTTGAGCTGCAAGTGTTTTATTGTGAGTCATGATTAAAGTTGGTTTTTGTGTCTTTTCAATCACCTTTGCCATAGTATATGTTTTACCTGAACCTGTTACTCCAAGAAGAGTGTTATATTGGTTTCCTTCAAGTATTGATTGGCTTATTTTTTCTATTGCTTGTGGTTGGTCTCCTGCTGGACTATATTTACTTTCTACTTTAAATTCAGCTATGACTTATCCTTACTTGCATTTTCATATTTAGATAAAAAGTACATCAATGTTGCAACTTCTTGGGCATTCCAAATAAGATGTTTGGATAAAACATCTTTTGTTTTTTCTACATCTACCTTATCTTGATACTTTTTTATAATTTTTTTTGTAGATATTCTAAGACTCTCAGGGCTTAAAGTTAATATCTCTTTATAAAAGACATCTTTACAATCTGGTATAAAAAGTTCCAACTCTCTTTTGTACATAGTAACTAAAAAACTAACTTGCCATGAGTGCCAAGAGTCTCTTTTATACTCTTTCTCATCATTTTTATAATCTAATATTTTATAAACATCATAAATCTCTTTAGCTGCTTCTCTTATACTGTTGTTACTAAGAGAATTTAAAGCATTAGGTAGCAATGGCAATTTTAGATCAAAAGCATTTTTCTTTTTTTCTTCACTTGTTGAAGCTACAACTTTTCTCTTTCTGTTTGTTTTATATAAAAAAAGTAATAATAATAAAAGTATAAATAATAAAACAAAAGCTGTTAATAATAAAGTGATAAGACTCATAAACTCTTTCCTATAAACTTATTGTCACATAAAAAAACATACTCATTACTACAATTTAATGACTGTATATTTTTGTATCTTTTTTCATCAATTATATACTCTTTACCTTGATGAAAATGTCCTTCTATGATTATATTAGTATTATAGTGCTTAACTCTTTTTGAGATGATTTCTCTAAAGTTATTCATCTTTTTACATATATTTTTTCCTAAAAGCCCATAATATATCTTTTTAGATATAAAATTCTTGAAATCTATTGCATTCATAAAAAGTAAAAAAAATCTATTTCTTATAAACTTGCAATAAATATCATAAAAAACATCATTAACAAAAATATCTCCATGACTTAAAGCTACACTTTGATTTTGATAGCTCATAAAAATAGGTTGTTTTTCTCTTTTATAAACTTTTATATTTGGGAAAAGTTCTTTTAGGTTGTAGTCATGATTTCCCTCTAAATATATAATTTCTATATTTAAAGATATTTCATTTAGTAGGCTAATTACTTTACTGTTTCTTTTTATAAAATATTTACTCTCTCCTGAAATAAAATCAAATATATCACCCATCAAAAAAAGCTGCTCAGTCTCTATCTCTTTTGATTTTAATTTTTTTAAAAAAGTTAAAAGCTGGGCTCTTTTTTCATTGAAATGAGAATCTGCAATAAATATTGCATTTTCTTTTATATTATTGGGCATAGGCAAAATAGCTACCTTTTAATATGAACATTACAGCTCAAGTTCTTTGTAAAATACTTCTAAAACTTCAAAGTTTTTCACACCACCAGGCAGTGTTGCAGAAAATTCATCACCCTCTTCTTTCCCCATAAGTTGTTTGGCAAGTGGAGAATTAAAAGAGATCATTCCCTTATCTGCATTTGATTCTACTCCACCAACAATAGAGTACTCAAACTCTTCATCAGTATCAACATTTACCAACTTTACAGTTGAACCAAAAGAGACTCTATCATGTGGTAAAGATGATGGTTCAATAATAACAGCTTTACTTATAACTGCCCCTAACTCTGCTATTTGGATGTCTATTAATTTTAGCTTCTCTTTTGCAGCATGATATTCAGCATTCTCTTTTAAATCACCTAGTTGTCTAGCTTCTTCTAGGGCGATTACAGTTTCTGGCCGTTCACTTTTTTTTAAAAATTCTAATTCATTTGTAATCTTTTCATACCCAATGTTTGTCATTGGTTCTTTTTCCATTTCCATGAACATCTCCATAAATATATTTTCTATTTTAATCTGATATAATACCCAAAAAATAAAAAATAAAAAATAAATTTGCGAAAGAAGATGAAGTATGTCAAAATACGATAGAACCTTAAAATTATTTGGAGATAATAATTTTAATAAATTTGAAAATACAAAAATAATACTTTTAGGTGTAGGAGGAGTTGGTTCCTTTGCCCTAGACTCACTTTATAGAACAGGAATAACAAATATTACAATAGTAGATTTTGACACTTATGAAGAGTCAAATTTAAATAGACAAATGGGAAGTGAAGGAAATATTGGAAGAGTTAAGGTTGAAGCTTTAAAAGAAAAGTATCCAAATGTACAAATCATACATGAAAAGATAACAGAAGAGTGGGTAGATGAGTTTGATTTTAGCTCATATGAGTATATTTTGGATGCAATTGATGATATTAGACCAAAAGTTAGACTTATTCAAAAATATTACGATAAACTTATAACTACAAGTGGTAGTGCAAAAAGAATTGATCCCTCAAAGATTGAATATATTTCAATATGGGATACATACAATGACCCATTTATTAGAAAAATAAGATATGAATTGAAAAAAAGAGGCTTTAAAAAGAAGTTCAAAGTGATTTTTTCAGGTGAAAATCCAAATTGTATCGAAAAAGGTAGCTTTGAAGGTGTTACAGGTTCTTTTGGTTTAATGATGTCTTCAGTTGCAATTCAAAAAATAATTGCGAATTAAAGAAATAATCAATAAACTATAAGAAAAAAATTAATATAATAAGAATATTTGCAAAAAAGGGAATACATGAGTGGTATAAATAGCGTTGAGCAGATGACTCAAGGACATCTTAGAAATGTACAACAATTAGCCGTATTTTATACTGGAAGAAATAATATTTATGCAATAAATATCGCAAAAGTTAAAGCTTTTGTAATCACAGAAGAAGTTACGATAAATGATACTCCATCTGATACAGATGTTGTTGCAGGTATTGCAACTATTAGAGGGGAACCAGTTACCCTAGTAAAACTTGATGCATGGCTTGGAAATAAATGTCTTGAACTAGAAGAGTATAAACTAATAATTTATTGTGAATTTAATCATAAAAAAATAGGGTTTTTAATCAAAGACATGCTTGATATAGTTGAAAAAACTACTGAAGAATTAAGACATTCAGAAGAGACAAACTCGAAAATAACATATACTACATATGTAAAAGTCCATGATAAAGATGAACTATGTACTGTATTTAATGCAGAACAACTATTAAAAGATCTTGGTTGGACTAATGATGGTGAAGATGTGATGAATAAATATGTTGAAGCTAGTTTTTCAACTGATAAATTAATATTAGCAGCAGAAGATTCTAATGTAGCAAGAGAAGTTTTAAGAAAATTTTTCGAAAAAGCGAATATTAAATATGAAATTTATAATGATGGTGGTGGACTTTTAAATAGAGTTCAAGAATTAGACCCATCAAGAATAGGAATGATTATTACTGATATTGAAATGCCAGGAACTGATGGTTTCCAAGTTGCACAATTTATAAAAGCAAGTAATAAATACTCACATATTCCAGTAGTTGTAAACTCATCTATGACTACTGATGCTGTTAAAAACAAAATGGATCAAATAGGTGTTGATGGATTTATAGGAAAAACAGATATTCAATCACTTTACTCTATAACTAAAAAACTTCTAGTTTAAAAAAATTAGATGATTAAATCATCTAATTTTTTAACCACTTCTCAAATATCTCAATTTGTTCTTTTGTATTTTCTGTAGAGGTTCCACCAAATGATGTTCGTGCATTCATTGAGGCTTTTAAATCCAAAAATAGTAAAATCTCTTCATCAATATCTTTTATCTCTTCATTTGAACTTCTAATCTCTTCTAGAGTTAATTCACTAATATCTTTATTTAAATTATTTGCAACTGCTACCACATCTTTTGTAATATAATAAGCAGTTCTAAATGGCATAGCCTGTTTTTGAACTAAATAATCAGCCAAATCTGTAGCACTTAAATGTCCAATTTTACAAGCATTTTGCATCTTGTCAACATTTACTATCATAGTTTTAATAACTTCATTTAAAATTGATATAGATATTTCAATTGTCTTAACAGAATCAAAAACTCCCTCTTTATCTTCTTGGGTATCTTTATTATAAGCTAATGGTAAACCTTTCATAACAGTAAACAGTGAAACTAAGTTTCCATAAACTCTTCCTGTTTTTCCTCTAAGAAGTTCAGGAACATCAGGATTTTTCTTTTGTGGCATAATTGAAGAAGTTGTAGCGTATTCATCACTCATTCTTACAAATTGAAATTCATAAGATGACCAAGTTACTAACTCTTCTGATATTCTAGAAATATGCATCATTGATGTACTTATATTAAATAAAATCTCTAAAGCAAAATCTCTATCTGAAACTGTATCAAGGGCAGAAATTGTTGGTGAATTAAAGCCTAGTTTTTCAGAAGTAGAAAATCTATTTATATTGTGTGGAGTTCCTGCTAGTGCTGCACTTCCTAAAGGACAGAAATTATTTCTTTCATATGAACTTTCAAATCTTTCAAAATCTCTTTTAAACATATTTGCATATGCTAATAAGTGATATCCAAAGTTTATGGGTTGGGCATGTTGCAGGTGTGTCATACCTGGAATTAAAGTCTCAGTGTGCTTTTTTGCAACTTCAACAAAAGTATTTACAAGCTCTTTTAACTGTGCTTTAATTGATATGTTTTTATCTTGAACATATAGTCTAAAGTCAGTAGCAACTTGATCATTTCTACTTCTTGCAGTGTGTAATCTTTTTCCAGCTTCACCTACTATCTCAGTTAGTCTAGTCTCAACTGCCATATGAATATCTTCATGTTCAATTTTAAATTCAAATTCTCCTGACTCTATCTCTTCTTTTACTTGAAGTAGTCCTCTCTCAATATCTTCTTGATCTTTTTTAGTCAATATTCCTTGTTCTTTTAACATTTGAGAGTGAGCAATTGAGCCTTTTATATCTTGGGTATAAAGCTCTTTGTCAAACATAACTGAAGCATTGAATTCATCTAAAAGCTTTGCGTTTGTATTTTTTAAAATTTGATTATTGCTATTTGGCATAAAACTATTCCTATAATTATAATGATTTTTAATTTGAAGTTTGAATTATATCATAAAAGATATCTATTTGAAAATTTAAAAAAAGGAAGAAAAAAAAAGAGAAAGATAGCTCTTTCTCTTTATTAATTTAGATTAAATTGGTAAAACTCTAATGTTTTCATCAACTTTTTGTTTTAGTACAGACTCAATGGCATAAAGTGTACCTGTATCTCCAGAGGCACAACCATTACATGCACCTAAGTATCTAATATAAATATCGTAATGAGGAATATTTTCTTTAATATCTATAATTTCCATATTTCCACCATCCATTGCTAACATTGGTCTAATATCTGCATCTAAGATTTCATCAATCATTTTGATTCTTTGAACAATTGTCATTTTATCAAAAGTAGACTCTCCCGCTGCACTTGCATCTGCTGCTGATTTCAATCTATCATTTTCCATCTCAGCATGAACATCTTTTAAAATATCTACTAAATAGATATCTTTTTCTTCATGTCCACCTGGTCTAATACATGATTTACAAAATGCTCCTGCTTTTGTATAATCAGTTACTTCTTCAACTGTTTGTAAATTATTTAATTTAATTACTTCTTGTAATGTTGCCAATGAAACTCTTGCACATTCACAAACAATAACTTCTGTTTCAAAAGCCTCCATATCTACACCTTTGAACTGTGATGCAGCTTTTTTAATAACATCATATGCCATAACAGAACAGTGCATTTTTTGAGGTGGTACAGCAGGAACATCTGGATGATCTCTTAATGCTTTTTCAACATCAATATTTGTAATCTTAACTGCTTCAGTTACAGTTTTTCCAATACATAATTCAGCCATAACATCAGATGAAGCAATTGCAGTTCCACACCCAAAAGATTTGAATTTTGAATTTAAAATTTCTTCGGTATCTTCATTTACAATCCAGTAAAGTCTAACTGCATCACCACATGATTCTGCTCCAAAATCAGCAACGATTAATTTTCCACCAGCTTCTTTTGCCATCTCTTCTGTAATTTCACCTTGGTGTAAAGGTTCATCCATTCTTTTTATTACTTGATTTGAGTATTCATCCCAAATTGAACCGCTTATTAAATCATTTTTTGCCATTTTATATTCCTTTTTTAGATGTCCCATTGAAAAAGGGACTAATTTTTATTTTTTCTATTTTTTATTTTTTATAATTGTGAAACATGATCTTTTGGTGTATAAGCATAAGAACTAGAAATATTTCTCAATCTATTTACAGCATTTTTAATCACATTAATCGCATAATCAATCTCTTCTTCAGTATTAAATCTACTTAAAGAGAATCTAACACCTGTATGAGCTAACTCACTATCACTACCAAAAGCATTCATAACTGGATTTGCTTCTAAATCTTCACTTGCACAGGCACTTCCTGTAGATGCTCCAATTGTTTTTTGGTTCATATCCCATAGCATAGATTCACCTTCAACACCTCGAATAGAAATCAAAGTTGTATTTGGCGTTCTATTATCTTTTCCACCAATAACTACTGTTTCTGGTATTTCTAAAATTGCATTCTCTAATCTATCTCTTAATCTTTTAACTTCTGTATTTTCATAACCTAAGTGTTCAACTGCTAATTTCATAGCAAGTCCCATACCAACCATAGAAGCCACATCAACTGTTCCTGCTCTATGGCCACCCATTTGTTCACCACCATGTAATAATGGAGTTAATTCATAACCTTTTTGAACATATAATGCTCCAATACCTTTTGGTCCATGAAATTTATGAGCTGAGATTGATAAGTAGTTTACATTACATGCCTGAACATCTACTGCAATTTTTCCAATTGCTTGTGTTGCATCAGTATGAAAAGCAACTCCTGCTTCTTTACAGATAGCTCCTATTTCTCTAATTGGAAAGATTTTTCCAGTTTCATTATTTGCCCACATGATAGATACTAAAGCTGTATCTTCTTTTATATGTTCTTTAACTAAAGAAGCTTCTAAAACACCCTCTTCATTTACAGGTAAATATGTTACATTTACACCTTGAGATTCTAAGAATTTACAGGTTGCTGTAATTGCTGGATGTTCTACTTCTGATGTAATAATATGATTTTTATTACCATTTAAAATTTTATCAATCCATATACCTTTTATAACTGTATTATTACTCTCCGTTGCATTTGCAGTGATTATAATATCATCTGCATCAGCAGCATTAATACCATCATACAAATAATTTAAGGCTTCAACCATCTTAGGATGTGTTCCTGCTCCAAATTTATGTAAAGAGTTTGGATTTCCATATATATGACAAAAGAATGGTTCCATCGCTTTATACACTTCTGGATCAACCTTTGTAGTGGCATTATTATCTAAGTAAACTTCCATGTTTTTCATTCCTATTTTTTTCTTTTTTATATGCAAAAGCTATTCCTTGAAATTATAGCTTTTTTATACTGTTTGTGGAATTATAAAAAAAATAGGATAAAAATTGTCTTAATTAAAAAGAATAGATTAGTAAATTTATAACATTACTATAATTTAAACTTAATTTAAATTATAAAACTAGGTATAATAATAAACAATTTATTAATTATTATATGTTAGATTTACAAATAGGACAAAAATAGTCCTATTTAAGAATGGAGAAATTTATGAGTAATAATAAAATTCAAAATGTTATACAAAATGACTACAAATTAGGCTTTGAAACCATAATAAATTCTGAAACATTTCCAAATGGCTTAAATGAAAATGTTATTAAAGCAATATCAAAAAAGAAAAATGAACCACAATGGCTTTGTGACTTTCGTATAAAAGCTTATAACAAATGGCTTACTATGGAAGAACCAAATTGGTCAAGTCTAAAAATAGATAAAATAGATTACCAAGATATTTCATATTTTTCTGCTCCTAAAAAAGAGCTAGACTCTTTAGATGAAGTAGATCCAAGTATCTTAAAAACTTACGAAAAACTAGGTATTCCACTTGAAGAACAAAAAATGTTAGCAGGGGTTGCAGTAGATGCTGTGTTTGATTCAGTATCTGTTAAAACAACATTTCAAAAAGAGTTAGAAGAGTTAGGTATTATATTTTGTTCAATTAGTGAAGCTTCTAATAAACATCCTGAACTACTTAAAAAATATCTAGCCTCAGTTGTACCAATAGGTGATAATTATTTTGCCTGTTTAAATAGTGCTGTGTTTACAGATGGAAGTTTTGTATATATCCCGCCAAAGACAAGATGTCCGATGGAACTCTCAACTTATTTTAGAATCAATGCTCTAAATACAGGACAATTTGAGCGAACATTAATAATCTGTGATGATGATTCTTATGTTTCATATAATGAAGGATGTTCAGCACCTTCAAGAGATGAAAGACAACTTCATGCAGCCGTTGTTGAATTAGTGGCATTAAAAAATTCACAAATAAAATATTCTACTATTCAAAACTGGTATCCAGGCGATAAAGATGGTAAAGGTGGCATTTTAAACTTTGTAACTAAAAGAGGTATTTGTAAAGGTGATAATTCAAAAATATCATGGACTCAAGTTGAAACTGGCTCTGCTATTACTTGGAAATACCCATCATGTGTTTTAAAAGGAGATAACAGTGTAGGTGAATTTTATTCTGTTGCACTAACTTCTCTAGCTCAACAAGCAGATACAGGAACAAAAATGATGCACATAGGTAAAAATACAAAATCAACTATTATCTCAAAAGGTATTTCAGCAATGCATGGATCAAATGCCTACAGGGGATTAGTAAGAGTTGCAAAAGATGCTAAAAACTCTAGAAATTTTTCACAATGTGACTCCTTACTTATAGGAAACAGCTGTTCTGCACATACTTATCCATATCAAGAAGTTAGAAATGCAAGTTCTAAAATAGAACATGAAGCTACAACTTCAAGAATATCAGATGAGCAACTCTTTTATATAAGACAAAGGGGTTTAAGTGAAGAGAATGCAGTATCTTTAATAGTAAATGGCTTTTGTAAAGAAGTACTAGACGAACTTCCTATGGAGTTTGCAGTTGAAGCTAGAGAGTTATTAAATATCTCTTTAGAAGGTAGTGTTGGATAATGATAAATAAAAATATAATTGTCCCTTTAAAATGGGATATTTTCAAGGAGAAGCTATGTTAAAAATTAATAATTTAAATGTAAAAATAGAAAATAATGAAATAATAAAAGATTTTAGTTTGAATATAAATAAAGGTGAAATACATGCCCTAATGGGAATAAACGGAGCAGGAAAATCAACTATTGTAAAAGCTTTGTGTGATCACTATGAGTGTGAAGTCACTTCTGGAAGTATAGAATTTAATGGAAAAGATTTATTGGAGCTTGATGCAAGTGAACGTGCAAATGAAGGTCTATTTTTATCTTTTCAAAATCCTATTGAAGTAGCAGGGGTTAATAATATGTACTTTTTAAAATCAGCTCTTAATGCAAAAAGAGAGTATCAAGGTCTAAAAGAGTTAGATTCTGCTACTTTTTTAAAAGAGATTAAAGAGATTACAGCCAAAAGTGGCATAGATAATAAGATTTTAAAAAGAGATTTAAATGCTGGTTTTAGTGGTGGAGAGAAAAAAAGAAATGAACTATTACAACTATTGGTTTTAAAACCTGATTTAATCTTACTTGATGAAATAGATTCTGGATTAGATGTAGATGCTATAAAACTTGTAGCAAATGGAATAAACTCACTTCTAGATGGGAATAGATCAGTTTTGATGATTACCCATTATGATAAATTATTAGAAGCTATTAAACCTGATTTCGTACATGTTTTAAAAGATGGGAAAATCACACAAAGTGGTGATTATTCATTGGCTGAGCTTATTCAAGAAAAAGGTTACGAAGCAATAGGAGTGTAATTATGAGAAATTTAGATATCAAAAACTTTCCCCTTGCAAATAAAAAAATTGAAGAGTTTAGAAAATGTAATGTAAAAAATATCACTGAACTAGAGTTTAAAGAAAATAGCTTTAAAGATGTTCAAGATTTTAATTTTGATTTTTTAAAACTAGAAGGATTTAATACTCTGTTTTTTGCAAATGAGAAGATAAAAGAACAAAATCTAATTGATGATATTAGTCTTAAAGAAAATAAAATAACTATAAATAAAGAGTGTAAAAATTCAATTCTTATATTAAATTATTATGAGGATGAAAATACAGTTTTTGAAAAAGATTTAAAATATAGTGTTAAAAGTAATAGCGATATTTTGATTTTTGAGATATTTATATCTAAAAATAAAAAGAACTTTATAAGTCAAAAAAGAGATTTTGAAATAGCTAATTCTTCAAAAGTAGAGTATATATATTTGCAAAAACTATCTTTAGATGATTTTTTAGATATCAAATTTGAACCAGCTATTAAAGAAGACTCAAAATTAAAATTCTTTAATTTCAATTTTGGATCATCAAATGCATATAATCAATTTGATATAAATTTGGATTATGCCAATTCAAACTTTGATATGGAAGCCTTGACAAATATCTCTAAAAAACAAGAAATAGCAAATATTGTAGCTACAATTCACAATGGAAAAGATACTTCAAGTAGTATAAAAGCAAATCATATTTTAGATGAGAATGCCCATGCAATATTTGAAGTAAAAACAAGAGTAAATCATGAAGCAAATAACTCAGCTGTAATACAAAACTCTAAGACTACGCTTTTAGGTGATGATGCAATAATAAATGCAAATCCAAGACTTGAGATATTTATTGATGAGTTAACAGCTAGTCATGGGGCAACAACGGGTAGTTTGGATGAAGATATCTTATACTATTTGCAATCAAGAGGTTTATCAAGAAAGCAAGCTTCTAAAATGATGCTTGAAGCCATAGAAAATGCGATATTAGCTAAAATATCAAATGAAGAAATTAGAAATATTATAAAGGAGATATGATGTATAAAGATTATTTTCCTTATTTTAAAAATAGCAACATAGTATATTTAGACAATGCAGCAACAACTCAAAAACCACAAGTGGTTATTGATGAAATTGTAAATTACTATTCATTTTATTGTTCAAATACACATAGAAGCAATCATGGTGATGCAAATAAAGCAACACAAAAGTATGAACACACACGTGAAGTTTTAAGAAAGTTTATAAATGCAAAAGAAAAACATGAGATAATTTTTACAAAAGGTGTAACAGAGAGTATTAATTTTATAATAAATTCATATGCTAAAAATAGATTTAAAAAAGTCATAATCTCTTCTTTGGAACACCACTCAAATATTGTCCCATGGCAAATTGCTAATATAGATTTTGAAGTAGTAAAATGTGATGAAAACCTAGATTTTGATTATGAAAATTTTGAAAATATATTAAAAGAAAATCCAAACTCTTTTGTCTCTATTACACATATATCCAATGCCTTTGGAAAGATACATGATATAAAAAGAATCACTAACCTAGCCCATAAATATGGTGCAAAAGTTTTAGTTGATGGAGCACAAAGTTTAACTCACAAAAAAACTGATGTACAAGATTTAGATATTGATTTTCTAGCAATCTCTTCACACAAAACTTTTGGACCAACAGGAGTTGGAGCTATTTATATAAAAGATGAATTATTAAATGAGATTGAACCATATCAAACAGGAGGAGCAACAATCAATGATGTTACTTATAAAAGAAGTATATTACTTGATTCACCTTTTAAATTTGAAGCAGGAACACAAAATATAGCTGGTGTAATTGGATTTGGAAAAGCAATTGAGTTTATAAAAGAGCTTGGATATGAAAAGATAGAAAAAAAAGAGAATGAGATATATGAGTATCTTTATGAAGAATTATCAAAAATAGATGATATTATTTTTTATAGTGATACTAAAAACTCTATAGGCTCACTTAGTTTTAATATTAAAAATATTATGGCAGAAGATGTAGGTATTTTAGTTGATAAAATGGGCATAGCTTTAAGGTGCGGACATCACTGTGCCCAGCCTATAATGAAAAGTCTTGGTATTGAAGGGACTATTCGAACTAGTATTGCTTTTTATAATGATAAAGAGGATATTGATAAACTAATTATTGCTTTAAAAAAAGCAATAACAATGCTAAAGGATTAAGATGAGTATTGAAAAAAAGATTGAAGAATTTAAAGATGATTTGGAACTTTTTGATGATGAGCTTGAAAAATATCAATACATAATTGATTTAGGAAAAAAACTAAATCCTTTAGATGAAAAAGAGATGATAGATGAAAACTTAGTGCAAGGCTGTACTTCAAAAGTTTGGCTTATAAAAGATAAAAATAGTGATGAATTGATTTTCAGGGCAGACTCTAATGCTGCTATTGTGAAAGGTTTAGTTTATATTATTACGACAATATTTTCAAATGAAAAAAAAGACGATATAAATAACCTAGATATAAATATTTTGGATAGATTAAATCTAAGCGAAATAATAACACCAAATAGACAAAGTGGTGTACAAGGTATGATTAAAAAAATAAAAGAGTACGCAAAAGGAAATTAAATGGAAAATTATAATGAAGAAGAGATAAAAGAAAAAATAGTAGGACAGCTAAAACATATATTTGACCCTGAGATTCCTGTAAATATTTATGACTTAGGCTTAATTTATAAAATAGAATTAGAAGAGAAAGAAAAAATACTAACATGTAATATTGACATGACACTAACAAGTCCAGGTTGTCCTGTTGCTGATAGCCTAATAAATGATGCAAGTTATGCAGTAAAAGTTTTGGAAGAGGTTGAACATGTAAATATAAATCTTACATTTGATCCACCTTGGGATAAAAGCAAAGTAACTGATGATGGAAAAGATATCATGCTAGCAAATGGCTTTCTTATATAGATTTTATTATTTTTTTTATATAATGAGGAATAAGGAAAGGTTTGATATGAGTAAAACACCGAAAAAAGGCAGTCTATATATAAACATTGTCATAATTTCAATTATAGTACTTTTAGGTTATTTTTTTATTCCTATGGGTCAAAACAACAGTTTTAATAATGCTGCAAAATTAAGAGGTACATCAAATAATAATCAGCCTATTAAATTGCAATTTAGAAGTGGTTTTCAATATGATAAATATGAAGCACCTAAAAAAAGTACTTTTATGCAAAAAAGAATGGAAGAAAATGACAAGGAGAAAAAACCAATATTTTGGGATAAAAAATAAAAAGGATCTCTAATGAGAGAAAATCCTAATAGAATAATTATTTATAAAAAAATACTAATTCTAATTGTTGGAATAATTCTCCTCATTATCTTTTTGCCTAAAGATGAAAGTTGGGAAAAACTAGGAGATGTATATAACCCAATGTCAACAGATGTAAAAAACAATTCAACAATTACAGCAGATCCAATAAAATTGCAATTTAGAACTGGATTTGAGTATGATTACGACAATGTAGATAAAAAGAATAATTTTTTAGAAGAAAAAATGGAAAACAAAAATGAAGAAAAAAAAACATCTTCTTCACCTAAAAAATAAAAAGGACTCATATGGAAGAAAAACCAAGTAATATAGGAATATATATAAAAATAGCAATTGTAATAATTATATTAATTCTTTTATATATCTATTTACCTAAAAGTTGGTCAAATATGGGAGATACTTATAAACCAAGAACCGTAGATAAAAGCGGTGGTCCAACTCCTACATCTCTTCAATTTAAAAATCCATTCAAGTATGATGGCTATAAGCCAACTAAAAAAATTGAACCTACAAAACCTACAGGTAATGGGGAAGAAAAAAAACCAACTTTTTGGAATAATTAAATCTCAAAATTTAGTCTCTGTCAAGAATTGAGTTTTCTTGACAGAGTTTTTATTTACTTCTCTAAAACTCTATTTAAAGTCTCAATAGAAATATATTTATCATAATAAGCTTTATAATAATTTTCTTTTGCAGCACTAAGTAAATAGTTTGCATCTATTAAATCTGTATTATCAGATAAGCCCTCTTTAAATCTATTTTTTACTATTTCATAATTCTCTTTTGATTGGTCTAAAGCTAATTTTGATGTTTCAAAGTTTGCCTTTGCCACATCATATGAAGAGAGTGCATTTTGGTATTGAAGTTTTATATTAAGTCTTACTTTTTCCAAGTTTGCTACTGCTTTTTTTACTTGAATATTTTTCTTTATAATTTCACTATAATCACTATTCCCATTATACAAATTCCAAGAAGCTGTTACATTTACTACTTCTTGAGTATCTGGATAAGAGGTTCGCCCACCTATATTTTCATCATCTCCATACTTATTATATGAAAGACTTGCATCAACTTTTGGCATAAAAGCACTTTTTGAACCAAATGATTGCTCTTTTTTACTTTTTAAACTAAGTTCTGATGCTTTTATTTCACTTCTATTTTCTAAAAGAGTTATATCATAAGCGTAGTTTTTATCTGTACTCACACTTAATTCATCAAGCTTTTCATTTGACAAATCATATCCACCTAAAATATTACTCAAAGCATATGAAGAGATATTTAAAGCTCCTTTTGCTTGAATAACACTTTGTTTAGCATTTAACATATTTACTTCAACTTTTAACAAATCATTTCTTGAGATAATACCTTGTGCATATTGACTTTGAGCATCCATATATTGTTTTTCAAATAATCTGTATGCATCTTCTTGAGTTTGAAGATTTTTTCTTTTGTTTAAATAATCTATATATGCTTTTTTTGTATCTAAAATAATATCCTGTTTTTTTGCATTGAAATAATATCTTGAAGCATTTTTTAGATACTTAGAACTATACAATTCACTAAAATCACTAAATCCATTAAATAGATTATATGAGATTGTGGCACTTGCTGTTGAATCCTCTTTTATTTGTCCTGTTATTAATTTATCTCTATTATTATAAGAGTATGACAAATCAGCTTTTGGTAAAAATGCTGATTTTGATTTATCATAATCCTCTTTTGACTCTTTGTATTCATAATTGCTTATTGCAATATCTAAATTCTTTTCTAAAGAGATGTTTAACACCTCATCAAGTGATATTGCAAACAAATTAGTTGCAACTAAAGATGACAATACTAAATATTTTATTTTCTTCATTTTTTATCCTTATGCTTTACTAACATCAACAGGTTCTATTGAGTCACTTCTTTTAAGCCTTTGTTCTATTTTAATAAAGAACATCAAAAGTGCAGGAGTAACAAATATTGTAAATATTGTTGAAAATGCCAATCCTCCTGTAATAACTGAACCTAAACCTCTATAAAATTCACTTCCAGGTCCTGGCATTAAAACTAATGGTAACATACCAAATATAGAAGTTAATGAACTCATATAAATAGGACGAATTCTAGTTCGTGTTGCTTCTATTACAGCTTTTTTATGCTCCATTCCCTTTTCTCTAATATAGTTCAAACTTTGATGAACAATTAAAATTGCATTATTTACAACAATACCCACCAAAATAATAAACCCAAGCATGGTTAAAATATCCAAGGGCTGTGGAGCAATAAATGTATTAGTAAGCTTCAATCCTATAAATCCACCGGCTGTTGCAAGGGGAACTGTACACATAATAACAATAGGATATAAGAAGTTTCCAAACAATGATGCCATAAGTAAATATACAATTACTAAAGCTAAAATAAAATTATCCATCAACAATTTTATTGTTTCGGTTAATTTATCAGCTGTTCCAGAAATACCAATTTCAATATCTTCAGTGATAACTCCTTTTGCTTTCATTCCTTCTAACATACCACCAATAGTCTTCATTGCTTCATCAATAGTCATGCCATTAGGAGGTGTCACTTGCAGGGTAATAGTTCTTTTCCCATTTAAGTGACGAATCTCTGAGATTCCCGTTGTAGAGAGATAATCAGACATAGAAGAGACTGGTAATACCATGCCATTTGGCAAGGCAAGAAGTGATGCCATAACATCTTCTGGAGTTTTTACCAACTCTTCATCAGCTTTTAGGACAAGGTCAATTTTCTTTTTACCATCTTGTTCAAAATCACCAACTTTTCTACCACTCATAAGAACATCAATTGCAACTCCTAGCTCTCTTGAGCTTAAATCTAGTGCTTTAATTGCATCTCTATTTGGAGTGATTCTAACTTCTGGATAAAGCAATTCTACTGATGGTACTGGTCGTACCTGACTTCCTTGTATTGCTCCCATAGTAGCTCCATAAAGTTGAGCACCAATACTTGCAATCTCTTCAATCTTTTCACCACTTATATCAATATTTACTGTATTTCCTTCACCTACTCCATTTTCAAATACTCCTGATTGAATAGAGACACCAAAAACAGAAGGCATAGAGTTTACTATTGGTCTAAACATTGGTATTAAATCAGAAGCTCTATCTTCATGCATTGAAGTTCCACCAAAAAGAGTGAAATCTCCAAAAGATACATAAAATGCTCGATTTAGTCCAGGGATATTTCCTACATCCTTATTAAGATAAGGTTCAACTTGCTTCATTAAATATGTACCCATACCATATCTTTCATTGTATGAAAGTCCAGGAGGTGTAATCAAAATATTAAATATCAGATTTTTATTTCCCTTTGGCAAATAGTCAAGTTTAGGGAAAAGTACATATATTGCACCCACTGAAAAAATTGCCAAAGATAAAATAGTAACTATTTTAGTAAAAGTATTTTTTAAAGACATAGTTACAATTGACATAATAAAATTAACTATTTTTTCTCCAAAGTTCGCTATGGCACCTGCATCTTTTGGCTCTTTTTTTGAAATACCTGCAAATGATTTCCAAAGCATTGGAATAACTGAAATGGAAACAAACAGTGAAAAAGTAACCGAGGCAGTTACGGCAATAGCAATATCCTTAAATAGTTGTCCCGCTTCATCTTGTAAAAATACAATTGGTAAAAATACAGCAATCGTTGTAAGTGCAGAGGCAACCAATGCACCCCAAACTTCACTTGCACCTATATATGCAGCATCAGGGATACTCATACCCTCTTTTCTATGTCTATCAATATTTTCCAATACAACAATAGCACTATCAACAAGCATACCAACTGCAAAGGAGATACCTGCAAGTGAGATTGTATTTAGACTTCTTTCCATGGCACTTAAAATTATAAAAGTACCAATAATAGATATTGGAATTGCAACAGAAACAACAGCTGTTGGAGATATGCTTCTTAAAAACAAAATTAGTATAAATATTGCTAAAACACCACCTATCATAATATTTTGTTTAACTAAATCAACAGAACCAACGATATAAGGTCTTTGGTCATATATCCATTGTATTTTAAGTTTTTCATCTTTTAAAACACCTGCATTAAGTTCATTTACTACTTTCTCAACTTCATCTGTTAGCTTTACAATATTAGAACCTGCACTTGGCTGAACACCTAAGAATATCCCATCTTTTCCAAAATACATAGCGACACCATTTGCAGTTTCATATCCAAAATCAACTCTTGCAATATCTTTAACTGTAATTATTTTATCTCGAGTAGATATCAAAACTACTTTTCCAATATCTTCAGGTGATGTAAATTTATTAACAGTTCTAATTCTATATGCTCTTCTATTTATATTTTGAATACCAGCAGAAACGTCTATATTTTCATTTTGTATTATTGATATTACTTGAGAAATAGTTAGTCCATATGATGCTAATTTGTTCACATCAAATACAATTTGCATCTGTTGTTCTCTACCACCAATATCCATAGTTCCAGAAACACCATTAACTCTTTTTATAACTGGTTTTATTTCATTATCAAAAAAAGTTCTATATTCATCTATATGTCTTACATTATCTTTTAAGGTTTGTAACATCATCCAAATAACAGGACTAGCAGTTGCTGTCTCAATTATAGGTTCATCTGCATTACTTGGATATGAGCTTACTTCATTTAACTTATTTGAAACATCTTGTAAAGCTACACGAATATCTGTGTCTAATTTAAATGTTAAAGTTATCTCACCTCTATCATCTTTTGCAGATGATTCATATTCAATTAGATTGTTTAAACTTTTTAGAGCATCTTCTTGCTCTTCTATTATCTCTCGCTCTATTTCATGAGGAGTTGCACCTGGCCATACTGTTGTTATTTTAATCTCAGGTTTTGTTACTGAGGGTGTTAATTGATACGGTAATTTACTAAGTGATAAAAAACCAAACAATACAACGATTAAAACTGAAACAATAATAGTTACAGGGTTTTTAATCGAAAACTTAATTAAATCCATTTTTTATTCCTTTAAATTGTTCCCCAATTTTAAGGGAACCTTTTCATTTCTAATTTCTTTTAAGCATGGAAATAAATTCCATCTAAAGACAAATCCTAAAGAAGACAACAAGTCATCTCTATTTATTTATTATTTTTACAAGAGAATTAGGAAAAACTCTTTCATTGCCTTTACTAACTATTTGTTGACCTTTGGCTAAACCTTGACCTTCTATTGCAACTTGGTCTTCTAAATATGCAATAATTTGTACAGGAATCATTTGTGCAATCATTTTATCATCAATAATAAAAACAATATTTTGTCCAAATCTTTTTATAACAGCATCTCTTGGAACAATAAGTGCTTCTTGTATGGCATTTTTAGACAAACTTACCTTTGCTTCTTGCCCATCAAAAACAAAAATTTTGCTTGTATTAGCTTTAAACTTTACAGGAAAAGTTCTAGTTAGTTTGTCACCACTTGGTATTGCACCACTCATTTTTCCTTTTATAATATTTTTTCCAACTCTAATATCGTATGTATCATCTTTTTTTAATCCATAATAAATACTCAAGGGAACATTGAATGTTATCTCTGCTTTTGAGGTATCAACAATTGAAGCCAATGATGTTCCTGCATTTACCCATTCTCCCAAATCTATACTTTTTTCTACCATAATACCACTATATGGAGCTTTTATACTTTTTTTCTCTTTTTGTATTTCTAACTCATTTAAGGTACTTTGTGTTGTAATAGATTTTAACTCCATATCATCATACTGTTTTTTAGAAACAGACTTTGTCTCTAATAGTTTTGAATATCTTTCATAATCTTTTTTTGCACTCTTAGCATTTGCTCGTGCTGATTTAACTTGTGCATTTAATAAATCTGCATCTATTTGAATTAGTGTTTGTCCTTTTTTAACACTATCCCCTACTTCAAAATTTATATTTTTTACTACACCTGAATTTTGAGCAGCTAAAACTGAATTCCTATCAAACTTTACTGTTCCAACAAACTCTTGTAAAGGATTAACTTCTCCCTTTATTATTTTTGTAGTCTCAACCAATGATGGACCACCTGCTGCAAATAGTGCAAGAGATGAAAGTACTACTACTAATAGCTTCTTAAACATATATTATCCTTCTATTTTTTTATTAATTTATTTGTGATTTTATGCACAATAGGTGCAACAATAAATACTATTGGAAATGCAAATATAAATGCCTTTACAAATGCCTCCAGCCACTTTAAAACAAAGCCATCTATGAAACCTAAGTTTATGAATGTAATTACAAAACTCATTATAAAACTCATAAATAAAGACATAAAAAAAGCAAAAACCAATCTTGTATATTTTTTATTAATCATTATCTTTCTCAATTATTTTAAACAAACTATTCAAGAAATTTTCACAAGAAGATTTTGCATCAAAGTTTGTTTGTGTCATTTTCACCAATGCAACGCCTTTTTCAAATAACATAAGCCCATCAACAAACTCTTTTGCAAGCTCTTTTAACTCACCTTTTTTTATCCCTTCTTCAATTATCAACATAAGTTGGTTGTGAAAAAATGTTGTACATTTATCATTGAACTTGAACATTGATTCGTTTTCTTCTGATAAAACAATAGATAAGTATTCTCTATAACCACTAAAATGTTTAATATTTTCTTCTGTATCATTCATAACAAAATCAAAAAAATAAAATACTTTATCTTTTGTTGTCTTTACATCTTTTATATTATTTAAAAACTTCTCATGATGGTATTCAATATGCATATTTATAATTTCAAAAATAATATCATCTTTATTTTCAAAATATTCGTATACAGTTCCTTTTCCTATTCCAGCTGTTTTTGCAACTTGAGCAACTGTTAACTTTTTCATTCCGCCACCATGAATCAAGTCAAAGCAAGCAAGTGCAACTTCTCTTCTTTTTTCTTCTTTATTAACTTTTTTAGGACTCATAGAACTCCTTAAATCTTTTTTGACTGACCGTCGGTCAAGTTTTGAAAGTATAACTATCTAATCTTAAATTTTATTGAAATTGACCAAGAGTCAGTTTTAATTAACCTTTCATTAACTTTTTTAAAATACCATATTACAAAGGATTGATTATGAATAGTAGTTACAATGAGAATTTTGCAAAATTATTCTTAAGATTATTTGTTGGTATTTTATTTTTACTACATGGATATGCAAAACTTAAATATGGAACTTCTTTTATCGAATCAGTACTTGAAAAAAATAATCTACCTCAATTTCTAGTCTATGGAGTTTACATTGGAGAAGTTATTGCTCCAATCTTTGTGATTATTGGATACTACACAAAAACATTCTCTTTGATAATTATAATAAATATTTTATTTGCAATATACTTAGTTCATCCAAGTGAAATCTTTTCACTTAGTTCAAACGGTGGATTAGCCCTAGAACTGCAATACTTCTATATATTTACATCACTTTTAATAATACTTGTTGGACCTGGTAAATTCTCAATAGATGAAAAATAATTTTTCATTTAACAAAAAAATTCTAAATTAATGATATAATAAAGGATTATTAGCTAGGAAGTTATAAATTGAACAAAAAAATAAGTTATACATTTTTCAAAACTTTTACACTTTTTATTATTATATTTTTATTGGTATCTACTGCATACATAAAAAACCTTGATGATATTTATACCAAAGAGACAACAAACTCTATTGAATCTGAATTAGATTTAAAAATTACAAATATCCAAAATAATTTTGAAATTCTTAAAAAAGACACCCTTTATATATCTTATATTTATAAATTAAATAAAAATAGATATATATTAAAAGATGAAATATCTTCATTGATTGCATTAAAAGAGTCTTATTTAGAAGTTTATTTTTTAAAAAACAATGGAAAGAAATTTTTAGAAATCAATGATAATACTCTATCAAAAGATATTCAAGAAGAAAAATACTTAGATGACTTAAAAAAACTTAAAAGAGGTGATATATATATATCATCAATAAAGCTACTAAAAAATAAAGAAAAGATAGTAAATCCTACTAAAGCCTATATTGAAATCATAACACCTGTTTATGATAAGTATGATGTTCAAGATGGATTTGTAGTTGTAGACTATAGTCTAGACGATATTTTTGTAAGCTTTTCAAACTCTAAATTTGATTTAGAAACACTTATTTTAAATAAAGAAAACTTCATATTAAACTCTAAAAATAGTAAATATAATTTTGGTTTTTTATTTAACAAAGATTTGACTTTTAATAATATTCATAAAGATATATATAAAGAGATTGGTGAAGACTTTAAAGGTACCCTTAAAAATGATGATTATTATATAAATGTTAAAAAAATCAATATCACCTTATGGCTAAATACTAATAATCAATTCAATCCCTTTGAATTAAAATTTATTACAAAAATTAACAATAATGTAATTGATAAGAAAATTGATGAATATTTAAATACTATTGCATGGATTGTTTTTTTATATTTTTTAGTTGCATTATTTATCTCATTTATTTTTGCTGAATATAAAAGAATAGAAAAAGAGAATAAATCAAGATTAAAAATTTCGAATAATGTATTTGAAAACTCTCATGATGGTATTATAATCACAGATAAAGAGAATAAAGTACTTCAAGTAAATAAATCTTTTACAAAAATTACAGGCTATAGTGAAAAAGAGATACTCCATAAAACACCTAAAATACTCAAATCTACAGGTTATCATACAAAACAATTTTATAAAAATATGTGGGATAGCCTTAACAATGAAAACTATTGGGAAGGTGAAATAACAAATATAAAGAAAAATGGGATGCCATACACAGAAGAACTCACTATCTCAAGAATATATACCGATGAAGATGAGTTTTATCATATAGCTTCTTTTGTAGATATTACAGAGGCAAAAAGAAATAAAAAGACCATAGAAGATAAGCTTGAGGAAAATAAAACATATCTTGAAATTATCAATGACTATTTAATTACATTAAAAGTTGATATAAATGGAAAAATCCTAGATGTATCAGATGCATTTTGTAGAATTTGTGGTTACTCAAAAGAAGAAGTAATTGGACAAAATCATAATATTTTCAGACATCCAGATACAACAAAAGAGTTTTATTTAAGTATATGGGATGATATATATTCTGGTAAAACTTGGGAAGGTGAGATTAAAAACATGATGAAAAATAAAGAAGTTTATTATGTTCATGCAAAAATCTCTCCTATGTATAATAATAAAACAATTACTGGTTATGCTTCTGTTGCAGTTGATATTACAGATAAAAAACGTATTGAAGAGATGTCTATTACAGATGAATTAACACAAACATATAATAGAAGATATTTTAATACAACCATTGAAAAAGAGATATTAAGAGCAAAAAGAGATAATAAAACTATGGGGTTTGCTATTTTAGATATTGACTTTTTTAAACAATATAATGATACCTATGGCCATAATAAGGGTGACAAAGCTTTAATTGAAACAGCTAACTGTATAAAATACACTATTAGTAGAGCTAGTGATTATATTTTTAGATTAGGAGGAGAAGAGTTTGGTGTTTTAGTAACAGATATCAATGAAAAAAACTTTACTCTACTTTTAGAAAAATTAAGAACAAATGTTGAAGATTTACATATAGAACATACAAACAGTACACTATCAAATAAAGAACTCACTATCTCTATTGGAGGTATTGTATTTGATAGTAATAATTTAACTGCAGAAAAAGCATATAAAAGAGCTGATAAGTTTTTATATGAAGCAAAAGATAATGGACGAAACAAAGTTGTAATTCAAACAGATGATAGCCATATCTCCCATAAGATAAATAGCCAAAGGAACAATTATTGTATATTATAGTGCATACATAAAAAAAGGACTATAGTATGACACCAATAGAGTACATCAAAGAAAATAATTTAGAATGGCAACCATCTTTTAGTGGAAGTATCACTTCAACACTTCATGGTTATAGAGGGGCTTTAATCATAGAAGAGGGTAAAAGGTTATCTGAAACAAGAGTTATGCCTCCTAAATCTCAAGCTAGACAAGTTGTTATGGTAAGTGAAAATGAAAAAATTAAATTCTTTTCATGTGAGCTTGAAACATTTGGATACTTTAAAGAATTTTTCACAAAATATGGAGAGTTTTTTGATAAAGATTCTGTTAATTTACTTTACGTTATCGACTTAGATGCAGATGGTACTTTTGAATATGAAGGTGTTAAATTTTCTGCTTTTGTTTTAGATGAAAGTTCTGTATGGAATGAAGTTTTAGATTTTGCTTCTTTAGAAAAAAGTGATCTTAAAAAACTATCAAGTGAAGAGAAAATAGAAAAAGTATATGATGAAGTTATTTCAACTCCACAAGAAGAGATAAGTAAAACATATGATGAAATGGTAGCACTTATGGGAAATACTAAAAAAGCACTAATGGGAGCTGTTTAATCCTAGGACGAACAGCTCAGTTTTACATTTGAAAATTCAAGTGGTGTAGCTTTTGAGTATCTTTCATACTCTTTATGCTCACCATATGGATTTTGTGCAATATTCAATAAATCATTTACTAAACTAAAATCACCCTCTTCTGCCTTGTCAATTGCTTCTTGAAGCATATAATTTTTAATCACATACTTTGGATTTACCTTTTTCATACTATTTTGAACTTGAGTAAAATCTCTATTTTCTTCTTCTCTAGCTTTTATATAGTCTTCTAGCCATATATTTAAGGCTTGTCTATAAATTGAGATATCAATTACTTTTCTAATCTCATCACTATTTTTACACTTAGTTAACTCATAAAAGAATTGATTATAATCAGTTTTTGAAGTTTGCAATGCCTTTAATAAAGATATAATCAAATCAGCATAAGAATCATTACTTTTACTAATATCAAGGCCTAGTCTTCTTGTCATAAGTGTCAAATACTCTTTTTCTTGAACATGAAAATATGTTTTCAAATATTCATGAAGTTTTTCTACTTCACAAATCTCTTTTAAACTATTTGCTAAAACTTCTAAGTTCCATCTTGCTACATAAGGTTGGTTATTAAAAGAGTATTGCCCTTCACTATCTGTGTGATTACAAATCTGATTTATATTAAAATAATCTATAAAAGCAAAAGGACCATAATCTATACTTAATCCTGCCATTGAAAAATTATCTGTATTCATAACTCCATGCATGAAACCATAAGCTTGCCATTTTGCCATTAGTATTGCTGTTTTATCAACCATTTCATAATACATCTTTTCATACTTGTTTTTGTCATCAATTAAATATGCATAAGAGTTTTTTATTACATAATTAGCCAATTGAGTTAGGTTTACTTTTGCATTTTTTTGTCTTGCAAAATACTCAAATGTTCCAATTCTAACCCAAGATGGGGACATTCTTAAAACAATTGCTGCTGTTTCCTTTACTCCATAATATCGAGTAACTGGATGAGTTGAACCTATAAGAGCTAAAACTCTAGTTGTTGGTATATCTAAAGCATACATCGCTTCTGAGATAATATATTCTCTAATAGAAGACCTTAATACTGCCCTACCATCTCCTTGTCTTGAATAGCGAGTTAGTCCTGCACCTTTTGTTTGTAAATGCCATGGACCAATTTTACCTAAGTTAATTGCTCTTCCATCACCTAATTGGGGTACAAAATAGCCAAACTGATGTCCTGCATAAGCTTTTGCATAAGGAAGAGAACCAGAAAGCAATTTATCTCCATTTATAAACTTAATAAAATCTTCATTTTTAGCTTCTTCATAATCTAAACCTATCTCATCAAACATTAGTTTATTGTAAGATATCAAGTGTGGATTATTTAATGGAGTTGGATTAATTTTATGATAAAATTTTTCATCAAATTCAAAATAATCATTCTCTAATTGTATTTCATTTAGTTTCATATATTTATCTTTTTATATTTTCTGCAAATTTTATTCCATTACTTTTAAAGCATTTTAATAATTTAAAATTACAATTACACCTTAAGCTTCAATTAGTTGGTGTTTTAAGTTTCAATTTATATTGCAGGAGATATCATTATAATATACAATTATATATGAAGGGACTCATATGAAAATTCAAAGTAAAATAATTGGTGCATTTCTTGTACTGATTACAGTAACACTGCTATCAAGTATTTATGTTTCATATAACATAAATCATATAAAAGAAAATGTAGCAGATCTATCTAAGAGAGATTTTGCAGGGATAAGTTTTTTGCTCGAAGCAGATAGGGATTCCTACCAATCAAATGTTGCTATTTCTCAAATAATAAACTTAAAAGACTCTCAAAAAAGTGAAAAGTTACTTAAAGATGGAGTAAATAATAACATTAAACAAGTTGGGCAAAGATTTGAAAAGTTTAAAAATTTGTTGGAAAAACAGATGCCAAATAACTCTTCAAAATTTGAAGAATTTGCCACTAAATATAATTTAACTAATGATAATACAAAAAAACTTGTTTCAATGATAAAAGCAAATGAGTATGAAAAAGCGCAAGAATTTTATTTTACTACATATATAAATAATTACGAAGATATGAGAAGCTTAATTGACTTTTTTACTGAGGAGTCATATAAAGTTGTTAAAGCACAAGAAAAGGAAACAGATTCCCTAATAGACCAATCATTTATAAGCTTTATTATAATTACTGTTTTAAGTATCGCATTAGCAATATTTTTTACTATACTTCTTGGTAAAACTATTAATAAATCTATCAATAATTTTCACCATGGACTACTTAGCTTTTTTAAATATCTAAATAGAGAAGAAAAAGATGTAGAGTTATTAGATACAAGTGCTAACGATGAAATAGCAGCTATTGCAATAGAAGTAAATAAAAATATTACCAATACCCAATCACTAATAGAAAAAGATGAACTATTAATTGAAGATGTAAAAAGAGTAGTAGAATTAGTAAAAAGTGGAGATATTAGTAAAAAAATTGACAAAAGTACTCATAATAAAGGATTAGAAGAGTTAAAAACTATCTTTAATGAAATGATACAAGTTATCTCTGAAAATATTTCAAATGATATTAATGAAGTAGAAAAAGCTTTAGAAGAGTATCAAAATCTAAACTTCAAACACAGAATTACTGCTGCAACAGGGAATACAGTTGATGGATTAAATACCTTAGCAAATATTATTAATGATATGCTAGTTGAAAATAAATCAAATGGACTTACCCTACAAAAAAGTTCAAGTGAGCTATTATCAAATGTTGATAATTTGAGTCGTTCATCAAATGAAGCTGCTGCAAGTATTGAAGAGACAGCTGCTGCACTAGAAGAAATCACATCAAATATAACTAGCAATACTCAAAACGTAATTGCAATGGCAAATAATGCAAATGAATTAAAACACTCTGCAAACGAAGGAGAAACACTTGCTTCCCAAACAACCAATGCCATGGATAGTATAAATGAGCAAGTAACTGCTATAAATGATGCAATATCAGTTATTGACCAAATCTCATTTCAAACAAATATTTTATCACTAAATGCTGCTGTGGAAGCTGCAACTGCTGGTGAAGCTGGAAAAGGGTTTGCAGTAGTTGCACAAGAAGTTAGAAATCTTGCATCAAGATCAGCAGAAGCTGCAAAAGAGATAAAATCTTTAGTTGAAAGTGCTACACTAAAAGCAAATGATGGAAAAACAATATCTGATAAAATGATTAAAGGTTATGTTGGACTAAATGAAAATATTTCAAAAACTTTAGAATTAATTGGTGGAGTTGAGTCTGCAAGTAAAGAGCAACAAATGGGAATTGAGCAAATTAATAGTGCAGTAAGTATGCTTGATAGACAAACCCAAGAAAATGCTTCTATTGCCAACCAAGCAAAAGATATTGCAGATCAAACACAATATATTGCAGATGATATAGTAAAAGATGCAAATGAAAAAGAGTTTGAAGGTAAAGATAGTGTTCAAGTAAAAAATCTAAACCTAAATAATACCAATACTAAAAATGAACAAGTAATAAATAAAGAACCCACAAAAAAAGCTATTGAAGAGAAGAAAGAACCAATAATCAATAAAAAAGAAGAAAAGAATCTAGAAGTAAAAAAACCACAAGTAGTTGTTCCTCAAAATGATAGTAATGATGAATGGGAGAGTTTTTAAACTCTCCTTTTTCTCCTTATAATATATTTGTATTAAAAAATAATAACAAACCTAAAATAAAAATAAAAATAGGTGAAGCAATATCTAAAAAGCTTCTAATCTTATTGTAATTATCTGACATCCTATTTAATTTTATACTAAAAAATGATGATAAAAATATAACTAACCCCATACCAAGACTAATAAATATAGAAGCTAAAATAACTGCAAAATATGTTTTCAATATAAAGGCATATAAAAAAAGTATTACCGTACCTGGACAAGGTATTATCCCAGCAGTTAAGACAAAAAATATATCTTGTTTTTTTCTTTCATTATTTTCATTTTCTGAAGAACAGCAAGAGTGACAAGAGCTATCTTTATTTTTAAACTTTTTATATAAAAGATATAAAGCCAAAAGCATAATAAAAACAGCTGAGAGCTGAGTTATTAATTTTATAGAATCATTAACAAAATTATTAAAAAAAGACTCAATTATAAATATAGAAACTAAAACCAAAGCTAATGCTCCAAGAATATGTATAAATGCAGTTAGCTGAGAAATTATAAAAGCTCTTAAATATGAGCTCTTTGTTATCATAAAATATGAAAAAGCTAAAGACTTACCATGTCCTGGTCCTAATGCATGAATAATTCCATATAAAAAAGAGACAAATAACAAAGTAAATAAAGCTATTGTGTTCCCATTTTTAATCTCTAAAAGATTTTGCTTTATCTCTTTATTAAATTTTGTTAAAAAAGTTTCTTCATTTTTTGTAATATTCTTTTTTTCTATTTTTTTTGCATCTTCAACATTATTAGTTGAGATCTCTTTATTAATATGAAATGAGACACTATTTAAGTCAATAATATTTTTATCAAATAGCTCTTTATCAAAATTTATACTGTTCTTTTCAATCTCTATTAAAAAAAACTGCTCTTTATCATCAATATTAAAGTATAAAATATTATCTTTTACAATTTTATAATTTAAGCTTATCTTGTAGTGAATATGTAAAATCTCATTATCTATATATAGCTCTAAATCTTTTACATTTATCGTATTGGATTGGATTTTATTAATTTTTTTCCCATAAGAGATATATGACAAGTATTTTCTAGGTTTTATATAATCTAAAAAAATATTTTTTACTGTAGATAACTCTTTTTCATCTAAGGTATTATCTAAGTTTGTATCATATACATTTTTTAAAGTTTCAGTAAAAGGTTTTGTTAATATCCATTTTAGATCTATCTCTTTTATTATTTCATTATCTGTTTTAAGATCAATTACAATTTTTGTCTGAGGTGAAAATACTGTACATAAACCACATCCAAAAAGAGTTTGAATTATTAAAACTAAACCAATTAATACTTTCATTATTTATAACTATTTACCAATTCTTTTGATGTATTTATTAAACTCTCTTGCCAATTATTTGACAATGGGTCAATAAAAATAGTTTTTCCCTCTATTCCATTTGCAATAATTTCAGCAGATTTTTTAGAAAACTGAGGAGCTACAAAAACAACTTTTATGTCCTCCTCTTTTGCTTCATTTATTAAAGCTATAATCTCTTTTGATTTAGGCTCTTTCCCCTCTTTTTCAACAGCTTCTTGCTCTAATTCATATCTTTTAGCAAAATATCCCCATGAAGGGTGAAACACCATAAACTTTTTACCTTTTACCTCTTTTAATATGCCAGACAATTTTAAATGTAAAGCATCAAGTTCAAACAAAAAGTTTTTATAATTATCATAATAAAAGTTTCTATTCTTGCTATCAACTTCAACTAGTGCATCTAAAATATTTTTTGCCTGAACTTTTACCAGTATTGGATCTAGCCATACATGAGGATCTAATGATTCATGTTCATCATGGTGCTCTGTTTCTCCTTCATGATGGTGTTCTGCCATTGCAATTCTTTTTATACCTTTTGATGTATCTATAATAAGCATATTTTTATTTATATCTTCAAACTTTTCAAGCCAAGATTCTTCAAAAGGTACGCCTATTGAAAAATATATATCAGAATTAATTAAATCTTTCATCTGTGATGTTTTAGGTTCATATGAAGCAGGAGAAGCTCCTGGCTGAACCATAACATTAACATGGATTTTGTCCATTGCAATTTTCTCAATAAAATATTTTTGTGGCAATATACTAACTGTAACTATTTTTTGTGCATAAAGTGATGATAACAATAGTAAACTAATAAAAAAAATCTTTTTCATAATAACTCCAAATTTTAAGTCGCAACTTAGTCGCATTTTGAAATTCTAGTAACTTTAAGCTTTAATGCAACTTAGTGGCAGGAATCATATGTTATAATTTTATATGGACAATATTAAAGAATTAATTGAAAATAAAAATATAAAGTTAACAAACTCAAGAAAGTCGATACTAGAGGTGCTTGCAAACTCTTCAAAACCCTTATGTTATGAAGAGATAAAGATTTCAATAAATATGGATAAAGCAACATTTTATAGAAATATCATAAAATTTGAAGATGAAAATATAATTAATTCATTTGAATCAAATGATAAAAAAAGATATTTTGAAATAAAAAAATCAAACCATGCACACTTTATATGTACAAACTGTTCCAAAATTGAATGTATTCATGAGGAATTAAATTTTAAATTAATCAATCATAAAATTGAAAATATAATTATTAAAGGTATTTGTCCAAAATGTTTATGAAAAGGATTTTTAAATGATTCAAAAATTAACCATAGAGAGATTTGTAAATAAAGAGGCTCTAAGTGGTATATTACTTTTTATTGCAACAGTAGCTGCTGTAATAGTTGCAAACTCTAGTTTAGGTCAAGCATATTATGACTTATGGCACATGCCCTTGGGAATTAGTCTTGGAGATCATGATATATCCATGACACTAACTTATTGGATTGATGATGGGCTTATGGCACTATTTTTTCTAATGGTTGGATTAGAGATAAAAAGAGAGATGTTAGTTGGAGAACTTTCAACTGTCAGTAAAGCACTATTTCCAATAGTTGCAGCAATAGGAGGAATGGCAATTCCTGCACTTATTTATGTGGGATTAAATACAGATAATCCTTTAGGATTTGGTATTCCAATGGCAACAGATATTGCATTTGCTTTAGGTATATTAATGCTTCTTGGCAACCGTGTAAACCCTGCACTTAAACTATTTTTAGTTGCCCTTGCAGTTGTTGATGACTTAGGGGCAGTTTTAGTTGTGGCAACTGTTTACACAAGTGAAATACATAGTGAATACTTTTTACATGCTGGTATTATTTATGCTTTAATTTGGACTTTAAATATAAAAGGTGTAACTAAATTATTGCCCTATTTAATTCTTGGTATTGCGCTTTGGATTTATATTCACGCTATTGGAATACATGCAACTATTGCAGGAGTTTTATTGGCATTTGCAATTCCAATTAAGTCAAAAATTGATGAACACAATTTTATAAAAGAGACAAAAGATGATATAAACTATTTTGAAAACCATATAGATACTGTTCCTGTTTTAAATCATCATCAAATGGATTCTCTTGAAAACATTGCATATAACTATGATAAGGTACAAAATCCTCTTATAAGATTAGAGCACAACTTACATGGTTTATCTGCTTTTTTTATTATGCCTTTGTTTGCATTTTCAAATGCAGGTGTTTTAATAGATTTTTCAGGAATAAGTGCAAACCTAATGATTGTTCTTGGTGTTGTCTTTGGTCTAATTATTGGTAAGCCAATAGGAATATTTGGATTTACATATTTAGCTACAAAATTAAGAATTATCAAAAAGCCTGAAAATATATCGTGGAGTGAAGTTATTGCAGTGGGATTCTTAGGAGGTATTGGATTTACTATGTCAATTTTTATAACCCACCTTGCCTTTTTAGATGAAACAATTATTTCAGCGGTTAAACTTGGCGTTTTTGCAGCTTCATTTATAGCAGCTGTTATTGGTGTGACATTGATACTATTAAAAAAAGAATCAAGTGCAAATTAACACAAAATTAACATTTTGATAATAAAATTTAGGAAATAAAAAAAAGGTATAAAATGAAAAAATTTCTTCTATTGGCACTTCTTAGTGTATCAACTCTATTTGCTTCAAATATTGAAGTTAAAGATGCTTATGTAAGAGCAACACCTCCTGGTCTACCAAATTCAGCTGCATTTATGGTTGTAGAAAATAATACAGATAAAAAAATCTCTATTGTAAAAGCTACATCAAATGTTTCTAAAGTTGTTGAACTTCATACACATAGTATGAAAGATGGCGTTATGAAGATGTATCAAGTACCTAAAGTAGATATTCCTGCAAATGGTAAAACTGAACTTAAACCTGGTGGTTTTCACGTTATGCTTATTGGTTTACATAATCCTCTAAAAATAGGTGAGGAAGTAACATATACTTTAGAGTTTTCAAATGGCGAAACTAAAACGATAACAGCTCCTATTAAAACAGTAATGGGTGGAATGATGAAAAAACAGATGAAAAAAGGCATGAGCTGTGGTAGTGGGAAATGTGGAAGTAACTAGATGAAAGAAGAAAAAAAACCTAATAACATAAAAAGTGCAATATTTCAAATAGGAGTTGTACTTTTTGTTGTTGTAGGATATTTTTTGATAGACTTTTCTTCCCTTTACCAATCTTTTAAAGGTGAAGCAAAATTTATCACTCAATCTTCAACTTGTGATTTACATAAAAGTTCTTGCACTATAGAGATACAAGATGGCACAAAATTTGAACTTGATATAAATCCAAAATCAATTCCACTTATGCAATCAATAAAATTTTCAATCAAAAGCAATAAAACAGATTTACAAGAGTTGTATCTAAATATCTATACAACAAATATGCTTATGGGAGATTTTAATTTGCCAATTAAAAACCTTGGAAATGGAAACTATGAAGCAATAGGTACACTACCTACTTGTCCTGTTGGAAATATGAAATGGAATGCAGATATACGAATTGAAAAATTAGATAAAATTATTGGAGCTAGATTCCAATTTAAAACGGATAAATAATGAATACATTTTTTAAACTTGGTATTAGTTTTATAGTTGCTGTTGTTTTAATCACAATATTAAAACCATATGTAGATGATTATAATGAGCAAAAACAGTATGATTTTAAAGTAAACACAATAGATGGTGAGATCACAAAGAAAAGTTTCAAAGGAAAATACCTAGCAGTATATTTTGGGTATACCTTTTGTCCCGATGTATGCCCTACTTCTTTGAGTTCTTTGGCACATGCACTAAACAGTTTTCCTAAAGAAAAAACAAAAGATTTTGTTGGACTTTTTATAAGCGTAGACCCAGACAGAGATACACTTAAAAACTTAAAAGAGTATGCACAATATTTCCATCCAAACTTTGTAGGTGCTACTTCTACAAAAGAAAATATTGACGATATAACTTCTAGATATAGAAGTTATTACAGTAAAATAGAACTTGAAGGTTCTGCAATGGATTACTCTGTTGCCCATACATCATACATATACATCTTTGATAAAAATGGCAACTTAAAAGCAAAACTTGACCACTTTTCAGACCCAAGTAAAATAAAAACAACATTAGAAGAAATATTGAAATAGCAATTTTCTTCTATATTTGTTTTTTATTTTAGATATAATTTGCCTATGTCTAAATTATTAAACAATATATTATTTGAAAATGTAAACCATTCAAATGAAGATTTTACAAAACATTATCATGATACATATACTATTGGATTAACATATAAAGGTTTTTTAAAAGTATTCAATAAAAATGAAAGTTTTTATTCATATGAATACACAGTTCGAATAAATAATCCAGGAGAAGTACATGGTGGAAAATCAAAAGAGTGGTCCCATGCGAACTTTTACCCAACTATAGAAATTATCTCAAATTTATATGAACAAATATTTGGTGAAAAAAAAATACCCTACTTCCAAAGAAATATAATTGATAACAAAACTTTATTTATGAAAATACATAATTTCTTTGATGCCTATTTTAAAAGAGAAGATGAAATATTAGTTGAAGCACTTTTAATAGACGTACTTTCAAGTTTAATTTTAGATTCAACCTTATATACAAAAAATTATAAAGAGATTTTTGAAGATAAACAAATTGTAAAACAAACCTATGAATTAATAAATGACTCTATAGATACAAATTTTACCCTTGAGATGTTAGCAAATAATGTACATCTCAGTAAATATCATTTTCTAAGAATATTTAAAAAAGACTTTGGACTTACTCCCCATGCATTTATTGTAAATGAAAGACTTAACCGTGCAAATAATTTAATTAAAAGTGGCCTATCGATTAGTGAATCTAGTATTCAAGTTGGATTTAGTGATCAATCACATTTTTCACGTAACTTTAAAAAGTATTTTGGATACACACCTTCTGTGTTACAAAGAAATAGCAATATTATTCTATAAACTATTAGTTTATTTTTGTACAATTCTTCAAAAAACTAAAAAGATTTAAAATGACAGACCAAAACAAAAATATTTTTTATGTTCTTATGTTCTTAGCTATGGCTGGGTGGGGAGCTTCATGGGTTAGTGCAAAAGTATTAAGTGCATATATAAATGAATATGAAATGATTTTTTTTAGAAATACATTTACAATAATTACCCTACTTCCTATTTTGTTATATATGAAAAAAAGCTTTTATATAAACCTAAAAAGTTTTATCTTAGTTCTTCTAGCTTCTCTTGTGATGATAGCTTATATGAAGTGTTATTTTCTTGGGACAAAACTTGGAACTGCAAGTCTTGGTGGAGCCTTAGTTACGACAATGATTCCTATAAATACCTTTTTAATAATGGCTTTGTTTTATGGTAGAAAAATAGAGAAAAAAGATATTTTTGCTTTGATTCTTGGGGGAACTGGAGTTCTTACTATGCTAAATATTTGGTCTTTTTCACTAGAACAGATATTTTCACAAGAAAATATTTATTTTGTATTAGCCTCAGTTCTTTGGCCTATTCTTACAATAACAAGCTCAAAAGCTACAAAAATATCCCCTATGGTATTTACTTTATATATGTATGTTGTTACAACTATTCTTGTTATGCTATTTTTTGTTGATATTCCAAATATGAATTATAAAGCTTTTGATTGGGTATTTTGGCTTAATATTTTAAGCATTTCCGTAATTTCCACAACCTTTGCTACGACAATATACTTTGTGGGAATTGAAAAGCTTGGAACAAATGAGGTTAGTTCTTTTATATTTTTAGTTCCACTATTTGCTATTATTTTAAGTGTTATATTCTTAAAAGAGCACATCAGTTTATCTATAATAATTGGTACACTCTTAACATTAATTGCGGTAAAAATTCTAAATAACATAAGAATTTTTACCAAAAAAAAACAAACTTATCTTACATAAGATCCATTGTTAAAATCAATCGTTGTTCCATTAACATATTCTGGACAAGAAGTAGCTAACCAAACTATAACTTCAGCTGCCTCTTGGGGCTGGGCAAATCTACCACTTGGTACTGCTTTTTTAAACTCTTCTTTTCTCTCAGGAGAGTTATCTTTTTGCATATCAGTTTCAACAGGACTTGGAGCTATACAATTTACAGTTATATTATGACTTCCTAAAAGTTTTGCAAATATTTTTGTAGCATTTATAACACCAGCTTTTGCAATACCATACCAAATATCAGGATGACCTATTTGTCCAGCAATTGAAGCTGTATTTACTATTCTTCCATAGTTTCTTTTTTTCATACCCTCAGAAAATAGTGTTATAAGTTCTACTGGAGTATACAAGTCCACATTCATGATATGTTCTTTTGCATCAAGAGGATAGTTATCATATGTATATTTTGGTTGCATATATCCAGCATTATTTATTAAAGTATCTATTTCACCTACATCTTCAGCTAAATCTTTTAGTCCAGCTACATTTGATAAGTCATACTCTATACATTTGACTTTTAGATTATCTTTTAATTCAAAGTTTGAAAAATCTCTAGCGACAACAATCACTTCATAATCCAATTCTACAAATCTTTTAACAACAGCTAAACCAATACCTTTATTTCCACCAGTTACTAGCACTCTTTTTAGTTGTTCCATATTTTTTCCTTTACCTGTGTAATTAACTTTTTGTTAACTATTTAAAACTATTCGTTAATTCTTATTTCTTATAATGTAATTATTAAACAAGGATTTCAAATGAAAATAAAATTTTTACTAATATCAATTATTACAATTATTACTTTTGCCTCTTCATCATTTTTATTACAAGATAAAAAAATAGATGAAAAACTCTATTCAACCATAATCAATACATCTATAAATGACTTATCAGGAGTATTCAAGATTGATTCAAAGAGTATTATAAAAAAATTAAATGATAATAATATAAAAATTTTAAATAAAGAACAAACAATAATTCAAATTGCACTCTCAAATGCAAAAAATAGCAATGAGATAATAGACTTAATATTATCTCATTAAAGTTATTTAAAAAAACCTTTTAATATATTTCCTGCTTTATCACCAAGTTTTTTATCAATAGTATCTTGAATCTTTTCTTTAACTTTTTGTTTTGCTCCACTTTCTAAAAGCTTCTTAGTATCAACTTTAACACTTGGATTAGCTAAGTCTCCAGTTATTTTTGTATCAAACTTTATACCTTTTATTTGTGTTACTACTAATGCATCAATAATACTGTTTTTCGTATCTATTGTTGAGGGATTAACCTCTATTTGTGATAATTTACTTTTCATTTTTATTGTTGATTTTACTATATTTTTATTGATATTACTTTTTAAGTCAATATTTTCATAAACCTCTTTTGTAAGATCAAATCTTGCAAGACTACTAATAATAGTAGAATACTCATTTTTCTTAAACTGTCCATTTATTAAGCTTCCAGTTAAATCACCATTTTCTTTTGCAATATTATAATCAAGTCTTAACTTTGTCTTAGAGGTAAATATTTCTGGATAATAAAGCATATGTAAAACTTTTAATATCTCAATATTATCTATGTTTGCACTAAAATCATTGTTTAAAAGCTTAAATTTTAATTTTCCTTCTAAAATTTCCGAATATCCATTTACAAGTAAATCTTTATCTTTTTTAATATCACCTGCAACTCCAATATTTCCTCTCATTTTTGTTTGAGTTACATCAAAAAGTTTAGATAAATCATCTATTTTTAAAAAGTAATCACTTTTTATATTCATATTCTTTAAATTTATATCTGCTTTTTTTACAAAAAGATTTGCCATAGATGTATATACGTCAACTTTTGATAAAGCTTTAAAGGGTTCTAAATCTGTTTTAATAGTACCCTTAAAATTGAGTTTTTCATTGAGTTTAGTATTAAAATCTTTATTAACTAAACTATTTGTAACCAAACCATTTGTAATTTTAGTAAGAATTTTTCCATTTAGTTTTTCTAGTTTTGCATTGCTGATATTGGCATTGATATCAAGATTTCCCATGGCATATCTTGGTTTATCAATTAAATGTAGTATTTCATCTATTTTTGCATTTTTCATATTAAATAAAATATTTGCTGGCTCAAAATTTTCAAAGTCTATATCATAAGTTGCTTTACCTTTAAAAACATCACTGCTACCCTCAAGTTTTGCCAGTACACTATCACCTTTAAAGCTTCCATTTGTACTAAAGCTTCCATTTAGCTTCTGATTTGTAAACCTTTGTAGTTTTGATAAATCTTTAATATTAATATCAAACTTGATATCAATAGTTTTTGAAAATAAAGATAAATCTCCAATAATTTTTATATTTGAATTATCATCAATTGTTGAATCAAATTCAATCTCTTTAGTTGTTAATAAAAACTTATTTATCTTAAAGTTTATATCTTGCTCTTTATTTACTTTACTTTCAACTATAGAAGCCACGATAGTATTTCCTGTTGATGTAAATAGTAGAGCATAAACTGCACCAAGTAAAATAAGGATTAAAAATGTTAGTCCAAAAAAAAGTTTTTTCATAATTTAACCTCAAAATAAAATATATATAATTATACTATACAATATTTAAACTACAATCAAAAAAATTATTTATTTTATATAAAGAGTGACTTTAATAAAATTATTAAGTATATTTTGTTATATTTATATAAATTATATATTAGGATTTTGGATTTTGGATTCATTTAAAAATGTGCTTAAAAATATTGACTACTATAATAATATATTGGAAAATGATATTGATCCAGTTCTATTTATAGTCGAACAAAACTTTGTTGATTGTAATAAAGCAGCACTAAAAATACTTCAAATGAAAAATAAAAGTGAATTGTTTGATATTCATCCTTCTCAAATATCTCCAACATATCAACCAGATGGTCAACTTTCATGTGAAAAAGCAGACATTCTTATTTCACAATGTTATAAAAATGGTTTTGTAAGATTTGAATGGCTACATAAAGATTTAAAAGATAAAGAGTTTTGGGTTGAAGTAACACTAAAAAGACTAACTATTGAAAAAAAAGAAGTATTACTAGTCTCGTGGAGAGATATCTCACAAATAAAAGAAAAAGAACTCTATATTCAAAATAAAAATGTAGTATTAAAAAATGATTATGCACAAATAGAAAAATTAAATTATATGCTAAAAGATAGTGGTGATTTTGAGATAAAAGATACTCTTTTACTTTTAGAAGAGTATAAAAAAGCTATTGATGAAAGCTCTATTGTTTCAAAAACAGATACAAAAGGTATTATAACTTATGTAAATAATAAATTTTGTGAAATCTCAGGATATACAAAAGATGAATTAATAGGAGCAAATCACAATATTATAAGAGACCCAGAAAATACAAAAGAGTTTTTTAAAAATATGTGGGATACCTTAAAAAATAAAGATATATTTAAGGGGATTGTTTCAAATAAGCGAAAAGATGGAAGCATATATTATGTTGATTCTACTATTATTCCTATTTTAGATTTTGATGGAAATATAACAGAGTATATTGGTATTAGAAATGATATAACTTCTTTATATGAAAAAGATAAAATAATCACAAAACAGCTAACTGATGATTTAACAGGTTTACCAAATAGACAAAAACTAATTGAAGACTCCAAGACATTCCTATTTCCAAAACTAGCAATTGTCAACATAAATCACTTTAGAGATATAAATGATACATATGGAATAGAAGTTGGAGACCATATATTAAAAGAGTTTTCAAAAAAACTATTAAAACTAAATAATTTTAATATAAATGTTTATAGAATTAGTGGAGATATCTTTGGTATTTTGGCTTCAGGAAACTTTTCTATAGAGTCATTAAAAGAGCTCTCTTTAGAGTTCATAAATAATATAAAAACAAATCCAATAAGATATGATAATCACACACTAAATTTATTATTTTCAATTGGAATTTCAAGTGGTAGAGAGTGGTTACTTGTAGAGGCTGAAATGGCACTAATGCAAGCAAAAGAAAAAAATAAAGAACTTGTAGTAAACCTAGAACAAGATAGTAAAAGACTTTTAGCCCAAAAGATTGAACTAACAAAAAATATAAAAACTGCACTAAGTAACAATAAAATACTGCTTTATGGACAAAAAATTGTTAATAATAAAACAGGTGAAATAAAATACGAAACACTAATGAGACTTAAAACAGAAGATGGAAAAATATTATCTCCTTATTTCTTTTTAGAACATGCAAAAAAAGCAAGACTTTATCATGAAATGACAAGAGTGATGATTAAGCAGGCTTGTAATTATTTTAAAAATAAAGAAAATATGTTTTCAATAAATCTATCAATGCAAGATATTACAAATGATGAAACAATTCAATTCCTAGTTGATACAATACTACAAACTAACACAAATAATCAAATCATCTTAGAAATTGTAGAGTCTGAACAGATAAATCAATTTGAAAAAGTATCCTCATTTATCAAAAAAATGAAAGAAATCGGTGCAAAAATTGCAATTGATGACTTTGGTACAGGATATTCAAACTTTGAGTACATCATTAACTTAAATGTTGATATTTTAAAAATAGATGGTTCACTAATAAGAAACATACATAAAGACAAAAATATTTTTATTACAGTATCTACTATTGTAAATTTTGCTAAACAACTAGGCTTGGAAGTTGTTGCGGAATTTGTAGACTCAAAAGAAGTTTTAGAGACAATAAAATCGCTTGATATTGAATACTCACAAGGCTATTTTTTACATGAACCAGAACATTTAATTTAGTACTTTGTTACATAAGGTAATACACCAATAATATTAAGCATCCAAATAAAGAAATCTTAATCTAAAGAGATGTATAATACTACCCAACAAAGTGATAAGTAGGGAAATATTTGCATTTATGTAAATATTGCTATAGATTTATCTATGGTTACGCTATCCGAACGGACTTTGAAACAAAATATATTATAAGGAATCTAGAATGAAAAAAATCGTTCTTTTAATGCTAGCTATTGCTGGTGCTGCTTTCGCTGCTGATGGTGCAGTTGCAAATGAAACTTTAAAAGCTTACTCTGTAGTTGCTGCAGGTATTGGTCTTGGTCTTGCTGCACTTGGTGGTGCTATCGGTATGGGTAACACTGCTGCTGCAACAATCGCTGGTACTGCTAGAAACCCAGGTTTAGGTGGAAAATTAATGACAACAATGTTCATTGCTTTAGCGATGATCGAAGCACAAGTTATTTATGCACTTGTTATTGCTATGATTGCATTATATGCAAATCCATTCTTAGGGTAATCTTTAAATCTACAGATTTAATAGATAAAAAGGGTCAAGAGTTTTCTCTTGACCCTTTTTTTATGTCTTAAAATAAAAAGTTAAGATATAACTTATTTTTTAGAATAAATAGATATAATTCTAACTCTTTTTTGTGCAGATGTGGTGGAATGGTAGACACGCGGGCTTGAGGGGCTCGTGGCGAAAGTCGTGTGAGTTCAAATCTCATCATCTGCACCAAAACAAAACCCTTTAAACCCCATATATTAAGATATTTAAAAATATTTTAAAAACTTTATACTACTTTTATACTACTCAAATATATAAAATATAAATTATATATTAGTAATTAATTTATGTTTTATATATTTGAGTAGTAATAAGTATTTTGGAGTTTTGTAAAGATTTTTATAAAAATATTAATATATTTTTATTGAATAATCTTCAATGATTTCAAATTTAAATTGATTTTTTTCTAGTTCTTGAGTAAGTTTAATATATTCAACTATTATAACATAAGAGTTATATAGTGGTTTAATAATATTTTTTTCAATATCATAGTTATATATTTTATATTTAATTATTTTAATAAATCTTTTATTGTCAAACTTAAATACATATTTATTAAACATTATATAAATATAATTTCAATATAATAAATAAAAAATAAAGGACTCCAATGTTTAAATTATTTTCTATCTTTCTTATATTTTTATCACTGTCTCACGGGGAAGATAGTAAAAGATATTCTTGTAAAATGACTGCTCTTAATATGGTTCCAGTTACAGAACGACAAAAAGCAAGTTTTGGAGAGATATCAAATCCTATATTAATAATAAATAGTATAAAAGCAAAAATTGTTTGGGGAGAAAACTCAATTTCATATAAGTATAAAATGACTGATCCTCGAACAACATTTGAAATTTACTTAGACGATACAGGTGTTGAAAAATTAAATATTACAAGTTCAAGAGATACTGTAATTATGGCTTCAGGTCAAAATGTGGTTCATTATGATTGTAGGTAAGTTTAAAGGTATAATATTACAACCCCTATCATCCAAAAAAGATACTTGGAAACACTTTGATAAATCAAAAAATGATTTTCTTCCTTACTTTCAAAATCTATTTACACAAGAAATTGGAAATAATTTTTATGTTAATCATAATACTGAAATGTTTTCAGATTATCTACTAATACCTTATTTTGAACAAAAAATATTTGCTCTTTATTGGATACAAGCTGGAAAAAGTATTGAACACAATGAATATAAATGGGAATATATTTTAGATAAATCTAAAAGTCAGAATTTATTAAAATGTATTCATATAAAAGAAATAATTGATAATATTGAGTTTAACAACGATTCTATTCATAAAAAAGAAAACGGTTCTGTTCTATTATATTACATATGTGATAATTTATCAAAAGAAACGAGAGAGTACATAGAAAAACTTTATTTTTAACACCTTTTTATTTTTTTGAACATAAAGTTATCTTTATCAATAATATTCTTTTGAAGTTCATTATCATAAATCTTAAAATTGTAATTCTTATAATATTTAGATTTAACCGTTTTTGGTAGTTCATAGAATAATTTTATATAATAAATTTTTCCCAAAATCTTACTATTTTCTTTTTTTGTTATTCTATAAAATTCTCTATATTTTTTGTATTTGTTTGAATAATATATATTTCTTAACCCCTCAATAGACTTTATTGTCTTATCATATTCTTTAACTATTTTTTTCTCTATAAAAATATCTTTTATTTCTATAATTTTTGTAATAGTAAATCTATTATCTTTTTTTAAAACTATATTCTCTTTTATTTTTTCTATCTTTTGAGTATCTTTATCTTTTTTGATATATACCTTTCTTATATTTGTGTTTTCTGTATAAAATTGATAAAGATTATTATATTTACTTTTCCCTCGTTTTATTTCTTTTATAATCTCAATATTTAAGTCTTTATTTGAGTAATATAATTTTTTAAAGAACTCTGTATTTAATTCTAAATTTGACATTGAAAACATTCTTATTTTATGTAATTTTTTCCAACCATCAAGTTTTTTAAGTTCTTCACTTTTAAAGTTTTTTAATAAGTATTTTATAATATAAGAAGAACCTCGACGACTTGTCAATTTTCCAATTTTAACTTCTTCGTCATTTTCAATACATTTATCTATAACTACTTGTTTTAATTGATATTTTTCTATTATCTTGTTAAAAGTGTTTAATACACTATTATAAGTATCTTTGTTGATATATAATATTCGGTGTTTATGAACTTGTAAAGAACCGTGTCGTTCGTTTATTTGTATCATTTTCATATCTTTATTTTTTCTATTATTTTTTACATTTAAGTAAAAATTTCTAAATATTTTATTTAAAAAAATATAACCCTCATTTATTCCTTGTTCAATACTTATAAAATTAAAATTTTTGTTAAGTGTATATTTATTATTTATTTCAGAAAAAGGGTGGTATTCTGAGGGTAAAGTTAAAGTTATAAAAACTCGTATTAAATCATTTTTTTTAGATACTCTTTCTAATTCTTTTGTTTTTAAATAAACTAAATTTTTATAATTATTGAAATCTTGTTTTAAATCTTTTTTTAAAATTATATTTTTACCACTTCTTTTATCTTCTAAAATATATTTACTTAAAAAATCGTTTGTCTTTTGATAATTTCTATCACTCTTTTTAATATATTCAATATCAGTTAATTTTTTATATTGTTTAACTAAAAAATGATTTTTAATATTGTTATGAAATTTTAATTCTTTAAACATATATTTTAACTCCTTTTGTTGTTCTTTTTTTTGTTTACACTTTTTATATAGTTAGTCAAGAAAAAAACGACAAGTCGTTTTTTAGAGAAATTTAATATTGTTTTGAGAACACTTTTTCTCACACTCCCTACCGTCCGTGTAAGAAAAAATAACCATCAAAACAAAATATAAATCCCTCGTTTTTTTTGTTTGTTAAAACAATTTTAAAGATTTATTCTTGTTTTCTTTTTTGAAGTCTTCGACATTTTAGGGACAGTCAAAAACTCCGTTTTTTCCTTTTTGTCACATTTAATCAAGTTAAAACAATAAAATTTAATTTTTTATCAAAGATTTAAAGAATGTATTTTATTTTTTAGATTTTTGAGGTTTTAACATTAAAGATATTCTATAATAATTATAAAACCCATGAAAAATTGAAAATGTTGAAGTTTTTAATTGTATATCATTGATATTATTATTTAGAAATATTTCATTTTTATTAAAAAATAATTGTATTATCTCTCGTTTTTTATCTACATTTAACATATCTCGTTTTATTCCTCCAACTCTTTTAAAGAAATGATATTCTTTGTAATATTTGGAGAATAAAATTAAAATCAGAGGACTATAAATTGAATGTAATCCGATACTTCGATATTTTTGTTGATCTCTTATTTGTAATATTGTTAATAGATAAATAAATATTGTAATAATAAATCGTATAGTTATCTCTAAATATCCATAAAAATTTATTGTAAAATTTTTATAATTTATATAGTCAAAAAAATAAGGAATACTTAAACTATTTCCTTTTATATCACTTATATAACCGTTAAAAGTGGAGATTATAAAATTATCTGTATAGTGTAATAAGAAATATCTATTTAATATAAAAATATCTCCACTTACACGGTTTAAGACTTCAAAAATATCTAATTCAGTTTTTGAAAAAAATTGATAATCTATATACATTATAAAAGTTAAAATAAATTCAAAACTTATAAAAAACATAAGTAAAAAGTTTTTCTTTAATACTACACCATTGGACTGCAAAAAAGGGTTTATTTTACGAACTCTTACTGTTTTAGTTTGTTCCATTTTCTACCCCTTTTATTATTGAATTTAATTCATTATTTAACTCGTTTAAATCTTCTTTATTTTTTATTTTTGTTTTTAATATACTAATCTTTTTATATAACTCTTTTTTAGTCTCTTTTTCAATATCTTTTTTATATTTTAATTCTTTGTAAATCTCTACTCTTTTTGTTTCTAATTCATAAAAAGTTAAAACTTCATTTGTTTCATTGTTTTCAGTTGTTTTATTATCTTCTTTAATTGGTGTTTTAAAGAGGTTTAAGGGTTTATTATTTGTTTCTCGTGGTTTTGTTCGTTTCGCTTTGATTTTAGGTTTATTTATCTCTTTAATCTCTTCTTCTTTTTTTCCTAAGATTGAAAATTGTTTATATAAATAATATGTTAAAAATAGAATAATTAAAATGAAAAATATTAGTTTATAATTTATATTTGTGTTTATGTCTTTATTATCAATTTTTAAAGGTTCTTGAATGGTTTTTTCTTCTTCTTGTGGTTTTAGTTCTGTATTTATTTTTTTAGGTTTATTTTCAATATATTCAATTTTTACAATATCACTTTTTAAAATATCAAAAGTTAAATTATTATCAAAGTCGTTAATTTCTAATGTATCAGAGTTTTTCAAATCTTCAAGATTTTTATTTTTTTCTTCAAGTTCAACTCTTACATTTTTTATTTTATTATCACTTTTAAAATAAATTCTATATTGTTTTTTTATATTTTCACAATAAGAGAAATTAAAAGAAATTATTATCAATAACAATATTTTAATCATTGTTTAACTTCTTCATTTGATTATCTAAATAATATTTATATAAACCATTTTTTATAATTTTATTTATAAATGATTTTTGACTTATAAACTCTTTTTCACTCTCTTCTTTTATTTTATTGAATAAATCTATTTCAATCTCAAAATTTGTTTTTTTATATAATTTATTTTTTTTCTCGTTTGTTCTTAATTTATTTTGTTTAGTTAAATTTTTCATTTTTTACTCCTTTTTTAAATATTGAATACTTCTCTATAAATATATAATGAAATTATTATTTCTATAATCAATATATAAAACTGTATTCTTATAACAAAATCAAAAAAGTCATTGTCAAAAGTCATTAAATACCAAAATTTAATCATTTTATTAAACCTTTTAAATTCTTTCTACATTTCATTTTTCTATCAAAATCAAGTTCAACAAAATTTAAATTTTCAAAATCTCTATGATTATTTTTTATAAATATTTTAAGATTTTCAATTTCTGTTTTAAGTTCTGTTTCTCTTATTAATAAGATTTTATATTCTTCTTTTATTGTCATTTTTAACCCCTTTACAGTCTTATTTTTATTTATATGATAGATATTTATCACATAAGTAAAAATAAGGAGAATTTAACCCCTTATTTACCTTGAATTTTAATTTCTCCATCTTGTGAAAAATATACATTTGAACTATCTTTTGGAGTGAAAATTTTAATAGGTATCATTACCTTAATACCTTTTTTTAATTCTTCTAAACCTTGGTTTTCTGATAACTTTATATCTGTTAAGATAACTTTCCCATTTTCTGAAATTTCCATAAATTGTAATTTTTTAGTTATTACATCTTTTTTTGTTTCTTTATCTTTAAAACTTGTTTGAAATCGTCCTAAGATTTCCCCTTGAAAATATAATTTACTCATTTTTTTATCCTTTTAATTTTATTTTTTATAACTATAAATTTAGTTATATTATTTATTTTAAAAAATGAGTTTTGAAAGTCAAGAGAAAATGAAGAAATTTGTAAGGAAATTTTGAAATTTGTTTTTTACTCCCTAAAAAAGGGAGTTTTAGAAGTTTTTACTTAAATATATTATTCATTAATTTTACTACATCGTTATGAATTTCATTGTTTTCTATGTTTAAATATCTCATTGTTTGTTCTATTGAACTATGATTTAAAAACTTCATTACATTATAGACACTTGTTCCCTCTCGAACTAGATTAGTTCCAATACTTCGTCGTAATGTATGATAATTAACTACTTTATCTCTGTCGAAATTGTTTTTTTTATTTAATTCTTTATTAAATAATTCGTCCATTATAGAATAGACTTTTTTAGGTATATAGTAAAGTGGTTGTTTTTGTTCGATTTTATTTTCTTGATTATAAAAACTTTTTATTAAATATTCATTTGTTTTTCTATCATTTAAGATTTCATTTTTTAAATATTCAACACTTTCATCATTTAACATAATTTGAAATTGTTTTTCTGTTTTAAAATTATATAAACTTATAGTTTTATTATTTATGTCAATATCACTTTTTTTAATGTTTAAAACTGTATTACTTCGAGAACCAGTTAAAACACCCAAAAGAACAGACAAATATACATTTTTATTCTTATCATATTTTAGACATTCTTTTAATAATAATTTAATTTCTTCATTACTTAAAACTCTTTCTCTTCGTCTTTTATCGTCTTTAAAATTTATAAATTCAAAAGGACTTTTTATATTTATAATATCGTTTTGAATTGAAAATGAGAAAATCGTTTTTATAATACTAATAATTATAGATTTTGATTTTTGAGATAAATTTAAAGATAAATTATTTTCTATATAATTATTTATTGTATTCTTTGTAATTTTATTAACACTTATACTTGATAATTCTGTATTTTTAGTATGTCTTTCAAATCTTCTTTTTTCTCGTATAATACTATATAACTTTTTTTTAACTAATACATTTTCTTTAAATTCTTCGTCGTTTAAATGATTATATCTTTCTTTTAACATTCTTACTTTTTTGTTATATCTATAATCAAAATAAAGTGTTCCTAATTTTGATAAATTATAATAGTTTTTATATTTTATTTCTTCTACGACTTCACTTGAATTAAAATTTTTCAAATCTTTTTTAATTTCTTCACTTTGAATAATACATTGTCTTAAATGTTTCTCTAAATGTTTCTCTTTACTAAATAATTTTTTTCTTTTTGATTTTTGTGTCAGAGGTTCTTTATAGTTAAAATAATATGTAATAGAGTTTTTATTTTGAACATAGTAAATACTTTTTTGAGAAGTTTTTATCAATTTCATAAAATTCCTTTTTTGTATATTAAGAATTATACGATATCTTTTTTAAATTTATACTACTTTTATACTACTTTTTATTTTCATAATAGAGAAAAAATTAAATATTTTTAAATATTAGGTGGTATTTAATACCTATTTTTAGGTTTTTGTCTATTTATAGTTTATAATACTGGTGAGTTCAAATCTCATCATCTGCACCAGTAATTATAAAATAATATCCTATATTTTATATCTTTTTGTTATAATCCCGCATGAACAATACTATTAATTTAAATCAGTTTCAAGTGTTTCACTGGAATAAAAACTTTGAGATAGGAATTAAAGAAATTGATGAGCAACACAAACAACTAATTAACTTATTAAATAAGCTAGCTAATACACTCACATATGAAAATGATGCTATGGTAACTAATATCTTTAAAGAGTTAGCAGATTATGCAACTTATCATTTTGAAACAGAAGAAAAGATTTGGTCAAAATATCTTCATAACGACAAGTGGTATATTAAACATCAATCTACCCACAAATCTTTTCTACCTAAAGTTTTAAAACTACAAGCTAAAAGTAACCAACAAAATTACAATCAGATAATAGAAGAAACGATTATGTTTCTTATTCGTTGGCTTGCGATTCATATAATAGATGAAGATAAGAAAATGTTTTATATTATTAAATATATAAAAAAGAATAAAACTATCAAAGAAGCTAAAAAACTTACTAAAAATAAGATGAATGACTCTATTAAAATGCTAACTGATACAATTTTGAATATGCATGAAAGTATTTCTTCTCGTACTATTACTTTAATGAAAGAGCATAATGCAAGAATTAAAGCAGAAGAAGAGTTAAAAAAAGCAAATGAAGAACTACTAAAACTATCAATTACTGACCAATTAACGCAATTATACAATAGAAGACATTTTGAAAATGTATTTAAATCAGAATTGTCTCGGGCAAAAAGAACAAAAATTTATTTAACTATTATATCATTTGATATTGATTATTTTAAAAGACATAATGATTATTATGGGCATGTAAAAGGTGATGACACATTAAGAAAAGTAGGTGAATCTTTAAAGTCTATATGTAAAAGATCTCATGATTTTCCATTTAGAATTGGTGGTGAGGAGTTTGCTATTTTAACAAGTGTTGATAATGAAGAGTTAGGACTAAAATTAGCTCAATCCATACAAAAAAGCATAGATGACCTTAACATAGAAAACATTAAAAGTGATGTTTCTAAAAACCTGACAGTTTCTATGGGTATTTTATCAAAAATTCCTACACAAGAAGATACTATTGAAAATTTAATGAAAATAGTAGACAAGAAACTTTATAAAGCAAAACAGAGTGGTCGAAATAAAATTGTTAAGTAATAAAATTAATTTTATTACACTCCCCTTTTTTCAGTTTAAACTATGATATAATTTTTAAAAAGAAAAAAGGACATCCCATCAAAAAAAAGATAATTGGAAGAAAAGAGAGTATTTCAATTCTTGACTTGGAATTGTTTGATTTAGATGCAAAAGTTGATACAGGTGCTGATTCAAATGCCTTACATTGTGATGATATTCTTATTGAAAATGGCAATGTTAGTTTTACTTTATTGGATGAGATTCATCCTTCCTATCATGGCAAAAGATTAACCTTACCCCTATATAAAATAAAACAAGTAAAAAGTTCAAATGGAACAATACAAATCAGGCCATCTATAAAAGTAAGTGTAGAGTTTTTTGGTAAAAAATATAAAAGCGTTATCTCACTTACAAATAGAGCTGATATGAAATTTCCTATGTTAATTGGAAAGAGATTTTTAAAGGGAAGATTTATTGTTGATGTTGCCCAAGAGTATTTATGTAATAAAAAAGAGGAAAGTTTATAATGAGAGTCTATATATTATCAAGAAATAAAGAGTTATATTCAACAAGAAGATTAGTAGAGGCAGCAGAAACAAAAAACTGGGAAGTTAGGGTAATTGATTATCTAAAATGTACTATTGAGATAATGAAAGGTGAACTTGTTATAAATTATTTAGGGCAAGTATTACCTACTCCTGATGCTATAATTCCTAGAATTGGAGCTAGTAGAACTTTTTATGGTACTGCAATGGTACGACACTTTGAGATGATGGAAGTATTTAGTACATCAGGTAACTTAGCAATTGCTAGAAGTAGAGATAAACTAAGAAGTCTACAAGTTCTCTCCAAAAATAGTGTTGATATGCCAAAAACAATTTTTGCTTCAAATAAATCAAGTGCAAAAGATGTAATAGCACTATCTGGTGGAGCACCTTTAGTTTTAAAAATCCTAGAAGGGACACAAGGTGTTGGTGTTGTTTTAGTTGATAGTGAAAAAGCTGCAAAATCTGTACTTGATGCCTTTTACGGTATGGATGTAAACTTACTTGTTCAAGAGTATATAGAAGAAGCAGGAGGTTCTGATATTAGAGCACTTGTTGTAAATGGAGAAGTTGTAGGTGCCATGAAAAGACAAGGGGCTGAAGGTGATTTTAGATCAAACCTTCATCAAGGTGGAAGTGCAACAGCTCATAAGTTAACAAGAAAAGAAAAATCAACAGCAATTGCCGCTGCACGTGCGATGGGTCTTGGTGTTTGTGGAGTTGACATGATACCTTCTTCAAGAGGACCTTTGGTTATGGAAGTAAACTCAAGTCCTGGATTAGAAGGAATTGAAAAATCAACTAATATTGATATTGCAAGTAAAATCATGGATTATATAGAAAAAAGTGTAACACCAAGATCCCAAGAAAATAGCAAAAAAAGAAAAATCAAAAAAGATAATATTGGAGCTTAGATTATATGCAAAATGATAATTTTGTTATTGGTGATGTAGTTATACCAAAAGGTAAAGAAGTAAAAATAAATTTAGAGTTACCAAAACTTTACAATACGCCTACAAATCTTCCAATAAGAGTAATAAGAGGGAAGAAAGATGGACCTATTGTTTTTATAAGTGCTGCTATTCATGGTGATGAATTAAATGGTATTGAAATAATTAGAAGATTAAGAAAGCTAAATATATTAAAAAAACTTCAAGGTACAATAATATTTGCACCAATTGTAAATGTATATGGAGTAATGACACTCTCTAGATATTTGCCAGACAGAAGAGATTTAAATAGATCTTTTCCAGGAAGTATCAAAGGCTCAATTGCAAGTAGAATTGCAAAAATATTTTTTGATGAGATAGTTTCAAAATGTGATTTAGGTATTGATTTGCACACAGGCTCTATTCATAAGTCAAACTTACCTCAAGTTAGAACAAACTTGAATAATGAGTATACCTTAAAACTTGCACATGCTTTTGGAGCACCCGTAGTTCTACATTCAGAGTTAAGAGATGGTTCATTAAGAGCTGAAGCTCAAGAAATGGGGACACCGATACTACTTTATGAAGCAGGAGAGGCTCTAAGATTTGATGAAAATTGTATAAGAGTTGGTGTAAAAGGTATCATAAATGTTCTTAGAGAAAATAAAATGCTTCCAAAAGTCATAAGAAAAAATACAAAAAAACCTATCACTTCAAAGTCAAGTAGATGGATTCGAGCCAATGAAAGTGGAATGGTAAGAACAATAAAAGCACTAGGTGAAATAGTAAAAGAAAATGAAATAATTGCTTATATTGATGAACCATTAGATGATAATAGCTTTGAGATACTATCTCCTTTTGATGGTATTATTATTGGAAAATCACAAATTCCTTTAGTACAAGAGGGAGATGCAATCTTCCATATAGCAAAGTTTAGTAATTTAGATATAGCAGAAGATAAGATGGAATATTTTAATGAAGATGTTATAAAGCAAAGTGAATTTTACGAGTTAAATACAGAAGAGATAATAGAATAATGGAAAAGTTTTATGATATTTTAAAGCAGTTAATTAGAACACCTAGCGTTGTAGGAGCGGAACACCCTTTTTTTATAAAAGTTAAAAGAGAACTTGAAGAGTTAGATTTAAATGTTGAATATTATGATGGAGTATTAGTTGCAAAAGGAAATGTCCCTCAAAGTGGTTATATCTCTGGACATGCGGATAGACATGGACTTATTTGTACAGGACATAATGAGTTTCAATATGCAGCTTTTATAGCCAAAAATCAAGCTGACTTAAGAGGAAACTCCAACTCAGAGAAATTACTTAAAAACCTTGAAATGAGATTCATGGAACAAAAAGTTCAAGCATATGAACCTTGGTCTGGGTCTTATTTAGGAATGGGGATTATAAAAGATGCTTTTCTTTGTACAAGAAGAAAGAACATTATATTTAAAATAGATGGACTAGAGCATCTTTTACCAGGAAGTGCTATTGCCTTTACTGATACTCTTAAAATTGATGATAATGATTTAGTATCAGCTCAACTTGATAATGTTATATCAATAGCTATTATTTTATATATGTACCATTTAGGATATCAAGGAACTGCATTTTTTACTGCCAGTGAAGAAGCAGGTAAAAGCTGGAGGTTTTTGCTTGAATATTTTAGAAGATTTGATATTACTACAGATGAGCTACTGGTTTTAGATACAAGCCCATATAGTAAAGTAGATGATATAACTAATTTAGATATTGTTTTAAGAAATAAAGATGAAAATGCAAAGTTTAAATCACCCCTTGAAGCAAAAATCAAAAAAATAGTTATTGAGAATGATATAAGCTACCACTATAAAGATGCTTATTTAGAAAATATCATGGCAACAGCAGGAACAAAAGGTTCACTTGGAGTTACAGAATTAGGAAGAATAATTGATGCAACACAAGGTGAAATACAGGGTACAACTTTACAAATTCCAACTATTGGTTATCATACTGTTGAAGAGACAACTACAAAAAAATCTATTGATACTATGGTGTTCATACTCTCACAACTTTATTTAGAAAAAGATAAGTAAATCCTTACCTTTTTTTAATAAAATATACTAATAGAGTAGATACTATTGCTGAAATAAACAGAGTATTTATAACTAAAAATGTTCCACCCTCTCCTTGTGTAAATGGTAAAGATGTTGTATTCATCCCAAAAAATCCAACAATTAAATTTAGGGGTAAAAATATTCCAGATAATAGAGTTAAAATATAAACTGTTCTATTCATTTGCTCATTATTTTCAACAATATATGAATTATGTAAGGCATCAAGCTTTTCTAAAAGCATACCAGAATTTCTGTGTGCTCTTTGCAAGTGTTCTTGCATATCTTCAAAATTTTTCTCTAAATAGTCATCATCTTTTCTATAATGTCTAATCAAAGTTGACATCACTTCCACACACTTAAATAAAACTCTATTTATTTTTATAAAATCATTTTTATATGTAAACCACTTTTTATTGAAATTTTTATCAATCTTATTTTCATAAAAGTTATCTTCTATAAGCTCTATTTCCTCTATATAGCCATTTATAATTTTTAAGATTGAATCTATATCATTATTTAAATACTTGTAGAAACCATCAACACTTTCTAAATCAATAAACTTTTTGCTCTTTTTATCAAAGTAGAAATATGACTTATTCGTTATAAAAAAAGCTTTACTTATAGGAATTACTCTGTTATCTTTTAATTGTGGTATTCTAAATATAAATAAATCATAATTCTCATCTTTGAAAAATACAGAAGGATGAACTTCATTTTCTATATCAATAAGGTGGAAATTATTGATTTGCTTATAATTCATTATTTACTCAGCTGTTTGTACAATGAGTTTAAGTCACCCAATACCCAAATCTCTTTGATTTTATCATTTTCAATTCTAAAAAATGAAGCACCATAATATCTTATTCGATTATTAGTAGCTTCAAAATCAAAAAGTTTTCCCATATGAGTTCCATTGTAAATTGCTCTTGCACTTATTAAGTTATTCTCTGCAATAAGCAGTTCAACACCATGGTATAAGTTTGGAATAGCATTTAAAATCATATCAAAGTATTCTTCAAACTCTTTTTTACCATTTGTCTCCATATTTAACGAGCCTCTAAAAAGTATCTTATCATCAAAAAGTTTTTCAATATATGATTTATCTTTTTTATTCCAAAGGTTTTCATAATAAGATTTTACAATCTCTTTATTTTTGTTCATCTTTTCTCTTTATGTAATTTTTAAAATTATACTACTTTTTTTCTTTTTTTTTCTCTTAAATTATTTTAAAGTTCTGTTGCATTTTTAATTATATCTACCCCAAACTTTTCCCTTAATTCATTAAGCTTATTATTTAATTGTCTCTTTTTTAAATCATCCTCATACTCTAAAAGATTAAAGCTATCCATCTTTTGTTCCATAAAATTACTCACTGTTATATTTAGTTGAATAATACTATGTGTAGGGTGCATATCATTTGCATCAAACATCTTAAGAATCTCATCTTTAAAAAACTTTTCACTAAACAATCGATTTGTAGAAAAATTACTTTTGGATTTGGAGTCAAACTCATATTTTATCTTTATAAAAAAGGTTTGGGGATTAACTTTTTTCTTAAAGACTAAAAAAGCAAGATATCTAGCCAATATAATAATTCGACGTTTTATCTCTTGACGATTATTTATAGGATCAAAACTTCTACCTATTCCTATTGATTTTGAGGCTGCTTTTTTTTCTAATACAAAATCTTTTATTCCACAAACACGATTATAAAGCTGAATACCAGGTTTTTTCCAAGCATAAAAGATATGTCTTTTTTCTCTTATTTGCCCAAGTGTTCTAATATTGTGTGCTCTCAATCGCAACTGATAGCCCTGCCCAATACCAGGAAACTTCTCTATTGGTATATCTTTTATAAAATCATTAACTTCATCTTCAAATACTACCTTTACTCCATGGGGTTTTGCATACTCTGTTGCCAACTTTGATAGATATTTACTTTTTGCAACACCAATAGAAATAGGTAAATCAAAGATTTTTTCAATCTTATCTTTTAAATTTTTTGCAAAAGCCTCAATATCTTTATCTTCTACCCAGCCTGTAACATCGGCAAAATACTCATCTATACTAAACTGTTCTACTTGAGGTGTTTCATATTCTAAAAACTGTAATAATTTATAAGAGAGTTCATGGTATAGAGGATAATCAGGAGCAATCATTTTAAGATGTGGACATAGTCTTAAGGCTTCATTTACACTCATGGCAGTTTTAACACCAAATGCCCTAGCCTCATAAGAAGATGTAGTAATAATACCTCTAATTCGTCCATTTTCATCTTTAAAATACTCTTGGGTATTTGGGTCTTGCTCACTAACTATTGAACTTACAAAAGCACCATTACTATCACTTACAACACGTCTGTGTTTAGTTTTTGAAAATATATTTAGATTACTTCGTCCTCCTACAGCAGTAGGTATTTTCATTAAACTTTTATCACGAGTTCGATGAGCAGAAACAAAAAAACAATCCAAATCTAAGTGTAATATCATAAAACTATTCTATCTTTTTTTTTCATTGTATATTGATTATATGTCATTTTGAAAGAAAATTAGCTATTATTTCACATAATATAAAGGATAAAAAATCGAACCTTGTAGAAACTGTAAAAGTGAAGTAAAGTCAAAAATAGGAAGATGTCCATATTGTGGAACATTAAATCCTACTGTAAAATTAAAAGAGATATTTATTAGTATTTTTGCTGTAATAGCTGTTATGAGTGTAGTTACTTATTTTATGAACTAAATTATCTTAAAAATTTTCCTAATATAAATCCAACTGCTAATCCTATTAAGTGAGCGTACCAAGCTACTGGAAGTCCTATTAAAACAGGCACTATTGAAATAAGAATAATCCAAGTAATGATTCCATTTCTTTGGTAAGTATCCACAAGTGCAACATAACCTAAAAGTACACAAATAGCTCCAGAGGCACCAACTAAGTTATGATTAAATCCCATCATTTGCATAAAGGCAAAGCTTAGTAGTGAAGTTAAAATACCCCCTACAAAGTAAAGTATTAAAAAGGTTTTTACACCTCTATACTTTTCAATTAAGTTACCAAATTGAAAAAGCACAAACATATTCATCAAAATATGTCCTATCCCACCATGAGCAAACATACTTGATAAGGGTTGATACCAAAGATTTGCTTCAAGAAAAAAGATATTTAATCCTAAAAACAAAGAGCCGTTTTCCATATTTGTTTGCAATATATACATTAATATGGTAATTAATATAATAAAATTTGAAACAGTTACTAACTTAGTATTTTGCATTGTGTTTAAAAGCCTCTACTATACAATCTATTCTATTTTTAATATCTTTTTTATCATACTCTAAAAAATCTGTTTTCATCATAAAAGCTTCCTTGCCATTTATTCTAAAAGAGCTTAAAATAGCTCCAGCATATGATTTACTATATGTATCTTTTTTTCGTGGATCATTTTTATCATTCTCTATAATTTCATATTTTATTTTTAGATATTTAACTGGATTTTCTTTTTGGACAATTGCAATTTTTGATTTAAAAAAATCATTTGCTTCTTCTAGTGTAATCTTATCTTTTAAATAGAACTTTCCAAATCTAGGCTTAATAAATCCACCAGATAAAACATACAATCCATTTTCCATATAATGTTTAGCATCTTTTAATAAAGCTGGTGATGTAATTTTATCAATTGTTGAAGTTGTTTTTTGACACTCTAAATTAGAGTGTACACGAGATGGAGTTTTTACTTTTGGCCCATATTTAGAATAAAGAGTTATTACTATTGCAATAATAATAATAGACACCAAGGTAAAAAAGTTATTTACTACTTGGCTATCTTGTCTATACTCACCTGACATAAAACTATACTAAACCCTCTTTTAAAACATCTTCTATTTTATCTACAGGTTTTATTTCTAAAGCTTTTTTAACTTCAGCTGGAATATCTTCCAAATCTCTTTCGTAATTTTTTCTTGGAATTAATGCTTTTTTCATTTTAGCTTTAAAAGCAGCTATTAACTTCTCTTTTAATCCACCAATTGGTAAAACTTTTCCAGTAAGTGTTAACTCACCAGTCATACAAATATCAGATTTAATCTCTTTATTTGCTAAAATTGAAGCAATTGTTAAAGCCATAGTTATCCCAGCACTTGGCCCATCTTTTGGCGTTGCACCTTCTGGAATATGTAAGTGGATATCGTATCTTTTATAAACTTCACTTGACTCTAACTTAACATCTTCATCTTTTTCTTTTAAAGATTTAGGAATAAGTTCTTCATCGATTTTTAGTTTACCCTCATCAATTAAAACTTTTATAACTGAATAAGAGATTCTTGATGATTCTTTCATCACTTCACCTAAGTTTCCAGTAACTACTAAGTTACTTTTACCCTTAAGTTTTATAGCTTCGATTTTTAAAACATCACCACCAACAGCAGTCCATGCTAAACCATTTGCAACCCCAACCATGTTTTTTTTATCAGCTGGGTCTATTTCAAATACTGGATTTTCTAAATACTCTTTTAGATTTTGTGTATTTATTGAAACTTTTGATGACCCCTCAGATAAAATTTTCTTAGCAGATTTTCTAAAAAGTTTAGCAAATACTCGTCTTAGGTTTCTAACCCCTGCTTCTCTTGTATATTTACCAATGATTGCATCAATAGTTGCTTTGCTTAAACTAACTTCACTTTTTTTAAGTCCATGTTTTTCTAACTCTTGAGGTATTAAATAATCTTTTGCAATATGATATTTTTCATTTGGCGTATAAGATGAAATATCTATAAACTCCATTCTATCTCTAAGGGCTGCAGGGATTCTTCTAGCATCATTTGCAGTTGATACAAATATCACTTGTGATAAATCAATAGCAAAGTTTAAATATAAATCTCTAAACTCATTATTTTGCTCAGGGTCTAAAACTTCAAGCATAACAGCAGTTGGATCACCTCTATGGTTTGCTCCTAATTTATCTATTTCATCAAGAACCATTACAGGGTTCATCTTTTTAGCATCAACCAAACCTTTTACAAGTCTTCCTGGCATCGCCCCAACATAAGTTCTTCTATGACCTCTAAGTTCATTTACATCTTCCATACCACCTAAAGCAACTCTTACAAGAGGTCTTTTAAGTGCTTTTGAAATAGAGTTTGCCAAAGAAGTTTTACCAACACCTGGAGGTCCCACAAAACATAAAACAGTACCTCTTGCTTTTTCACTTTTAACTTCTCTTTGTTCTAAAAGCTGTTTTACTGCAAAATACTCAGAAATTCTCTCTTTTGCTTTTTCTAGTGAATAGTGGTCTTTGTTTAGTTGTTTTTCAACTGCATCTACAGATATCTTTTCATCTGAAAATTGACCAAAAGGTATATCTAAAACTTGCTCTACATACGTTTGTAAAAGTGAAGCATCAGGAGAATCTTGGTGCATACGAGAAAGTTTTTCAATCTGTTTCTTCGTCTCTTTATATGCATCTTTTCCCATAAAAGATTTGAGTTTTTTTAATCTTTTTGTATAAGATTTAACCTCTTCATCTTTTTTATTTCCAGTCCCAAGTTCTTGCTGTATAGCTTTTATCTGCTCTTTTAAGAAATAGTCTTTATGAGTTTTTTCAATCTTAGAATTTACTTTTTGAGTAATATCCTTTTGTATTTTAAAATTCTCTATTTCTTTTTGGATTATCTCTATAATAGCTAGCAATCTAGCTTCTATATCAGTTTGAGAAAATAGCTTATAAGCTTGTGATTTTGTCACTTTTAACACAGAAGAAATTAAATCTGCAATTCTAACTGCATCATTATTTTCATCAATTGTTTTTATCAAGTCAACTGGAAATTTTGTATTGATTTTTGATAATTTTCCTACATTCTCTCTTAGTATATTTAATATTGATGAAACACCTTCTAGTGAATAAGGTTTTGTTTCTATTAGTTCTACTTGGCAAACTTCTGGATTAGACTCTTTAAACTCACTAATTCTTCCCTTTGCTAAACCTTGAAAAAGTACCTTGATTTTGCCATCTGGTAAAGATACTTTTCTCATAATATTACCAATTACACCAACATCATAAAACTGTCCATCAAATCTATCTTGGCTCTCTTGACCATCTTTACTAACGGCTACTATTACTAACTTATTTTCTTCTATTGCTTTTTCAACTGCACTAATATTTGTCTTATTATTTAAAAAAAGTGGTGCAATCATAAATGGGTATAAAAATACCTCATCTTCTATAACTAATGGTAATTCCTGTGGAAATTCATCATAATTTGTTAAATCCATTAAAATTAACTCCTAAAATATTTTATATTATTCAAATAGTGCTCTATACCATGGAACAGCTACTTCTTTTATCTCTTTTGGTTCAACCCAATTTTTTGATAGTTTTTCATTATAATACTCTGCTGCTTTTGGCTTATCAATTCTTGTATATAACTCTGCAATCTCTTTATCAAAAGAAGCTTTTGCCATAGCTAAACGTGCATTTATTGTTCCTACTAGTGGCATATATGGAGAATTTGGAAACTTAACCATAAACTCATTTATCTCTTTTTGAGTCTCATAAATTAAATCTTGCTCTCTAAATTGTGAAGAAAAAGATAAAAAGTTTGCTTTTATCTTTAAATATCTAAAATAATCAATACTTTTACTAACTGCAAACTTTTTTGTATATTCGTCAATATAAAAATTTGCTAGGGCATACTCTTCTTCATCAATATGCGCATTTACTAATATTTGCAATGCTGTTGCCAATAATGGCGAGTTTTTATGTTCACTCTCCAAAGATATATATGTGTCATCTGCCGCTTCTAAATCACCAGTTGCAATCTCTTTTGCAATTTTGTTATACCAATAAATAGCCGGCTGACCATACTCTTTAGGACCTTTTTTTGATGAACAAGATGTTAGAGTTAGTGCTAATGCACCAATAAATAATAGAGATAAACTCTTCTTTACTAATTTGTTAAACTTAAGCATTATTATTATCCTTTTGTAAAAAGAAGTATTTTAACTAAATGAAGCTTAGGAAATATTTGCTATAATAATAAAAACAATATCAAGGCACAATATGAAAATTACATTAATAGGTAACGGAATGATGGCTAAAGCTCTAGCCAAAGGTTTAATACAGAACCATAATGTTGAAATTTTAGGGCGAGATGAAGAGAAATTATTAAGACTCAAAAAACTTATTCCTGAAATTGAAATAAAAGTTCTTGATGATAAAGAAGATATTACAAATAAAAATATAATTTTTTGTGTTAAACCATATGCTCTACAAAGTGTAGCAGTTAGACTTGAAGGAAAAGCTAACTTATTTATTTCAATTTTAGCAGGTACAAAAATAGAGAGTCTAAAAAAACACATCACTTCAACTGCTTATATTAGAGTTATGCCAAATGTTGCAGCATCCCTACAAAAATCAATGACAACAATTACAGGAGATAGAGAAGCTAAAAACATAGCAATAGAGTTATTTAATTCTATTGGTAAAACTTTATGGGTAAATACAGAGACACAATTAGACATTGCAACAGCAGTTGCGGGAAGTGGTCCTGCCTTTTTAGCTTTAGTAGCAGAAGGGATTGCAGATGGTGCTGTAAAAGCTGGATTAGAGAGAGAATATAGCTCATTTTTAGTTCAAGGTCTTTTTGAAGGTTTTGCAGGACTTCTTGAGAAAACCCATCCTGCAATCATAAAAGACTCAGTTTCAAGCCCAGGAGGAACAACAATAGCTGGAGTTGCTGCACTAGAAGAAAATGGCGTAAGAAGCGCAATGATAAAAGCTATTGAAGATGCACACAACAAAGCAGTTGAAATCTCTAAAAAATAGTTTTATCTTTTTAGAGACTATTGTTTCTTTAGTTGTTATATCTATTATCGTAACTATATTTTTCAAATTAAATTACGATAATAGTGCTAATAAAAAATTTCAAACTATAAATGACCTCTCAAACAAACTTAAAAAATCTGATTATCAAAATATGCAAATCTCACAAAATGAACTTAGAATTTTAGAAGATGGCATAGAAAAAAAAGTTCTTGTAAACAAAATCACTTCAAATCAAAACAGCATAAAGCTAAGTAAATATGAACTTATCAAATAAAAAGTCATTTTCTCTTATAGAATTAATTGTTTCACTATTTATAATCTCACTAATATCTATTTATTCCATATATTTTTATAAAGAAATTTTCTTTAAAAACGAGCAACTTTTTCAAGATGAAAAAACAAAATTGGAACTTTTAAACTTTAAACTCTTTTTAGAAAAGAACTTAGACTTTGACAAGCTTTCTTATTCCAAACAAAATATCTATTATGATAATGCTTTACTATTAAAAAATGTAAACAAATATAGACTAAGTAGACATGACAATTATATTTCAATAGATATTTGTCTAGAAAAAAGAGTCTGTCAAGAGTTGGTTATAACAAAATGAAAAATTCTTTCTCTTTACTGATTACTTTGATTTTAATAACTATATTTTCATTTTTTACAATATTTATCATTCAAACAAAATCATTATCCGTATCAAATCTTACAAACTCTTATTTACAAACCCAAACAAAACTTCATCTTGATTTTTTTAAACAATATATAAATAGTTTAGATTTAAAAACTAAATGCATAGATGAGTTATCCTTTGATGATGATATTTATAAACTAAAAGCAAATATAAGTTTTGAGTTATCTTGTCAAAGTAAGGTTCCTCAAAATATCACTATAGATATTTTTGCAAATGCAAAAACACTGAACAATGAAGTAAATTTACATGAGAGGCTTATCAAACAATTAAATTAGTAGTTAAGATTGTTGTAAATTTAATTGTGCTTATTGTAGTATATTCCTTTAATCAAGGAAGGATAAGTTAAGTGGAACTAGTTCAAAACTTTTTACAACAATCAATAACATTTTTTGCCATTATGGATCCAATTGGGATTAGTGCTATAGCTCTGTCTTTACTAAATGAAAATATCACTAAAACTCAAATAAATACAGTTGCTAAAAGGTCTTCATTGACTATTATTATTGCCTTTTTTGTTGTACTCATTACGGGTGACTTAGTGCTAAAAATCTTTAGTATTAGTGAAAATTCCCTTAAAGTCATGGGTGGTATTGTTCTTATTTTAATGGCTATTTCAATGGTAAATGGAAAAGATAAAGAAAAAAATCGAGATGAATCAAAAAATGATATAGAACTAGCAATTATTCCAATTGGAATCCCTATTGCTTTTGGAGCTGGATTATTTACTACGATTATTATTTTTAAAAGCCAAGCAACAAACTTGATTGATCTTATATCAATTTCTTTTGCCTTTTGTATAAATGCCCTAATATTTTATATTGTCCTAAAAAACTCTATTTATATTAAAAAATATTTAGGAGTTACAGGACAAAATATTATCACAAAATTAATGGGACTTATAGTTGGTGCAATAGCTGTCCAATTTATAGTTTCAGGACTTGTTCATTTAACAAATAGTTATTTATAAAATTACATCCAATACTTTTTTTGCTAATTTTAAAGCTTTGCTTCTATGGGAAAACTCTTTTTTTATTTCATGATTTAGTTCTCCTAAAGTTTTATCAAATCCTTTAGGTATAAACATTGGATCATAACCAAAACCTTCAGTTCCAATCTCTTTAGCAATAACACTTCCATGCATCCAACCATGGACCGTTGACACCTCACCTTTATATATAATACATATACAAGCTGTATAATAAGCTGCACTACTTTCAAGGTTTTTTTCAAGTAGCTTTGAGATAAGTTTTTTGTTATTATCCTTGTCACTAGCACCCTCTCCTGCATAACGTGCGGAGTAGATACCAGGTTCGTTATTAATTGCAGGAACTGTTATCCCACTATCATCTGAAATGACAATATACTCTTCATTATTTAATTTGTCATATATTGCTTTTGCCTTAATGATGGCATTGCCTTTAAAACTGTTGGCATCTTCTACTATATCCATATCACCAATTAGTTCTTTAAAAGTATAAACCTCTTCATTTGGGAGAAGTTTTTTAAACTCCGATATCTTCCCTTTATTTGAAGTTGCCAAAACTATTTTCATTACTTTCCTTCTTTATGATTATATTAATCTATTTACTATATAATTTTTGCTTATTTTATCAAACTTCAGGATTATAAATGATTAAATCGATTATACCATTAAGCGCAATTATTTCACTAAGATTTTTTGGTCTCTTTATTGTACTACCAGTTATTTCTGTTTATGCAATGAATTTGCAAGGTGCAACAACTAGTATTGTTGGAATTATAGTTGGGGGATATGCCCTAACACAGATGATTTTTCAAGTTCCATTTGGAATCATGAGTGATAAGCTTGGACGAAAAGGTACTATTATTGTGGGACTTATCCTCTTTGGCTTAGGTTCTATTCTTTGTTCTGTTTCAACTGATGTTTTAACCCTACTACTTGGTAGACTTATGCAAGGTGCTGGTGCTATTGGTGCTGTTGTAACTGCTATGATAAGTGATTTAGTAAAAGAAGAACAACGTCCAAAAGCTATGGCTATGATGGGTGGAAGTATTGCTATGGCGTTTGCTTTTGCTATGATATTAGGACCAACACTTGGTTCTTGGTTAGGGGTAGAGTCTTTATTTATTATTACAGCTATTATTGCATTTACTTCAATTGTTGTTTTATTAAAAGCTGTTCCTAATCCTCCTAAAATAACTCACACTTATAACAAAAAAGGTGCTGTTACTTCTGTGTTATTTAATAAAAATCTTATCAAAATGAATATCACTAACTTTTTACAAAAAGGTTTTATGACTTTTGCCTTTATGATTATCCCTATGGTTTTAATCAATAACTATGAATGGATAATGTCTGATTTATGGAAAGTATATTTACCAGCAACTATTTTTGGTGTAATAGCTATGGCACCAGCTGCAATATTAGCTGAGAAAAAAGGTAAGTTCAAAGAAGTATTAATCGCAGGTATTATTTTCTTTGGAATTTCATATTTGATAATTGGAACATCAAGTAGTGCTACAGCATTTGTTATTGGTGTAGTTTTATTTTTTATTGGATTTAATGTACATGAACCTATTATGCAATCACTTGCATCAAAATATGCAAAAGTTCATCAAAGAGGTTTTGTTTTAGGAATTTTCAATTCGTATGGATATTTTGGAACATTTTTAGGTGGATTACTTGGTGGAGTATTTTTTGAAAGTGTAACTTTATTTGATATTGTTATTGCTATTGCTGCTATTTGTGTGGCTTGGGCAATTATGATTTTTACATTACCAAATCCACTTAAAAAACAGACTGCTTATTTAAATTTAGAGCAATATGACAAATCTAAAATGACAGAATATGATAATAATGATATAATTGATGAATGGTATGTTAATGACACAGAAAACTTATTAATCATAAAATATGATATAGAAAAAATTAGTGAAGATACATTAAAGGACTCTTTAAAAATAGCATGAGAAAATATTTAATCATTTGTTCTCTTTTTATTACTCTTTTAACTTTTAGCTTTGCCGTAAAGACATTTAATATTTCCCAAGAAAAATTAAATCAATTTACAAAAAAATATGGGCAAAAAGCAGAAACTAGAGTATTAGTTTGGGATGAAATGGTTGAAGCTGCAAAATCAAAAGATATCCTACACAAATTAAAAGATGTAAATGATTTTTTTAATAAAATAAAATATCAAACAGACCAAAGACATTGGAATAAAAAAGATTATTGGGCCGCACCTTTTGAGTTCATGGGTACGGGTGCTGGAGATTGTGAAGATTATGCAATAGCAAAATATTTTACCCTTAGACAGCTAGGTGTCCCTGAAAAAAAACTAAGAATAACCTATGTTAAACTACTCCAACGTGGAACAAAATACGAACAAGCTCATATGGTTTTAACTTATTATCATAGACCAGGAGCTACTCCTGTTGTATTAGACAATGTTAATAAAACTCTAAAATTAGCCTCAAAAAGACCAGATTTAAAGCCAGTTTATAGTTTTAATGCCCAAGGACTATGGCAAGCAAAAAACAAAGGTAAAACCTCAGAACTTGTCGGTAAAAATAACCTTAGATCTTGGAAAGATCTAATGAATAGAATTTAAAAAAGGAAAAATATGTCTTTATCAAAACAACTTTATTTAATCATCTCTGTGATATTTTTTGCAATATTTGTAGGAAACTTTATCATTAGTGTTAAAAATACCAAAGAGTATTTAGAAATAGAATCAGCAACAAAGGCACAAGATACAGCTACATCAATTGGGATAAGTCTTAAACCCTTAATTGGTGATAAGAATGATCCTGAAATAGAAACTCTGATTAAAGCAATCGCAAATAGAGGATTCTATAAAGAGTTAAGATTAGAAGATATTGAGATTTCATTCACAAATGAAGATTTAATAAAAAATACCAAAGATTTAGACCTTGATAACTATAATTCTATTAGTGAAGTAAGCATTGATTCAAAGTATGGAAAGATAGAAAAACAAAACAATGATAATCTTTTTGAAAATGCCTTAGATGAGCTTAATACACTTGCAAATGATACACTAACAGTTGATAAAAATAATACCAATACAAAATATATCTTCTTACCTAATAAAGAGTATGCAAAAGGTGGAAACTTTGATGTAGATTTTAAAGTCACTTTCGATAAAAAAACAGTAGATGCCACATCACAAATAAATTTAAATAAAATATTAGTAAAAGAGTATAGAGAAGAAAAATTTGATTATGTACCCCAATGGTTTATAAATCTAATTCAACTTAATATGAAAGAAAAATCTAGTGAAATTAGTGATGGTTGGAATAATGTTGCAACTATCTATGTAAGTGCAAATGCTGGTGATGCTTATGCAAAACTATATGAACAAGCAAGGGGAGCGATTACTTACTCTCTTATTGCATTTTTTATCTCATTAAGTATTTTGGTTCTATTTTTACAACTTATTTTAAAGCCTTTAAAAAACATAGAAAAACTAGCCATGAATATTGCAATTGGTAAATTTGGAATAATAGAAAAGCTTCCTGTAACAACTGAGATAAAAAATGTAGCAATAGCTATGAATGACATGTCTAGAAAAATTGAAGGAATAATCAAGAAACTTAATTCAAATATCGAAAATGTTACTAAAAAAATCTCTCAAGATGGTCTTACAAAACTAGAGATGAGACAAACATTTGAAACAGATATGAAAAATATGTTTATTACTAAAACAGATGGTTATGTAATGAGCCTAAAAATTGAGTCTCTAGGAGAGTTTGCAAAAAATAATTCAAATAGTGCAGTTGATAAACTAATAAAAGATTTTGCAAATATTTTAAAAGATGCTAATGATTCATTTAATTTTGATATAAAAGCTTATAGATTTTTTGGTTCAGAGTTTGCAATGATTGCTAAAAAATGTTCTCAAGAGGATATTGAAAAATTAGTTAACTTTTTAAAAACTAAATTTGATGCAATTTCAATAGAAATAAAAATATCAAACTTATCAAATATTGGTGTAACTATGTTTAATCAAATAGGAACAACACCTGAGATGTTAAGTGCGGCAATAGAAGCAAGAGAGAGTGCAAAACAAGTAGGACCAAATGAATTTGTAATAAGAGATGCAAATGATTTAGCAAGAGATATGGAGTCTTGGAGAGAGTTGATTTTTGACATAATTGATAACGCTAAGTTCAATGTTGGTTTTATCAATAATGAATATCTTTTAAATGGAGAACACGAAGGTAAACTTGTGATGCAAGAAGCCTTTACTTCTGCAAAAGATAAAAATGGAAATGATATTCCAATTGGTACATTTATATCTATTGCTGAAAAATACGAAAAAGTTGTAGATTTTGATAAAGCTGTTGTAACAAATGTAATAAATCATATAAAAGAGAATAATATTGAAAATAATATTTCAATAAACCTATCTCTTGATTCAATTGTTGATTTAAGTTTCATAAATTGGTTAAAATTTACTCTGCAAGTAAATACTTCTATAGCTAACAAACTGGCATTCTCAATTACTGCATATGGCGTTGCAAAAGATATCGAAAGATTTAAGATTTTTGCAAAATCTATAAACCTTTGGGGAGCTAAAATCGTTGTTAAAAGATTTGAATCTAAATTTATACCACTACAAAGTATAAAAGACTTAAACCTAGACTTTATAAGACTTGCAAGAGATTATACAAATGGTATCTCAAGTGATTCAGGTAAACATGCCTTTGTTGAGTCAATGCAAGATTTATGTAACTTAGTTAATATAAAAGTTACAGCAGAAAACGTAAAAGCAGATGATGATTTAGAAAAAGTTAAAGAGTTAGATTTATACGCTGCAAGTAGATAGATGATATAATAGTGATAAATATTAATGATTGATTAATATTTATCGCTTATAATTTCCATATTATATTAAAATTAGGCAAAACATGTTTGAAAAATTTTTGAAATTTTTTGTAGAAAATTCTAGAATGAACTACACCCTTTTTATTTTAGTTTTTGCCGTTGGTATATGGTCATATACTAAAACTCCAAAAGAAATATTTCCAAGCTTTGATTTAGATATGATATCTATTAGGGGCGCATATACTGGAACATCAGTTGATATTTTAGATAAAATGGCAGTAACAGAAATAGAAAATAATATTAAAAATGTAGACTCTATTGATACTATTTCTACTGTTATTAGTCCTGGCAAATTCACTATTATTTTAGAACTTAAAAAAGGTGAAGATAGATTTAGAGAAGCTGATAAAATAAAAGATGTTATCACTATCATTAAAACAAATTTACCCTCAGATATGGATGAACCAAGTGTAAATGTACTAGATAGAACAAGAACATTAGCAGATGTTACAATTACTTCAAACAAACTCTCAAATGATGAGCTAAAACCCTTTGCAGATACTCTAAAAAGTCAAATTTTAAATATAAATGGTATTAGTGAAATTAATATTTATGGTGATTCTGATAAGTTTTTTGAAGTATTAATTGATGAAAATAAAATCGATGCACTAAACCTAAATAAAAATGAAGTATTTAATGCCATATCAACTATCTCATATATTTTTCCAATAGGAAAAATAGAAGACCCTAAAAAGCACTTCTATCTCTCAACATACAATGGTGCAAAAAATGCCAATGAATTTGGAAATATCCTATTAAAACTATCAAATAAAGCTGTATATGTTAGAGATATAGCAAGCATAGCAAAAAAATATGAAGACTCATCAACACTATATTCACTAAATGGGCAAAGTGCTCTTTCTCTTCAAATAGTACAATCAAATTCAGCAGATGCTATACAAATAGTAAAAGAGATAAAAAAACTACTTCCAAGTATCTCTAAAAAAAATCCAGATATAAATATTGAAATTTCAGATGATAATAGTGAAAGAATTGTTGATAGATTAAATATAGTATCATCAAATATTCTATTTGGAGTAATCTTAATTACCATTATTGTAGCTCTTTTAATCAATGCTAGAATGTCATTTATTATTGCGGTTGGAATACCTACATCTTTTGTTATTGCGGGTATTTATATCTATTTTTCTGGTTATACAATAAATATGATTACACTAGTTGGTGTATTAATTGCAATTGGAATTGTAGTAGATGATGCCATTGTTGTAAGTGAAAATATTCAACAACACATTGAAGAGGGATATGATACTAAAACTGCTGCAATTATGGGTGCTAAAGAGATGGTTAAACCTGTAACAATTGCTTCAATTACTACACTATTTTCATTTCTTCCTATTTTAATGATAAGTGGGACAATGGGAGAAGTTATGAAACTAATCCCTATAGCTCTAAGTGCTTTAGTTGTGGCATCACTAATAGAGTCATTTCTTTTCTTACCAATTCATGCAGCTCATGTACTTAAAAGTGGTTCCAAGGTGACTTCATGGGAAAGAGCAAATGAAGTTTACAATAAGATAATTCACTTCTTTATGAATTGGAAAAAAACCTTTATAACTATATTTATTATACTTGTACCTCTTCTTACTTTTACATTTATCAGCACTTCAAAGTTTCAAATGTTTCCAAAGTTTGATTCAACCGATATAAAAATAACTCTAAAAGCAAATAGTAATACAACCTTAGAAGAGTCATTTAAAATTGTAAGTCAAATAGAAGCAGATTTAATTACAAAAAAAGATGAATTTTATATCAAAAATATCAACTCTGTTGCAGGATATAGAAGAGATGTGGGGAACAATACCGAAAGGTTCCCTTATGCTATGTATATGACAGTAGAGCTTAAAAAACTGAAACCAAGTAACTTTTTAGATAAATATATCACTCCAAACTTGAGTTTTTATTATGATGATACAGGAAGAACTAGAGAACAACCTTCGGATATGATTGCTAAAAGATTAAAAAAATATATTGAAAATAAGAACTACAAAGAGAAATTTAATCTAGATGAAATAGCTGTATTAGAGAAAAAAGTAGGTCCTATAAAAGCTGATATAAAAGTTGGAATTGTTACTCCTGATAACCAAAAGGCAATAGAGACTGTTGAATTACTAGATAAAGAACTTAGAAAAATAACTGGTATAAAATCGGTCTCAAATTCACTAAAATTTGGTATTGATGAGATTAAGATAAAAGTAAACTCATATGGAGAACACTTAGGTATAACAGAGTCATTTATAGGAAACTATTTATCAAATTTATATCTACTAAAGAAAAAAGCTGTCTCTTTTGATGAGAAAGAGATGTTAGATATAAAAATACAATCTAACAATAAAGATGATATAGAAAAGTTTAAAAATACTCAAATTCCTCTTGATGATGGCACTTTTATAGCTTTAAATGAGATAGTAGAGTTTAATACAATAAGAGCCTTTGAACAGCTTTTAAAAGATGACACAATTAAAAACTTCTATGTTTTTGCAAATGTAAATCCAGATATCATAACTTCAACAGAAGTAACAGAAAAACTAAAACCAATGTTTGATCAAATAAGAGAAAATGGTGTTAAATTAACCTTTAAAGGTGAAGCAGAAAAAAAAGCTGAATTAAAAAGAGATATGCTTTTAGCAACTGCTCTTGCACTAGTTTTAATTATGATATCAATGCTTTATTTGTTTAACTCTTTTAGAGAGACGTTTATAGTAATGAGTGTAATTCCTTTTTCTATCTTGGGAGTTTTAATAGGACATCAAGTTATGGGACTTAATCTATCTATGCCATCAATGATTGGAGCCTTAGGTCTTGCAGGAGTTGTAATAAATGATGGTATTATTATGATGACTTATCTTAAAAAAGCAAAAACACTTAATGATATCTTTTTTAGAGCTGCAAAAAGATTTAGACCAATTATAATTACAACAGTTACAACTATAATTGGCATGAGTTCATTAATTTTGTTTCCATCAGGAGAGGCTGTGATTTTTCAACCAATCGCAATAGCTTTAGGTTTTGGACTAGCATGGGGAACAGTATTAAACCTTATTTATCTGCCAGTTTTATATACAATTACCCACAAGCTAAGAAAGAGTTTCTAACTACTATAAAAAGATAAAGAGTGATTTTATAGCGTTGATACTCATCTCTGTGGGTTCTATACCCAATCTTTCTAGAGTCATCTCTACTCTATTTTTCATATGTAAAATCGTATGTTCAAATGAGAAGTTTGAATATCCAAAAATATTCTCTTCTCCACTTTTGATATAAGCTAGATTTTGGAAATCTTTCCAAGTAGGTTTTAGACCATTTTTAACCTTTTTTTCTAACTCTATTTGCCAATTATTTTGCCAAGTTAAAAATAGATAGTTATCCTTTAAATCTTTTTCAACTTTTATTTTCCAAGATAAAATCTGTAAATTATGATAGAGTTTTTGAAGTTTCTCTTTATCATAAGAAAAAGCAGTGATTTTATAACTACTTGATATATCATAAGCTTCATAAATCTGTTTATATAATCCAAGTATTAAATAATCATTTCTATTTTTAATATCATCTTTACTAAAAGCTATTTGTAAATAACTTTTATAAGAGTTTACACTACTATTTTTAAATTTTAAATCTAAATTATTCTCTAAACTATCAATTTCAGAATAGATTTTACTTGCCATTTCTTTGTCATATGCTCTTGGGTTTCTTTTATCAAGTTTATTTTTTAATTTTATAACTAGTTTAGTAACTTTTTTATAATCTTTTTTTATTTCAATTGCACCAGTAGATTGAAAAACTTCTCCTAGATTCTCTTTTTTTATGGATATACATCCAGTAAAAAAACTTAGAGTAAGTAAAATTAACACGATATTTTTTATATATGGCAAGATTTGTCCTTGATTTTAGTAAATTATAGTTTTTATTCTATCATATTGATACATAAAATCTTTCTTATTTTATCTTTGATTATCCACATAAAACAGTACCTTTTATAACTTTAATGCTATAATTTCCAAAATAATTAAGGAGGTAATATGCCAATTGTTATTCCTAAAAAACTTCCAGCTGTTAAAATTTTACAAAATGAGAATATTTTTATCATGAATGATAAAAAGGCAATGAAACAAGACATTAGACCTCTAAAAATACTAATATTAAATTTAATGCCAAATAAAGTAGAGACAGAAACACAACTATTAAGACTTTTGGGGAATACGCCTCTACAGACAGAAATTACACTTTTAAAAACTGCAACCTATCAGTCTAAGAATACTTCAGAAGACCATTTGGAAAGTTTTTACAAAACCTTTGATGAAATCAAAGAGCATGATTATGATGGACTAATAATAACTGGTGCTCCAATAGAAACAATGCCCTTTGAAGAGGTTTCATATTGGGATGAATTAACACAAATAATGGAGTATGCAAAAACAAATATCACATCAACACTACATATTTGTTGGGGTTCTCAAGCAGGCTTATATTACCATCATGGAATAAAAAAATATGAACAAGATAAAAAAACTTTTGGTGTTTTTGCACATGAGCTTTTCAATAAAACAAATCCACTATTAAGAGGATTTGATGATGAAGCTTATATTCCTCACTCAAGATATACTACAGTTCTAAAAGAAGATATAGACAAAGTCCCAGAACTAGACCTATTGTTATATTCAGAAGATGCAGGGGTTTGTTTAGTAGCATCAAAGAATAGGAAACAAGTATACATAAGTGGTCATGTAGAGTATGACTTTGACTCTTTACAAAAAGAGTATTTTAGGGACTTTGAAAAGGGTCTTGATATTGATATTCCAAAAAACTATTTTAAAAATAATGATACATCAAAAGAACCAACAGTAAAATGGCGTTCCACTGCTCATCTTTTGTTTGCAAATTGGCTAAATTATTTTGTATATCAAGAAACACCTTTTGAGTTAAAATAGTCTCTTAAAAACTAACATAAGCTCTAAGAGCTTGTGTTACTTATCAACTAAAGTAGTTGGCTCACCTAAATAATACCCTTGAGCATAATCTATATTCAACTCTTGAACTTTTGATAATATACCTTTACTCGAAACAAACTCCGCAATTGTTTTCACACCAATTTTTTGAGCAAAATCAACTATTGTTTTTGTTACCATTTGAGACTTTTCATCTTTATCGATATTTTTTATCATACTTGCATCTATTTTTAAATAATCAAAATTTAGTTTTATTAGATGTTCAAAATTGGAATATCCTGTACCAAAGTCATCTATTGATATTGTTGCCCCATATTTTTTTACTGTTGAGATAAAGTTACATATTTCATTATAGTTCTCAATACCTTCAGATTCAAGTATTTCAAAAGTTATATTTTTTGCAAAATCAGACTTTTTAAACTCATCTTCAATAAATTTGATAATTTCAAAACTTGCCATATCATCTTTTGTTAAATTTATAGAAAATTTATGATTTGTCTTTTTACAAATAGCAAAAGTTTTTTGAAGCATTATCAAGGTCAATTTGAAATAAATTTTATTCTCTTTTGAGATATCTAAAAAATGTATAGGAACAATATAATCATCTTCTGCACTTTTAATTCTCATTAGAGCTTCATATTTAATAACTTCCATTGTCTTACAATCAACAATGGGTTGAAAAAGTGGCACAATTTTATCCTCATCGATAGCTCTCATAAGTCTTTGTGTCCAACTTAATCTGTTTTCATACTCTTTTAAAGTTCTCATATCATCTGTATAAATAAGATAATGTTTTTTATTTTTTTTAGCAAGTTTAAGTGCCATATCTGCATTTGGAAGTAGTAGGCTTGATCCATGTGAGATGCCAATAGTAAGATTAATAAAAATTGTTTTTTCTTCTGATACTTTAAATTCATATTTACCCAAGTGACTTATAATATATGAAGCAATATTTTCAAACTCTTCTAAATCCATCGTTCCATATGAAATTACACCAAATTCATCTGCATGCATTTTGTATAAAATAGTTGTAGAAGGAAGAAGTTCTTTGAACTTATCTTTATATTCTAAAAGTATTTTATCTCCAACTTCATCACCATATAGATTATTTATTTGCTCAAATTTATCTATATTAATTATCATAAATAATAAATCTTTTGTATCATCTAAATCTTCTAGTAAAGCTCTTCTATTTTTTAAGCCTGTCAAATGATCATAATAAAATTGATGCTCTATTGAATCAAGCATTTCATTAAAGATAACTTGCATAGATTGTATCTCATTAATATCATGGTCTATAGTTACCCTTTGTTTAATATCAGTACTTTTTTTAATGATATTTGCAGTTTTAATAAAGTTATTTATAGGAGCAAGTAAATATTTATTAAAATTTAAAAATAGCAGTATAAATATAATAATCGAAAAACAAACTATAAAAATCAAAAATAGATTAATCATATCATTAAGCGAAATCTTCAAGTCAGTAATTGGATAATTTATATTTATAACACCTAATACATCACCAGAAACAGAATTAGTATGGCAAGATTTACATTTTTCATTAGCAATAACAGGAAAATAATACTTGATAATATCTGAGTTAACAATATCTAAGGATTCTTCCCCTTTAAAAGTGTTTTTTACACGCTCATCTGTAGATCTTACTAGTTTATCATTTGCAATATCTCCAAATATTTCAGCGACTTTTTCACTTCTATATACACTAATCTCAAGATTTTCATCTACTTTATTAAGTCTATGAATAACTTCTTGAATATCATCTTTATTCCATCCTTTTTGCATGGCAGAATACATTGATTCAAATACTAATCTACTTGTTTTTTTAGCATCAACTTTTGCAAGGTTTACAATAACATCTCTTTTTATATATTCAGTGTAAGCAAAAGCAAGTCCTAAAGTTATTAATAAAATAACAATTATCATTTTTGCTGTAATTTGATTATATGTTGTGTTCTTTTTAATCATTATTATTAATCTTTCATATCAAAAAACAATAGACTTTTTGGGAACAGTAAAGTAATTAATTTTATTATCATTTTATTATGTCATCCTACTTTTTTATTTAGATAAACTATATTATATAAATTATTTTATTCTATCATAAAACTTGTCATCTTCAAAGTGTTTTTTATTGTAGTTTATGCTTTAGTGTATTTTATATAAAAAATTCTTAAAGTTGTAAAATAATTTTACATATAAAATCTTATAGTATTATTTTAATCACTATAACTATTTAAAAATTCTAAATTATAATGATAATAGAATATTATTATTTTCAAAAAGAGGTAGTATTCCTTGAAACAATACTTAAAAGAAGTGAAAAAAGTAAAGACCCAAAAAGGTCTTTACACAAAAATATTAAAGTCGATTAACTCAAAGACTTCAACTCAGCCTCAACCTTAACAAGTTTCTCTTCAGCACTTACTAAGCCTGCTTTATTTTCTTCAATAACATTAGCAGGAGCATTTGCTACAAATCTTTCATTTGATAACATTCCTGATAATTTTGCTATCTCTTTTTCTAATTTCTCTTTTTGACGAGTAAGTTTATTGATAATAGGTGTCATATCAATTTCACCTGTTGGTAGATAAACTTCTAAGTTATCTGATACATCTGTAATACTATTATCTACTTTTGCATCTACAAACTCTATATTTTCAACTTTTCCAAGTCTTTCAATAAATGGTTTAGCCATTGTTGTATCTATTGTTTTGTCTAGTTTAATATATGCTTTTGCAATTTTACTATTACCCATATCTATGATAACTTTTGCACGTCTTACTGCTACAATTGCTTCTTCAATAATGGCAAAGTCAGATTCTATTTTTGCATCTTTTTTTATATCTTTAGGAAAGTTTGTAATCATTAGTGATTCACCCTCCTCTAAAGATGTTCCTGAGAGTTTATGATATAAAAAGTCTGAAATAAATGGCATAAATGGACTTACCATTTTTAGAGTTTCTTTAAATATAGCTCCAAGTTCAATAACAGAATCTTTGCTAGCTTTTGCATACTCAATACCCCAATCACAAAACTCATTCCATACAAATTTATAAAGTATACTTGCTGACTCATTAAACTTGTAAGTATCAAGTGTAGTTCTAACTTCATCAACTGCATCACTTAATCTACTTTGCATATAGATACCAAGTGGTGTTTTAATCTCTATATCTTTCAAGTCAGGGAAAGTATCAACATTTAGTTGTAAAAAGTTTGAGGCGTTGTAAAGTTTATTTGTAAAGTTTCTAAACTGTTCTAAGTTTTTAGCACCTAGTTTTATATCTCTTCCTTGAACACAAAGATAAGCTAAAGTAAATCTAATAATATCAGCACTATGCTCTTCAACCATATCAAGTGGATCAATTACATTACCTTTTGATTTTGACATCTTAGCACCATGCTCATCTCTTACAAGAGCATGCATATAAATATCTTCAAAAGGTAACTCTTTTTTAAAGTGTTCACCCATCATCATCATTCTAGCTACCCAGAAAAACATAATATCAAAACCAGTTATTAATAGACTATTTGGATAAAAGTCTGCTTCATCACTAGAGTTATATAAATCTTCTAGTTTTCCATTATTTCCCCAGCCTAAAGGTGACATAGCCCAAAGTGCCGAAGAGAACCAAGTATCAAGTACATCTGGGTCTTGAGTATATTTTTTGCTTTTACATTTTGGACACTCTTCTGGCTCATCAGCTTTATCAGCCCATTGATGATTACAATCATCACAGGTAAATACAGGAATTCTATGCCCCCACCAAAGCTGTCTAGAGATACACCATGGTCTTAATTCATCCATCCAAGCAGTATATGAATTTATCCAGTGTGCAGGGTGAAAGAGTGTTCCATTGTGCTCACCAGAAGCTGCTCTTTCTTTTGTAGTCTCTTTTGTTTTTCGTATAGACTCTTGAGCCATATCTGAACTTAAAAACCATTGTTGAGATATAAATGGCTCAACAATATTTTTACATCTATAACAATGCCCTACTTGATGAACATGCTCATCTATTTTTACTATATAACCTTCTGTTTGAAGTTTTTCAACGATTGGTTTTCTAGCTTCTATTCTTTCAAGTCCTGCAAACTCTCCACAGTATTCATTTAAAATACCTTTTTCATCAAATACTTTGATAAACTCTAAATCGTGTCTTTTTCCTACTTCGTAGTCATTTTGGTCATGAGCAGGAGTAACTTTAACAACACCTGTTCCAAACTCCATATCAACATGAGAATCAGTAATTACTTTAATAACTCTGTCTGTTAATGGAAGTAAAATTTCTTTACCCACAATACTTGTATATCTTGAATCATCAGGATGAACCATGATAGCTGTATCTCCAAAGTATGTTTCAGGTCTTGTAGTTGCAACTTGTAGTTCACCACTTCCATCTGCAAACTTATAAATCATGTGATAAAACTTACCATTTATCTCTTCATGTTCAACTTCAATATCTGATAAAGCACCATCGTGTGTACACCAGTTTACCATGTAGTTATTTTGAGTGATATGACCTTCATTGTATAACGAAACAAAAGCCTCTTTAACAGCTTCTTGTAAACCTTCATCCATAGTAAATCGTTCACGTTTCCAAGCAGGTGTAACTCCTAGTTTTCTCATTTGATGAACAATATTTCCACCACTTGTCTCTTTTTGTAACCATGCTCTGTCTAAAAACTTCTCTCTACCAATCTCTTCTTTAGTAGTACCTTCTGATAATAATTGTTTTTCAACTACATTTTGAGTTGCAATTCCCGCATGGTCAGTTCCTGGTTGCCATAGAGCTTTAAAACCATCCATTCTTTTATATCTAGTAATAATATCTTGTAGTGTAAATGTCAATGCATGTCCAATATGTAAACTTCCTGTTACATTTGGTGGTGGCATCATTATTGAAAAATTCTTTCCATCTTCTTGAATGTTTTTGTTACCATCAACTTCAAAGTAACCTCTCTCTTCCCATATTTTATAAAATTTATCTTCTACTATTGAGGGTTCGTACTTTTCACTCATAAATCATCCTGTTTATCTAAAATTACGCGATTATACCTGATTTTGGTTATAGAAAAGATTAATGACATAATTTAAACTTTTTAAACATTAAAGTGATATAATAATTACTTTTAAAATATTAGGATACTATGAAAAAACTATTGTTTAATAAATCATTGACATTTTTTATACCTTTAATTGCTATTACATTCTTATTTTTATACATTAGTTATAATTATTCTATGGACAATTATACTAAGCTTGAAACAAAACAAAATAGTAAAAACATTGAAAACTTTATCTATACTTTAAAAAACAATCATATAAACCTTTTATCAATAGAAGAATCGGATTTTGTTAATATCAAAAAGATTTGCTCTAATTTTTTTGATGAATGTAACAAAAATATAAAAAATAATCTATCTACACAAAATAAACAAACTATTGATATAAAAGATGACTCTTGCAAAAATATAGACATACTTACCTTTTATAAAAAATCTTATATTATCAATGAGTTTAATTTCAGTAATTCTAAAAATGAACTTTTATTTCAACTTATCACTAAAACAAACCTAGCTCTTTTTTCAGAAGGAAAAAAAAACATTAAAATATATATCTCAATTGTATTGATATTTCTTATTTTAACTCTGTTTATTGGTTATACCTACCAAAAACAAATTATCGTAGCAAATGATAATCTAGAAGAAAAAGTTGAAAAAAGAACAAATCAAATAAGACATACTATGAAAGAGTTGGAAAAAGTAAATCTACAACTTTATGATTTAGCACATACTGATTACTTAACTCAAATAAAAAATAGAAGAAGCTTTTTTTTACATACAGATAATATATTTAAAAAACTATCTAGAACAGATGGCATAATTAGTATTATTATGATTGATATTGATAATTTTAAAAGCTTCAATGATACTTATGGACATGAAATAGGTGATAAGATTTTAAAAATATTTGCAAGTTCAATAAAAGAATTACTACTTCAAGATGAGATTTTTGGAAGACTTGGTGGTGAAGAGTTTGCAATTGCACTACCTAATACAACGCTAGAAGAGGCACAAAAAATTGCTGAAAATATTAGAAAAAGAATTGAAAGAGTAGTCATAAATATACCACACACAAAACTTTTTGTAACAGCTAGTTTTGGAGTTAGTGATTCTATTAATACAAAATCAATTGATGAAATAATAAATAATGCAGATAAGATGCTTTATGATGCAAAAAGAAAAGGAAAGAATAGAGTAAGAAGTAGATTATCTTAGGCTAATCTTTTATTAAACCAGCCTCTTTTAAAAACTGAGAGTGTACAAAACTTAGTTTTTTTATCTTGTCATATTTGGCATATGAAAGATATAAAATATCTTTTGCTCTTGTTACTGCCACATAAAAAAGTCTTCTCTCTTCTTCTATACTTCCACCTTTGGCTATAAGCTTTTGATTTGGAAATCTTCCATTCATCAAATCTATTACATAGACTTCTTTAAACTCTAAGCCTTTTGAAGCGTGCACTGAAAGTAAATTTACCCCATCGCCTTCACTCATCTCACTTCCACCTAAAACCATAGCATTGATAAACTTTTCTATATCATTGTAGTGATAAGATAGAGATTTTAACAGTGTGATTTTTTTATTTATTCTTACTATTGAAACTTGCTTCATAGCTGGGTCTATTTGTCCATCTTTTCTTGTGGCTCTTTTTGTAGATAACATCTCTATTAAATGGTCATATAGGTTTGATTTGAAAATATTATCAATAGCCGTTCTTGGATTTTTAACTCTTTTTAAATCTCTTACAAGCAAGTAAAACTCAAATAAAAACTCTCCACCTTCAACACAAAGTTTTGGATGTTTTAAAATAGGATTTCCTAAAAACTTTTCATCAAATCCACAATCCTTGAATTTTGATACTGAACCTAACTCTGCAAAATCATCAAAAAGTCCTAGTTGTACATTTTTAGTTTTAGTTGATACATATGGATTTTTAATATTTGGGTCTGGATGGTATAAACCTTGAAATAAATCTCCATTTCCTACTTTTATTAAAGCATCAAAGAGGTCTTTTGCTATGGCTTTTCCTATACCCTTTCCATACTCCAAGATATGAATGGCTGCCATCATATCATTGTGATTTTGGATTAAAGTAATAATATCAAGTACAAATTTAACTTCTAATGCATCAAAGAAACTCTTTCCACCTTTTCTTTTTGCTGGAATAGAATACTCTCTTAAGTTCGCTTCAATACCATCAGCACTTGAATTGTTTCTAAAGATGATAGCTATATCATTATGTGGGGTTGTACTTTGACTTATAAGTTTTGAGATATGTTCATACTGATCAAAAAGCTCACTAAAGGTCAATAATCTAGGAGAGTGTTCTTCTTCTTGTCTAACTACTTCAAGGTTTTTATCATAAACCCTTTCATTATGCTCAATTACTTTTGTAGCAAGTTGTAAAATTGGCCTTGTTGAACGATAGTTTTTTCTCAGAGTAAAAACCTCTGCTCCCTCATATCTATTGGCAAATGTAGAGATAATACCAATATCAGAGCCATTAAAGGCATAAATACTTTGATCATAATCACCAACACAAAAAAGAGATTTAGGTTTAAAGGCTTCTAATAATCTACCTTGCAAAGGATTTGTATCTTGATATTCATCCACAAGTATCTCTTTAAAATCAAACTCGTTTGTTTCAAGTAATTCAAGCATAATCGTTAGCAAGTCATCAAAATTTGCATATCCATACTCTTTTTTTAACTTATGAAACTCTTGAATTACATCTTCATAAATATCTGTATAAATCTCATGCCCAGCACTTTTTTCAGTTATCCAATCTCCAAACTCTTCATTATTTTTCGAGTTTAAATAAAGTGAATAAATATCATATAAATAACCGCCATCATAAGGAGAAGTTGAATCATCTCTTTCAAAAAATACTCTTTTTTCATAAATAGATTTAAAAAGTGTTTTTAACTCATTTGGCTGTTTTAGTGTTATATTTATATTTAGTTTTTTTATTAGTTTGTAACTTAGACTATGAAAAGTTCCAGCCATAATCTCACCAGCTGTATCTTTACCAAAAAATTTAGAAACCCTTTGTATCATCTCTTGGGCTGCTTTGTTTGTAAAGGTTAAAAGAATTATTTCAGATGGTTTAACTCCACCATTAATTAAGTTTGCAATTCTTCCTACAATAGTAGATGTTTTTCCAGTGCCTGCACTAGCAATTATAAGGTTAAAACCTGGTTTACATGTGGCTGCTGCTAATTGTTCTTCATTTAGGTTAGATAAGGGCATTTATTGTAAGTTCTTTTTTATTGTCATTTGCGAATAGTATCATAAACTGCTTTATTAAATAGTAAAAATATTTAGCTATGCTACAATTATTACTACACAAAAGATTTACAAATTTTATATAAGATGAAAGTATGAAAAGAAGAACATTTTTAAAACTCAGTACAATAAGCCCAATACTAATTGATACTTATCTATTAGCCAAAGATGTTGATGATGAAGTTTGGAAAACTATTCAAGAAGTACAAAATATACTTATGCCAAAAACTGGCAAAATGCCAAGTGCAAAAGAGTTTGGAAGTGTTGCATATCTAAAACAAAATATTGACCACAAAACCTTTGACAAAGATGATTTAGAACTTATTTTAAACGGTGCAAAAGTATTTAAGGAGAGTTTTCCAGAGTTTTTCAAAGCTTTAAAAAAAGAGAAACTAAAAATTATCAAACAAGCAAATGAGAGTGAATACGGAAACACATGGTTAAATATATTAGTTTATTATGCAATAGAAGCCATGCTTAGTGACCCAATTTATGGTGGAAATAAATTTCAATCAGCTTGGATGGCACTAAAACACAAAGCAGGAAACCCAAGACCAAAGAAAAAATATGGAGCTAAAATTGATTTATGATGTTTGTATAATAGGAAGTGGTGCTGGTGCAGGACCTATAGCTTATACTCTTGCAAAAGAGGGGAAAAAAGTTTTAATCCTTGAAAAAGGTGATATTTATAGTGAAAAAGATTTTTCTAAAGATGAAATTGCATATGCAAGAAGAGATGTATTTACTCCCAATTTAAAAGATGAATACCATGTTATAGAAGAGAAGTTTGATGATGGAAAATGGTATAAGTTCCCTACCTATGAGACTGGCTGGAGTTTTTGGAATGGGAACTTTTTAGGTGGTTCTTCTAACTTTATGAGTGGGTATTTTCATAGACTTAAACCAAATGATTTCAAACTCAAATCAACTTATGGAGAATATGCAAATAGTAATGTTGAAGATTGGCCTATAAGCTATGAAGATATGGAGCCATACTATGACAAAGTAGAAAAAGTTATTGGAGTATCAGGAGAGTATACCAAATATAAACATGCGGAACCTAGAAGCAGTAAAAAATACGCCTACCCAAGATTAGAAGAACATCCAGTAGTTGAGCTAATAGATAAAGCTTGTAAAGAGCTAGATTATGTTTCATACAAAGTCCCCAGAGCAATTATTTCCCAAAAGAAAAATGCTAGAAATGCTTGTTATTACTCTAACTATTGTGGTTCATATGCTTGCTCTAGTGGGGCAAAAGGAAGCTCAAGAGCAGCACTTATTCAGCCAGCACTAGAGACAAATAACATAACCATAATACCAAATGCTTTTGTCTTTAAACTTCTTACAAATAAAGATAAAAAAATACAAAAAGCTGTTTATTATACAAAAGAAAAAATACAAAAAAGTGTAGAAGCAAAACTTTTTATTCTAGCAGCCCAAGCAGTAGAGAGTTCAAGACTTCTATTAAACTCTAAGAACAGTGATTTTCCAAATGGCTTGGCAAACTCTTCAGGGCAAGTTGGGAAAAACCTGCTTTTTACAGGTGGAGGAACAGGAAGTGCTACAATAGACACAAACTTATTAAGTAAAAACAAACTGTTTCAAACTGGCTATTTCGTAAATAGAGGTTTGCAAGATTGGTATTTTACTGAAGAGTTCAAAGGTGGAACTATTGATTTTCTATTTGAACATGCAAATCCTATAAGAAGAGCGTTAAGATTAAAATCTGATGATAATGGAAATCTTTTATTTGGAAAAGAGTTACAAAATAAGATATATAAAAATTTTACAAAATCAAGAGTTCTAAACTTTGAAGTTTTTACAGACTGGATGCCAAATGATGATTGCTTTGTATCTATTGATGAAAAATATAAAGATAAGTATGGGGTTCCAGTTGCCACAATACGAATTGGAGCTCACCCCCAAGATGTAAAGGTAGGAGAATTTTTAGCACAAAAAGCAGTTGATGTTTTAAAACAAATGGGTGCAAAAGATATTCAAAGTAATATTTCTCCACTTCCCTCTGCAAACTTACAAGCTGGTGGTTGTAGGTTTGGAGATGACCCTAAAAAATCTGTCTTAAATAAATATTGTCAAAGCCATGATATAAAAAATCTTTTCATAACAGATGGAAGTTTTATGCCTACAGGAGGAAGTGTTCCTTATACTTGGACAATCTATGCCAACTCATTTAGAGTAGCTGATTATATAAAAAAGAGTGATTTAATTTAATTTCACTCTTTGTCTAAATTTAAAATAAGCTATGATTAATATTATTCCCACATATCCCATTTGAGGAATTGATAAAGCTTTTTGTGCCATTATAAAGTGGATAGTTGTAAGTGCTAAGGCAATATAAATAACCTTATGATACCTAAAATACAATTTAAATAATTTTCCAAAAGAGGTAATTGCCATAAACATAAGTATAAGAAAAGCTATCATACCAAGATAGATAAATGGTTTATCTAGTGTCTCTTCAAGGGCAAAATTTAAATCTAACTCCATATCTAATATTATGAAATTAAGAAAATGTAAAAAGGCATAATAAAAAGAGAATAAGCCTATCATTTTTCTATATGAGATTAGATTTATCCAGCTTTTTATTAAAGATATAGTTGTAGTAAAAAATAGTAAGATTAGTGCTATTGCCCCTGTTACACTATAGATATACTTTATGGGGTCAATAACATTTTGTAAATAAAAAACCTCATAGGATAAAATAAAAGATGGTAAAAGCAGTAATATAAAAATAAAAACTTTCATTAGAAATTCTTTCTTAAATCCATGCCTTTATACAAATGTGCAACCTCTTTTTCATATCCATTAAACATAAGTGTTTTTTGTTTAAATAGTTTACCCAAGACTCTCTCTCTTTTTTGACTCCATCTTGGATGGTCAACTTTTGGATTTACATTTGCATAAAAGCCATATTCATGTGGAGCCATATCTTGCCAACTATTTAAAGGCTCATCTTTTACAAAAGATATTTTTGCAATTGATTTTATAGATTTAAATCCATATTTCCAAGGCACAACCAACCTAATAGGTGCTCCATTTTGATTTTCTAAAGTTTTACCATAAAGCCCAACACTTAATATAGTAAGTGGATTCATAGCTTCATCCATTCTTAGACCTTCAACATATGGGTATCTTTTTATATTTCCAAAAACTCCCCTTGCTTGGTCTGGAAACATTTCATCATCCCAAAGAGTTTCAAATCTCACATATTTTGCATCACTTAAAGGCTTACAGTCCTTTATAAATTTTCCTAATTCAAAGCCAATCCAAGGTACAACCATAGACCATCCTTCAACACATCTAAATCTATAAATTCTCTCTTCAAGTGAATATTTTTTCATAATATCTTGCATATCAATTGTAAAGGGTTTTTCTACAAGACCATCAACTTCAATAGTCCAAGGAGTTGTAACTAAAGTGTGTGCCATATGTTTAACACCCTCTTTTGAAGTGGTAAATTCATAGAAGTTATTATATGAAGTGATTTGTTTAAAGCTATTAAGTTCTAAATTATTTGGATTTGTATCTTTTTTGTATGATAAGTTTGAAGTTGGCAAATTCTCTTTTGCCATAAGTTCCATCAAAGTAGAACTTGCTATTACTGATGCTGCTCCTAGTTTTATAAACTTTCTTCTATTTTCAAATAGTTCTTCAGGAGTTATTTCATTTTGATTTATATTCATAACATATCCTTTTTCTTCTTATTTATTTTATTTTAAAAATGTTAAGGATATGTGTAGTTTATGAAATTACTATTTTCCTTTTAGAAGTATCACAATATATTTTGATGACCAAAGGATAAACAGAAGTAAAAAAGATATTGCACTTAAATTTATAAAAAATAGATAATCAAAAGAAAAGTTTATGCTATATGCAGTAAATAGTCTCAAAAGGACAACTAATTGAAAAGCTAAATATAAAATAACGGTAAAATTGTTTGCAGTTGGAACTGCTCCTGAATGTCCTAAAGTAACTCTTGTACCAAAACCTAAAAGAATAGTACAAAAATATCCCAAGGCAAAAACATGAATAATACTCTTTTCAAATACAATTGAATTATCATACAAATAAAGAATTGACTCTACACTTGATAAGAAAAATCCAATAGGAATCCAATACAAAGATAGATATAAAACCCACATGATAGCACTTATATTTCTTACTGAAATTTTCCATTTTATAAACTCTCTTGCAAAAACAGCAAATAAAGCAATATCTATTGGAAGATTATAGGGTGTTGTTAAAAAAGTTAATATAAAAACTTTTAAAACTAGCAAGACAAATACACTCTCTAAAAGATATTTTGATTTATTGATTTTATATCCTGGTATTTTTGCAGAAGAGAAAAATGGAACCATTCTTTGAGCTATAGAAAATATCAGCATAAATATAAAAAGATAAAAACCACTATTTATTGAAAACTGTTGTAATAGTTGTGAGATATCTGATTGAATAAAAGAGCAAATAAATATAAAGTTTGCAACAAGTCCTATAAAAAATGATATAAGTACCCAAAAGGTGTCTTTTTTATCTTTTGTTGTTGATTTTATGTGAATATCATATAGGGTTTTAAAACTTACTAATTGAACACAAAAAAGAAAAAATGCAAAAAAGATATTTAAACTAATGCTTGTAAAAATAGATATATAAAAACCTAATGAACCTATAAAATATAAAAAGACTTGTTTCATATAAACTTTAGAAGAGACATCAGCTTGAAGTAAAAATTTTGGAAAAACTACAAATAAAAAGCCTAAAAAGAACTGAATAAAAACTATAAATATCAAAGCATATGCATGAAATATTTGTAAAGAAACTTTTAAAGTTACAATACCTGAATAGTTTAAAAATAGTGCTAAAATAAAAAGTAGTAAAAAAAGTGTAGCATTTGTAAAAAATACTTGATGTGGTTGAGATATAAATTTAGTATACCAGTTTTTCATAATACAATCTCCTATAAATTTAAGAGATTGTATATTTTTTTTTGATTTGATTCATTGATTACTGACAAGTTCCACAACAAGCAGTTGATGTCGCTTCTTTAAGAGCAGATAATGCTGCATCATAATTTGGCTCTTCTGTAATCTCTTCACAAATCTCTTTATAAGTTACTACACCATTTGCATTGATAATAAAAATTGCTCTACAAGTAACTCCAGCTAAAGGTCCATCAGAAATTAATACACCATAAGCATTTGCAAAATCTTTATTTCTAAAGTCAGACCCAACTTTTAAGTTTTCAATTCCCTCAGTTGTACAAAATCTTCCCATTGCAAATGGTAAATCCATAGATACAACTACAACTTCTGCTTCAGTTCCTGCTGCTTCTTCATTGAACTTTCTAGTCTCTGCTGCACAAACAGGTGTATCTAAAGATGGAACAATAACCACTACTTGTGCTTTATTTCCAATTTCAATTTCAGCTAAGTCTTGTCCTACTACATTTACAATTGGAGCTTTATCTCCTACATTTACGTCATTTCCAGCTAAGTTTACTAGGTTTCCTTGTAATTTTGTTGTTGCCATTTTATTTCCTTATTAAAAATTTATTGTGAAATTATAATTAAATAGGATAAAAATTATCTTAATTAGATATTACAACTATAGTTTTCTAAATTATTTAACTTTTATACAACTATCTTCTAATATAATTTTTTCTTCTGATATTAGTTTTGTAAGTGCTGATTTAAAGGCTTTTTTACTCATTGCAAATACATTTTTAATATCTTCAGCATCACTTTTATAGGTAAAGTCAAGTTTACCACTGTTTTGTTTTAAAATCTCTAAAACTCTTTGGGAGTTGTCACCAGACTTTTTTTGTCCAATTTTTTGCAATGATAAATCAAGTTTTCCATCATCTCTTATATTTTTAATGTAAGCTTTTTTTATATCACCAACGTTTATATTTTCAAAGATTTCTGTATGGAAGATCATTCCATCATATAAATTATTTACAATAACCTTAAAGCCCAAAGGCGTTTTAGAATATAATAGAATCATTACCTCATTATTTTTCTCTAAATCTTTTATATCTTTTAATAAATATTGAGTAAATTTTTCTGTTGCTATTAATCTTTGTGTTTTTTCATCTTCTATAACTCTTAGAACTTTTCTAGCACCTACATTGTATGTTGAAGTTTGTTTATTGATTGGTACAAGTAAATCTTTTGGTAGACCAATATCAACAAAAGCACCAAACCTTGCAGTATCAACAACTTCTAAACAAGCAAACTCATTTTTCATAGCATATGGCTTAAGGGTAGTTGCAACAAGTCTATCTTCTGAGTCTGTATAAATAAATACATCAACTAATGAACCTATTTGCATATCACTTCTAATATATGCATTTGGTAATAAAACTACCTCTTCATCAAGGGCTTCTAAGTATATTCCAGGTTCTGTTAATCTATTAACTTTTAGGGTATTAATTACTCCTAATTCAATTTTTTCATTCAAGTTAGTTATTCCGTTTCTTTTGATTTTTGTAAGTATATCTAAATAAAGTCACTTATTTAAAGTTGTTTTTATTTTAAACCAAATAAGACCTAAATATTCATGTACGGCCATATGAACTTTCTTTATATTCCCAATACTCAAATAACTGTTAGGTCTATTTTCTTTTATAGTAAAAGCAGTTGGCATTGCAATTGGATTTAATCCTTGTTGTTTAAATATCTCCATTGCCCTTGGCATATGGGAAGCACTTGTTACTAAAATAAAGGGTTTATCTTTTAAAAGTTTTTTTATGGATATTGCCTCTTCTATGGTATCTTTTGGTTTTTCTTGTATTATTATTCTATTATTTGTTATTCCATAACTTATTAATCTATCTCTTGCTTCTATAGCTTCAGGTATGATTCTACTTCCTTCATATCCTGATGTAATTATTTTTGCATCTTGTATTTCTTTGCTTAATTTAACTACTTCATCAAATCTAGCTTTAAAATCTCCACCAAGTAGTAAAATATACTCTATTTTAGATATATCAATATCTTCTTGATTTTTATATTTGTTTTCCAAAGGTGACATTAAAAGATTTGAAAATATTGAACTTGAAACTAAAAAAAAATACATCAATCCTATAAATAAAAATACTTTAGCTTTTTTGTAACTATTAAAAAATAAAAAAATAAATGCTAACAATAATATCAAGAAACCAAAAGTAAAAGGTTCCAAAAAAAATGATATAAACTTCTTTAAACTAAATGCCAACACTCTCTCCTAGCAAAAATGACGTGTATCCCACTACACTTGATTTATCTTTTGTAACTTCAAAACTTGTTTTATAATCTAAAAAACCTATTTCAAAATTAAGCTCTTTTGATGATTTAAGTAAAGCTTTCACTCCTACCATTCCACAAGCTTCACAGCCCTCATCTATTTTTATTAAATCTTTGTTTTTTATGGCATCTATGCAAGTTTGGTCTAAAATATTTGCTTCTTCTAAAGAGTAAAAATGACTTAAATCAGTACTTATTATTATAAAATTATCTTTATCTTTAAAAAGGTTTGATAAGATTTTAGATAACTCTTTATAATCAAGTTTTCCATAAACTATCTCTAAAACTTTAGTATCCAAATAGTTTTTTATAAAAGGGATTTGTGTCTCTGTTGAGTGTTCCATATGGGCATTTTCATCAAAATGTAAACAATCATACTTTTTGATTAAATCTAATCCAAACTCTTTATCAATATCTATATCACCTAAAGGAGTCTCATAGCTATCAAAGAGACTAACTGAGGCACCAGTTAAAAAGTGTCTGTGAGAAGGTCCTATTACTATTACTCTTTTTACTTTTAAATCTTTTATTTTACTATATGCAATATTTGCTACCATACCTGAGTATATATATCCTGCATGGGGTACAATTATTGCCCTTGGCTTTATATCTAAATTTATATTTTGTTGATTTTGACTAAAAAATTCAAAATATCTTAAAAGTTCATCTTTTTTATCTGGATAAAAACTTCCAGAATAATTCATCTTGTTTTTTATCATTTTACCTTTTCAACTTGATAGGTAAAGATTTCAGGAAAATGAGTAAGGGAACCTATGTCCAATCCAGCTTTCAAACTTAGATTTTCAAAAAAATCATCAAAATTTGGTAATTCATCCCAAACTTGTGGTAAAAAGGTTGCTTTATTTTGTTCTTGCTTTAAAATCACTCCATCGATATTTGGTCTAATTTTTTCTTTTAATTCATCAATTGAATCATATATCACCATCTTAGGAATAGTTAAAAGTGAGATTTCAACTTCTACTTTTTCAAACTCTTTTTTAGATAAAGGTTGAAACCTAAAGTCTCTAAAAGCTGCATTTTGAGCATTTGCTATCACGTCATCTATTAATTTTTTATCAGGTAATAATGAGCCAATACAACCTCTAAGTCTATCTTCTAGTTTAAGTGTTACAAAACAGGCTCTTTGCTCATTTAAAAAATCAAAACTAGCTTCCAAATCAACCCTATCTATTTTTGATTTATTGTAAAGTTCTTCTTCAATTGCATCCTTTGCAATCTTTAAAAGTATAGAATTAGACATTATTACCCCTTTATCAAATCTTTTATTACCTCTATAAACTCATCACTATCATTTACACAACTTACAACTTTATAATCTTTTACCCCAATTTCTTTTGCAATCTCTTCATACTCAAGATGAAGTTCAAACATAGTTTCTGAATTATCTACTATAAATGCAATTGGATATATAAGTACATCTTTCTCTTTTAGTTCACTTAATCTATCCTCTAAAGAGGGGGTTAACCATTTCATTGGACCAACTTTTGATTGATATGCTAAAGAGATTGATTCAAATTCTATTGCTTTTTGTTTTAATATCTGTGATAATATTTTTACATGTTCATTTACTTGTTTTTCATATGGGTCACCTGCATCAACTATTTTTTGAGGTAAGCCATGTGCTGAAAATATAAGATTATATGATTTTGAATCTTCTATACTATTGATTATATCATCTGTAATTTTATCATTATACTTTTCATTTTTATAAAAAGGATTTATTACTTTTATATTAAACTCATCTTTTGCAATTTCCATAAAATCTTCTAAAGATGACTTGGTAGTTGTAGTTGAATATTGAGGATACAAAGGAAGAAGAACTACATCTTTTATGTTTTTTTGCTTTAGTTGCTGTATACACTTTGGAGCAAAAGGTGGTGTGTATCGCATAACTTGAAAAACTTCATACTCTTCAAGCCTTGTATTTAATTTAGATACCAAATCTTCTGTTAATTTATTTAAAGGAGAACATCCACCAATAGCCTCATAGTTTTGCCAAGCAGAGTTTTTTCTGGTTAATACAATCATAGAGGCTATAAAAGATCTTAAGATATCACTTTTTACTGTTATGATGTTTTTATCATTAAACATATTACGTAAAAACATCTCTAGTTCATCTTTATCTCTGGGACCACCCATATTCAAAAGAACTAAGGCTTTTTTATTGTCATTATTCATCACTTTCCAATTTTATAATTTCATCACTACACCAAGCTGCCAAGTGTAAATCATGGGTTATTAAAAGTATTCCATAATTAGGCAAAAATTTCAAGATTAACTTCATAACATCAAGGGCAATTATATTATCCAAAGCAGATGTTGCTTCATCCACCAATAAAAGTTCAGGTTTCATAAGAAGTGCTCGAAGTATTGAACACCTTTGTAGTTGTCCTCCACTTAATTCATGGGGCTTTTTCTCAATTAAATCATACTCTAAATTTAACTGTTTTAATAAATCTTTTAATTCAAGAATATCAAGATCTAAAATAACATCATTTATTTGTTCAAGTATAGGGTATGTAGGGTGAAAAGAGCTATAAGGGTCTTGGTATATGGAAGCTATTTTAGAAGAGTTAATCTCTCCTTTTAGAGGTTTTAGATTATTAGTTATAAGTTCAAACAGTGTACTTTTACCACTTCCACTTGAACCTACTATTGCTTTAATTTCTGATTTTTTTAAATCTAAAGAAAAGTTTTCATATATTAATTTATCTTTTTTATATCCAAAGTTTAGCTCTTTTATTTGAAGAACAAAGCTATCATTATCCATTTTCTACCCAAAATAATTTATTTCTTAACTATATAACAACTAGACTTTATACAAAATTATCTCTATATTAAATAATGGATTAATCTAAGCTAAAAAAAAGAATTTCTAGGTAAAATAAAGCCTCAAATTATAAGGAGAACAAATGAAAAAAATTGTTTTAGGAACGTTAATTGCTGCTGCTTCACTAATGGCTGCAAATATTGCTGCATGTAAAGGATGTCATGGTGCAAATTTTGAGAAAGCTGCTTTAGGTAAATCTCAAATCGTAAAAGGTTGGGATGCTGCAAAAATTGAAACTGCTCTTAAAGGTTATAAAGACGGTTCTTACGGTGGAGCTATGAAAGGTGTTATGAAAGGTCAAGTTGCTAGACTTTCTCCTGCTGAAATCAAAGCTATGTCAGAAGAAATCTCTAAATTATAATCATTTGGTTATAGCTTCTTAAAAGTAAGTCAATTTTTTGGCTTACTTTTTTTTTCTTCTTTTTGCGACTCTTTTTTATTTTCTCTATTAATGGCATCATTTAAATCATCTTGTGAATCAAAAAGTAAGCCATCCATCATTTTATGACTATCATCAAATTGACCTGTTTTTGCACCCCATATAAACATTCCTAAAATTGCAAATGCAACTATTAGTCCAACAATTAACATCATAAAAAGCGTATCTTCTATCATCTATTTTCCTTTTATTCTAAGTGAATTTGCAACAACTAATAGTGAACTTAAACTCATAGATAATGCTGCAACTAATGGTATTACAAATCCTGCCATTGCTAGGGGAATTGTAACTAAATTATATATTAAAGATATTGATAAATTTTGTTTAATAAACTTATAGGTCTTTCGTGAGATTACAAAGGCTTCATTTAAGCTCTTTAAAGAGTTATTTAACAATACAATATCTGATACAGCAATAGATATATCTGCGCCATTTCCCATTGCAACTGAAACATTTGCACTACTAAGTGCTACAGAATCATTTACTCCATCCCCAGCCATAACCACTGTATGACCTTCACTTTTTAGTTTATTTACATATTGGGCTTTTTGTATTGGATTTATATTTGCTACTACACTTTTAATTCCAACTTTTTTGGCAACCTGCTTAGCTACATTTTCATTATCTCCAGTTAACATTATTACATCAATACCATTTTTTATGCTATTTGATACAAATTCACTTGCATACTCTTTTATCTCATCTTTTAATTCAAAAGTTGCTATAACTTTTTTATTTATAGCAAATAAATATACAGAGTTGTTAGAATCAAATTTGTATCTTATTGCAAACTCTTCCATGAGTTTTTGATTTCCACCAATTATTTCAAACTCTTTGTCATCTACATTTTTATACTTTGCAAGCATTCCTTTAGCTTGTAAAGTTTTAATCTCTTCTAGGTTTTTTAGAGTTAAATTTTTATAATTTTTTTCTAAATACTCTTTTATAGAGATGCTAATTGGATGGGATGAACTATCTAACAATGAATAGAGTAAATTTAATTTATGAATATTATCATCCATAACTCTAGCTTTTACTACAGATAACTTGCCGTTTGTTATAGTTCCTGTTTTATCAACTACAAGTTTTGTAGCTCTTGCTAACTCTTCTATAAATTTTGCTTCTTTAAAAAGAAGACCTTTTTTTGCTAATTCAGAGATTCCAATTAAACTTGCTATGGGAGTTGCAAGGGCTAAGGCACAAGGACAAGCAATAACAATAACAGAAATAGCTACTATAAATGATTTTTCAAAGTGATTAACTCCATCATAGTCAAAGCCTAAGTCTATTCCTAAAAAATACCAAACTAAAAAGGTGAGAATAGATAAACTCAAAATCGCAACAGAAAATCCTTTTGATATCTCATTTGCTTTATGTTCTATCTTTGGTTTTGAAGCAAGGGAGTCTTCTAAAAGGGTAACAATAGAGTTCAAAGTAGAGTCTTTAAAAGTTTTGCTAACTCTGTACTGCACTAAAGAGTCTTGGTTTAATGTACCTGATAAAACAACATCATCTATTTTTTTATAAATAGGTATTGATTCTCCTGAAATAGATGATTCATCAAAAGAGCTTTCACCACTTACTATTACACCATCTACAGATGCTTTATCACCAGTTTTTAGTTCAACAATATCTCCAAGAGATATATCTTCAACAGATACTTCAACTCTTTTGCCATCTTTTATAACTGTAGCCTCAAGGGGTATTTGACTTTTTATTGTATCTAAAGTATCTACAGCTGATTTTTTACCAATTACTTCAAGGTACTTTCCAACTAACACAAAAGTAATAATCATACTAACAGAGTCAAAATAACTCTCGCCTTTTGCCCCAAAAAGTATAAAAAGAGAATAAATATAGGTGAAGCTTGCCCCTGAACTAACTAAAAAATCCATATTTAATATACGGTTTTTCAAGCCATAATAAGCGCCCCTGTAAAAAATCCATCCACTATAAAACAACACAGGAGTTGATAATATAAACTCTCCTATATGAATAAGATGCTTAACTTCAGGAGTAATTCCAGTAAAAAAACCCGTATATTTTGCAACAGAAAGCATCATTATATTCATTGTTGCAAATACAGCAACCATCATTCTTATAAAGTAATCTCTTTTTGCTTGAGATGCTTTTTCATCAGCAATTTTAGAGTTATAAGCAAAAGCGTTATAACCTATACTTCTAATTTTTTCAATTATCTTTGAAAGAGCAATTTTTTCACTATCCCAAATAATTTTTGCTTTATTATTAGTAAAATTAATATTAGCATCGATTATACCATCAGTATTAAATAAAACTTTTTCATTTAGCCAAATACAAGCAGCACAATGAATTCCTTCAATAATTAAATCAACCTCTTTATATCCATCATCATTTGAAGATACATATATTTTTTCAAAACTTTGAGTATCAAATTTATTTAAATCACTACTTGCTTCAATAGGAGGTTGTATTGTTTTATTTCCAAGTTTGTCATAAAAAGAGTCAAGGTTTTCATCTTGTAAAAGATTATATACACCCTGACACCCCTTGCAACAAAAATTTAGAGTTTGTTCTTTAATCATAACACTTTCATCAAACTCTAAATGACAGTGATTACATTTTACTTTTGGCACCCAAACATTCCTAATATCTATATTTTAAATTTTTTTATGCTACTATTTAGATATAATATAATTTACATTATATCCTATAATTTTTGGAGTTTTGATTAATGATTAATAATATTTCAATTTTGAAAAATATTACAATACTATATGCTGAAGATGAAAAATCTCTTAGAGATATTACTCTAAATATTTTAAAGGGTTTTACAAATAAACAGTATGTTGCAGAAAATGGACTTGAGGGGCTAGAGCTTTTTAAAGAACATGAGGAAGAAATCGATTTAATAATTACAGATGTTAATATGCCACAAATGAATGGTCTAGACATGATTAAAGAGATTAAAAAAATAAATTCAAATATTCCAATTATTGTGGCAACAGCTTTCTCAAATACTGAGTATTTACTTGAAGCTATTGATATTGGAGTTGATAAATATATCTTAAAACCAATAGATATGAAAAAACTTTTACAAGTAATGAGTCAATCACTTTTATATCATGAATTAAAAGATTTATATATTGATAAACTAACAAGACTTCCAAACAGAAACAAACTAAAAAAAGATTTAGAATTAACAGCCCAAGATTTGATGGCACTTATCAATATCGATAAGTTTTCAACTATAAATGACCTTTTTGGTGAAGATAATGGTAATAAACTTCTTATAGAATTTTCTATGATAATAAAACAATTTTTCGCATCAGAAGAGTATAGAGTTTATAGAATAGAATCAGATAAGTTTGCAGTTGTGGCAAAAGATTATGCTATGGATATAAAAGATTTTGAAGCACTTTGTGAAAAATTTGCAAATCATATAGAAGAAAATGCTATTTTTATTGAAGAAAATGAGATAGATTTAAATGTAACTATTGGTATTGCATGTGCTGATAACAAGTTAGCTTACAAATATACAGAGCGTGTTATTAACTATGCTAGAAAAAGATTTGAACAAATTTTAGTTTATGATAACTCTTTTAATATTCAAGAATCTTTTGAAGATAATATCAAATGGGTAAAAGAGGTAAAAAAAGGTTTAAAAGAGGGCCTTTTTGTGGCTTTTTATCAACCAATAGTTGATACAAAAACTCAAGAAATATATAAATATGAAGCACTAATTAGATACATAAATGAACAAGGTGAAGTAATTGCTCCAATTAAATTTTTAGATATTGCAAAAAAAGCTAAACTATACTCTTATATCATAGAGATTATGCTTCTAGAAGCAATTGGACTAATAAAAGAACAAGGTAAAAGAGTTGCAGTTAATATCTCTTTTGATGATATAACAAATAATAAAACAACTAAAAAGATTTATGATACATTAGAAGAAAATAAAGACTATACTCACCTTTTAGAGTTTGAGATTTTAGAGTCTGAAGAGATAAATAACTTTGATACTGTTACAACATTTATAGATAAAGTTAAATCTTTAGGTTGTAGTGTTGGAGTTGATGATTTTGGGGCTGGATATTCAAACTTTAACATGCTTACAAACTTAAATATTGATTTTGTTAAGATTGATGGTTCACTTATTAAAAAAATTGACACCTCTAAAAACCAACAAATTATTGTAGAAACAATAGCAGATTTCTCTAGAAAATTTGGATTTAAAACTGTGGCTGAATTTGTCTCATCAGAAGAGATTTACGAAAGAATCAAAGGGTTAGATATTGATTACTGCCAAGGTTACCATTTTGGGAAGCCAGAGGCTAAAGATAAAATCTAACCTATCCAACTCTCATATAACTTAGAATCAAAAAGTTTACTTTTGATTCTAGTAACATTTGCAATTCCTACAAGCTGTTTACTTGCTGTATCTAAGTCATCATTTACTATAAAGTAATCATATTTTTGGAAATACTTTATCTCATATTTTGCATTTTCAACTCTATTATCAATAATATCATCACTATCAGTATTTCTGTTTTGTAATCTCATTTTCAATTCATTTAATGAGGGTGTTGTAATAAAAACAGAAGTAGTTATATCATTGAGTTTTTTTCTTACAATCTCATGCCCTTGTACATCAATATCAAAAATTACAAGTTTTCCTTTTTCTAAAGCTTTTTTAATAGGTTTTAAAGATGTTCCATAATAATTTCCATGTACTTCTGCCCACTCTAAAAAATGTCCAGCTTCAATATCTTCTAAAAAATCTTCTTTTTTAGCAAAAAAGTAATCAATTCCATCTGTTTCTCCAACTCTTGGAGCTCTTGTTGTTGTAGAAATAGAAAAGTAATAATCATCTATGTCTTTGTAGACCTCTTTTAAAAGTGTTGATTTTCCACATCCACTAGGTCCTGAGATTATTAAAATAGCACCTTTTTTTTCATTTATCAATTTATTAGCCTTTGTTCAATGATAATCTTAAATCAATAACATTACCTTGCGACAACCTATCAATTATTGATTGATTGCATTTTGTCAGTAGCGGTCTTAATTCATCTATATTATATTTATTTAGTATAAGCTCATATGGCTCATTGTTATTTAAATCAAATTCATACTCACTCACTTCACCTAAAGCATCATCAATAATTTGTGAAAGATCTTTCCAGTCTGTTTCACTCATCTCAGATTCATCTACAAACTCTTTTTGAAATCTCTCTTGTAAATTATCATCATTTAATATAGAATTGATTTTTCCTAATTCACTTTTATCTAAGATGCCACCATTTTTTAATGCAGCAATTGAAATAATACTTTCATCACCCTCATCTTCAATATCATAAGCAATATCATCGGCCAAGGTCTCAATATAGTCTGAGATTCCTTCAATTTCGTCATCTTCATGAGAAAACTTATTTTTACTATCTCGTTCTTGTTTTGCTTCTTCTTTTACATTTTCTATTTGTTCTAATAAAATAGTATATAAATCATGAGGTAAAAATGGTCTTGAAATTAAAAAGTCTCTTGATTTATCAAAGGGAAGTTCTTCATTTGAAATTGCACCAATTTTTGATGACATTTGTTTAATAATATTAAACTTTTCATCAACCAAATCTTGGTCAACAACTATAAAATCATAATTTTTGCTAATGCTAGTATTATCTTGTACAAACAGTTTTATCTCCAATTTAGTACATATTAAATCAAAAATTTTAACTACCATATTAGTTTTTGTAATCAACAGTAATGTCACTTAATCTCCTGTAATTCCAAATCGACTAGTTTATAAACTTTGTCACATTTAAAAGCAATATCTTCTTCATGTGTAACAAGAACTAATCCAGCATCATTAGACTTTATATATTCAAATAAGGTATTCATCACATCATGTGCAGTATCTTTATCTAAATTTCCTGTTGGTTCATCAGCAAAAATTATTTTTGGTTTTTTTGTTAAAACCCTAGCAATAGATAATCTTTGCTGTTGACCACCACTTAATTCACCAATACCTTGATGTAAAACATGACTTATACCTAGCTTTTCTAAAAGCTTATCATCTATAGTTTCATTACTTAAAAATTGTGCAATTTGCAAATTTTCACTAGCAGTAAATCCTCTAAAAAGATAATGTGCTTGAAATATTATACCAAAATCTCCTCTTCTTATCTTTAAAAGGTTTTTATTTTTTATTGTATAAATATTTTTATTATCAAAAATTACTTCACCTATATTTGGTTTTAATAAAGATGAGATAATGTTTAGTAAAGTAGACTTTCCACTTCCACTTTTTCCAATAATTGCAATTGATTCTTTTTTATTTAACGTGAGGTTTATATTATTAAAAAGTTCATAATCAAACTTATGAGAGATATTTTTAGCATGTAGTATAGGCTGGTCGTTCATTTTTCTCCAGTCTTAAATAAAAAGAGGTAAAAACCTCTTTTTATTAATTTCTTAATAATATTTATTAAGCCATTTGTGCAGCAACTTCTGCTGCAAAATCTTCTTCTTTTTTCTCAACACCTTCACCAAGTTCAAATCTAACATACTCAACGATTTCAATTGACTCATCACAAGCTTTAATAGCTTGCTCAACTGTCATTGAATCATCCATAACGTAAGATTGAGATAATAGTGCATATGTTTTATCTAATTGAGTATTGTCTTCTACAAATCTAGCTAATTGACCTGGAATAATTTTATCCCAGATTTTTTCAGGTTTACCAGAAGCTTTTAACTCAGCTTTCATATCTTCTTCAGCTTTAACTAAAGCTTCATCAGTTAATTGACCTCTTGAAACAAACTCAGGAATTCTTTTTAAAGGTTTACCAAGTCTTACAAGCTCTTCATTTAACTTTTCAATATCAGCGATAATTGCTTTGTTTTCAGATTCAATAAAGTCAGCATCTAAATCTTTATAAGAGATAACTGTTGGTTTCATTGAAGCTGCATGCATAGCAACTTTTTTTAATAATTCTTTAGTTTTTTCTTTTGCTCCATCAGCACAAGTAGCAGCTAATACAACCCCTACTTTTCCTAAGTGAACATAACCATTTACAACACCATTATCAGAAGAAATTGTTACCATTTTTCTAGTTACAATATTTTCACCAATTGTTGCAATTTTACCATTTAAATACTCTTCAAAGTTTACACCATTGATAGTAGTTTTTAATAGTTCTTCTTTTTGTGAACAACCTTCTGCTTGTACATGAGCAGTAACTTCATTTGTTAAACCAATAAATTGGTCATTTTTAGCAACAAAGTCAGTTTGAGAATTGATTTCTGTCATAGTAGCTTTAGTAGAGTCATCATTTACTAAAATAGTAATTAACCCTTCAGCTGCTACATTTCCAGCTTTTTTAGCAGCTTTTGCTAATCCAGATTCTCTTAAATATTTCATTGCTTCATCAATGTTTCCATCACACTCATTCAATGCATTTTTACAATCAAGCATTCCTGCACCAGATTTTTCTCTTAATTCTTTAATTAATTTAGGAGTTGCGCCAGCCATCTTATGCTTCCTTTGTTGTTTCTACTGCTTCTGTTTCAACTTCAGTTTCACCTTCAGCAACTGCTTCTGCAACAACTTCAGCTACTTCTTCAGTAGATACTTCTTCTTCTACTTCTGCAACTTCACCGTTAGCTTCTGCATATGCAGCTTTACCTTCGTTCATTGCAGCAGCCATTTCTTTACAAAATAATTGAATTGATCTGATTGCATCATCATTACCTGGAATTGGCCAATCAACTACATCTGGATCACAGTTAGTATCTAAAGGAGCAACAACAGTAATTCCTAATCTTCTTGCTTCTTGAATAGCAATTTTTTCTTTAACTGCATCAAGTACAAACATCATATCAGGGATTTTATTCATTTCTTTTATACCACCTAGGTATAATTCTAATTTTGCTTCTTTTCTTGAAAGCATTAATGCTTCTTTTTTAGTTAAAAGATCTAGTTGACCTTCTTCTCTCATTTTTTTAATAATTTCTAATTTTCTAATTGATTTTTTAATTGTTCCGTAGTTTGTTAACATCCCACCTAACCATCTATGATTAACGTAAGGCATACCACAAGAGATAGCAGCATCTTTAACCGCTTGACTAGCTTGTTTTTTAGTACCAACAAACATCATTGTTTGACCTTCAGCAGCAGCATCTCTAATAAGAGTATATGTATATCTGAAGTATCTTAACGTTTTTTGTAAATCTATGATATAGATATTCTTTCTTACACCAAAAATATATTTTTTCATTTTTGGATTCCATCTTCTTGTTTGGTGTCCGAAGTGTACACCACATTCTAATAGGTCTTTCATTGTAACCATATTTTTTCCTTGTTTTATGTTTATTTGGGTTTAGCCTCTGTGTCCCTTAATGTCAAGTTAAAATTAACTTGTCACAACCCAGACCAGGATTGACACATGTGAGGTTTCTATAAAATAGAACCGTGATTTTATCTAAGTTACCTTTAATATTTTATTAAATGATTTTCGATAAAATCTTCCTATGATTTAAAAAGGAAATTTTAAATGGATTATTTAGAAAAAGTCAATGAAATAAAAAAAGAGTTATCAAAATCTATTATTGGTCAAGAGAACATGATAGATGCTCTATTAATTGCTCTTTTATGTGATGGACATGTTTTACTTGAAGGTGTTCCAGGACTTGCTAAAACAACGGCTGTAAAAGCCTTATCAAAGTGCTTGAGCCTAAATTTCAAAAGAGTTCAATTTACACCTGACTTGATTCCATCAGATATTATTGGTGCTCAAATATTTAATATGAAAACAGCAGAATTTAGCATAAAAAAAGGTCCTATTTTTACAAATCTTCTTTTAGCAGATGAGATAAATAGAGCCCCTGCAAAAGTTCAATCTGCACTTTTAGAAGTTATGCAAGAAAAACAAATAACTATTGCTGATGAAACTTATTCTTTGGATTTGCCATTTTTAGTACTGGCAACACAAAATCCAATCGAATCTCAAGGTGCTTATGAGTTACCTGAAGCTCAACTTGATAGATTTATGTTTAAGATTTTACTTGATTATAATTCAAAAGAACAAGAGTTTGAAATAGCAAAAAAGGTAACTCTGAACTCTTTTGAAACTCCAAACGTAGTAGCTAGCAATGAAGATTTAGAAAATCTAAAAAAAGAAGTTGTTGATGTTCATATAGATGAAGAGTTAGAGCAATATATTGTAAATCTTATTTTTGCTACAAGAGAACCTGAAAAACATGGTTTAGATGATATTAAAGATTATATTCAATTTGGAGCAAGTCCAAGGGCAACAATAGATATGTTTAAAGCTAGTAAAGCAAAAGCTTTCATAAGAGGTAATAACCACGTTACTCCTATAGATATTGCCTTAGTATTTAAAGATATAGTAAGACATAGAATTGTTTTATCCTATGAAGCACAGGCTATGGATATAAGTAGTGATTATATATTACAAAAAGTACTTCAAAAAGTAGATATTCCATAA